>CAMWNR010000006.1 GCA_947175665.1 uncultured Porphyromonadaceae bacterium
GATAAAATCAAAAATTTCTAAAACTCTCTGAATATTAAATTTGGTTTAAATTCAAACACTCTCTAAATACATATCAGCATTTTTTAGTGATATTGTATTATTACTTATATGCAAATATAACAAATTTAAGCCACTTTTGCCCTACCTTACATAAAAATACCCTTCTCCCTGATCAGGGAGAAGGGTGAATATTAATGCTCAAAGATAAATAATTATTTATTTACCTGATATTTATTCCAGCCGTCTTTTAGATATGCTATCACTTGCTCAGCGGCAGCGACACCGGCATTAAAATTAGCCTCTGCGGTCTGGGCTCCCATCTTTTTGGGAGTGAAGAATACACGTGCGGCAAATTTTTTCTCAAATTCTTCGGCAGCAGCGGGGCGAATGTCTGAAACATAACGCAGATCCGGACGCTCTTCGAGTGCCTTAATCAAGCCTTCCTCATCAATTACTTCTTTACGTGCAGTATTGATAAGAACACCGTTTTTAGGCATCATCATCACTAAATCATAGCCGATAGAATTCTTAGTTTCTGCAGTAGCAGGGATATGAAGTGATACGAAATCATTCTGTGAGAAAAGTTCTTTCACATCGTGGAGAGGCTTTACACCTTCTGCTTCCATTACAGCATCGGGCACAAACTTATCAAGAGCCTCAATCTTCATATCAAAACCTTTGGCAATGCGGGCAACATTTCGACCTACTTGGCCGAATGCATAGATACCTAATGACTTACCTTTCAATTCGGAACCGGAAGTACCGTTATACTGATTACGGCACATCATCACTACCATACCGAATACCAATTCGGCTACTGCATTTGAGTTCTGACCGGGAGTGTTCATAATGCAAATACCATGCTTGGTGGCTGCCTCAAGATCGATATTGTCATAACCTGCACCGGCGCGAACTATAACTTTCAGTTTCGGTGCGCGATCCATAACCTCAGCGTCAATTACATCGCTGCGTACTATGAGACCTTCAGCATCCTTTACGGCTTCAAGAAGATCCGCACGTGTACCACGTTCTACAAGTTCCAGTTCATTGCCTGAAGCATTGATTGTATTCTCTATCGCCTTTACAGCATTTTGAGCAAAGGGCTTCTCTGTAAATACCAGTATTTTCATCTTTTACTATTACGAGAGATTAATGTTTTGCTTCAAATTCTTTCATTGTATCGATAAGTACCTGTACGCTCTCTTTGGGAAGCATGTTATAGAGAGAAGCACGGAATCCACCTACTGAGCGGTGACCCTTGATACCTACGATACCCTTGGATGTAGCGAAGTCAAAGAAGTCTTTTTCGAGTTCAGCATAGTCGGGATTCATTACGAAGCATACGTTCATGATAGAGCGATCCTCTTCTGCAACTGTACCACGGAACAGTTTGTTGCGGTCGATCTCATCATAAAGCAGCTTAGCCTTGATCTCGTCATGCTCCTGAAGTGCCTTCACTCCGCCTTGTGCTTTATAATATTTAAGAGTCTGAAGCGCAGAATATATCGGGAGTACCGGAGGTGTATTAAACATGGTATCCTTCTTGATATGTGTGCGGTAGTCAAGCATTGTGGGAATCTCACGGTCTACATTGCCGAGCAGTGACTCCTTAACAATAACCAGAGTTACACCGGCGGGTGCGAGATTCTTCTGAGCACCGGCATAGATCAAACCGTATTTAGTAGGATCAAATACACGGGAGAATATATCAGAAGACATGTCGCAAACTACAGGTACAGGGCTATCGTAATCCTTACGAACTTCGGTACCATAGATTGTATTATTTGAAGTATAGTGGAAATAATCTACATCAGAGGGGATAACAAAATCCTTGGGGATATAGCAATAATTTTCATCTTTCGAAGAACCGAGTACTTCAACCTCTCCAAAAAGTTTAGCCTCTTTAATAGCATTATGAGCCCATGTACCGGTATCTGTATATGCAGCCTTTGTTTTTAGAAGGTTAAAGGGAACCATACAGAATTGTAGACTTGCACCACCACCGAGGAAAAGTACTTTGTAATCTTCGGGGAGTTCAAGAAGTTCGGCTACAAGTTTACGTGCTTCTTCACATACTGCAACAAATTCTTTAGAACGGTGAGATACCTCAAGTACAGAAAGACCTGTATCAGCAAAGTTGATAATTGCGTCTGCAGTGTTCTTAATTACTTCGGGAGCCAGGATACAAGGACCGGCATAAAAATTGTGTTTCTTCATGTCTGAAGTTAGATATTAGAATTTATGGTTTATAATTCTCGATTACTTCTCATCAGGTATTTCATAATCTATCTTATTGAAAACTCTCTGAGATTTTTGACAAATATAATATATAATCCATAATCTTCAAAATTATTTGAATTATTTTATTTGAAACCTTTTTTATAACATATTATTACCCCTCTTCTGGGTCAAGTACCGAACCCTGTTAAAGTGTTAAAGACTTACTTTGAATCTTATTCCGACAACTATGATGGGTTATATAGAATTGTAAGAACGTAGTATATATAAAACGGTTTGGGGCGATCATCCCGCGTAGCGGGATTTCAGCATAGGCACGTATCAGAGGAAAGGCATGAGCCTTTTCGCTGGTGCGTGTACCCGCTCCCTCACACACCAAATCGTGCCGCGTTAGCGGTACTTCAGCACTTCTCAAGATGTATTCTCCGTTTTCTGAAGTACCGCTAACGCGGCACGTGAGTATGGGGTGGGGCTTCACGGGTACACGCACCAGCAAAAATCAAAGATTTTTGCTGATACGTGCCTATGCTGAATGCCTGCTCTGCAGGCTTGCTTTCGCTCGATTATGTACGCTACTTGCTCTGCAGGCTTGCTTTCGCTCGATTATGTACGCTACTTGCTCTGCAGGGTTGCTTTCGCCCGATTATGTACGCTACTTGCTCTGCAGGCTTGCTTTCGCCCGATTATATTCGCTTCCTGCTATGCTGGTTTGATACATTCATAAAAAAGAATGAGGTTGTTGCCAGCCTCATTCTTTTTATCATTATATTTTAATATTTATTGATTTTGCGTCTTAGAAGTTATAACCCAAATTTAACTGGAAGAGGTTATCATACATCTTGACAGCGCCATTATTGGAATGTTTGATACGGTTTACCATACCTACATCACCGCTAAAGCCTGCATAATAATGTTTGAGGAAGTTGACACCTACACTGAATCTCCATGCGCAATCTACGCGATTGAAATCATCTTTGTACATCGAACCGGAAAAGTGGTCGCGATATGCTTCACCGTCCGCGCCGTATCGGGTTTCGGTAGTGAGATAATAATCATCTGAGAAACCTACTTTCAATACAGGACCGGTAGCAACAGCAAGATTAACATTCTTGTTGAAGTCGAAATGGTAACCGAGCATTACCGGAATACGCATACCGAATCCGCGGGTAGAATGGGCTTTCCAATGAGCATCCTGGAAGTCTTCACCATCAAGATTGAATTTTGTAGTGTTGTAATACAGTTCGAGACCCGGCTCTACATAGAAGTTTGCCACAATAGGTCTGTTATAAACTGCTCCGATACTGAGACCTGCTCCCGGATCGAATGCTTTTTCACTGATATTGCCATATTTGACATTCCCGGGGATGGCAGATTCTACATTTAAACGTACACCAAAGTATGGTTTGTTATCGGGATTATTTACGATCGGGTTCGCTGCGCTTACTGCCGATACACCTGCTAACATTGCGAGGCCAAGTAATAATGACTTTTTCATAATTTTGAGTTTAATTTGTTAATTATACTCTATTAACACTCGTATGGTAGCATGGGTTTAATAATTAACTTAAATTTTGTTAACTTTATTTCTTTATCCCTCGGTTTTAATTTCTTTCTCTCTATACTCCAGCATATTACGTAGAGTGATTAATTCATCTCTCAATTGAGCGGCTTCTATGAAATCTGTACGTTTTGCTGCAGCGATCATCTCTTCGTTTACTTCGGTTATACGTTTGGATATGTCATCTTTTGACATGTATGCAGTAACAGGGTCGGCCACAAATTTCTCATCAAGGTCCGGCTCTATATAGGGACGCGGTTGCTTTTTAGCAACTCTTTCTTTAGCATTAAATGCCGGTACTTCGGCAGCCACACTCTGCTCAAAGCGGTTACGCGCAGTTTTTACAGGAGTTTTGTTATCACTGCCGGCATATATATCTATGAGATCGGTACCACCCTTCTTTATAATAGGTGTCGGGACTATACCATGCTTTTCGTTATACAGCATCTGTTTCGCTCTTCTTCGTTCCGTCTCATCTATGGTAAGTTGCATACTGTCGGTAACTTTATCTGCATACATGATTACCTTACCATGCACATTACGTGCGGCACGCCCCGCAGTCTGTGTAAGCGAGCGGTGATTACGCAAAAAGCCCTCCTTGTCGGCATCAAGAATCGCAACAAGACTTACCTGTGGCAAATCGAGACCTTCTCTCAGGAGGTTCACACCTATAAGTACATCATAGATGCCGTTTCGCAAATCCTCAAGTATCCTAATTCTTTCCAGAGTATCAACATCGCTGTGAATATAGGCGCTGTTTACCCCCCATTTAATAAGATGAGCATTGAGTTCTTCGGCCATTCTTTTAGTCAACGTTGTTACGAGAATCCTCTCATCGGCCTCGATACGTTTCTGTATCTCCTCCATCAGATCATCTATCTGATTCATGGTCGGACGTATCTCAATTTCCGGATCAAGCAGGCCTGTAGGTCTTATCACCTGTTCGGTCACAATACCTTCAGATTGCTGTAGTTCATAGTCGCCAGGTGTGGCACTCACATAGATAGTCTGATTTGTGAGGCGTTCGAACTCATCAAATTTCAGCGGTCGGTTATCAATAGCGGCCGGCAATCTGAAACCGTATTCCACAAGATTCATCTTACGTGATAAGTCTCCCCCATTCATACCTCGAATCTGGGGTAATGTGACATGGCTCTCATCTATTATGGTAAGATAATCCTTAGGAAAGTAATCGAGTAGACAGAATGGTCTTGCTCCCGGCTCTCTGCCATCAAAGTATCTCGAATAATTCTCAATTCCGCTACAGTGTCCGAGTTCCTTAATCATTTCAAGATCGTAGGTCACTCGTTCTCTTAATCTCTCTGCTTCTATAAGTTTCCCCTCATTGCGAAAGAACTCTACCTGCTTGCCAAGATCGAGAGAAATCTGATCTATAGCCGACATGGTACGCTCCTTAGAGGCCACAAAAATATTGGCAGGATAGATATTGAAACCCTCAAGGTTTGACAATACCACCCCGCTTTCGGGATCTATAGTCTGTATTTTTTCAATTTCATCTCCCCAGAATACCACTCTGAGTTGTATATCTTCAAAAGATAGTTTAATATCTACCGTATCACCTTTAACCCGGAATTGACCGTTATTCAACTCCATTTCGGTTCGGGAGTATAAAGAGTCTACAAGTTTGCGTAAAAAGGCATTGCGCGAAATATTCATACCCAGTTGAATCTTAACAACGCTCTGAGAGAAATCCTCAGGATTACCCATACCGTATATGCAACTCACACTTGATACCACAACTACATCGCGTCGACCTGACAACAATGCTGACACGGTCGAGAGTCGTAATTTCTCAATCTGTTCGTTGATACTCAGATCCTTTTCTATATACTTATCACTTGTAGGAATATATGCCTCGGGTTGATAGTAGTCATAATAACTTACAAAATATTGTACAGAGTTATCCGGAAAGAAATTTTTCATCTCTCCATATAGTTGCGCTGCAAGCGTTTTGTTATGTGACAATATCAGAGTCGGACGTTTCACCTGTTGTATTACGTTAGCCATAGTAAAGGTCTTACCCGACCCGGTAACACCGAGTAGTGTTTGATAGGGATTACCCTCTTTAACACCCGATACTAATTCGGCAATTGCCTCAGGCTGGTCACCTGTAGGCATATATTCAGAAGTAAGATTAAAATCCATTACAAATAATCTATTAATAATCACAACAAACGTCATGCCTACAATCCGGGCATATTGCAGTTGTATAACCTAAAACATAGCCTTTAAATTATAGTAATAATGTTAAATAATGCTATGTGATGCAAATATAAACAATAATACGCAGACAATAATAATATTTACAGCAATAATGATTGCGATGAAAGTTACCGGTATAATTCGGTAATCTTTCCTAGCGTGGTGCAATATGGTTCAATAGGGATTCAGGTCAACTGATATTTTGGTAATTCAAAGTAATTTATTAACTTTGTTTGTTGATTTATCATCTGGTGGCGGCTATCGCACCACCATACATAATCACTATTATTAATAAGGATATATTTTCTACAATAATATCTTAAGTTATGAGAAAAAACATTGTTGCAGGCAACTGGAAAATGAACACTACTCTTGAGGAGGGTGTGGAACTTGCCGATCAGATCAATACCCTTCTTCAGGGTAAAGAAAAGAACTGTGATGTAGTAATTTGTGTGCCTTTCACACACCTTACTTCAGTAAATGCTGTTATCGATCCCACTCTTATCGGACTTGGCGCAGAGAATTGCTCTGAGCATGAAAAGGGTGCGTATACCGGCGAAATATCCGCTCCTATGGTTAAGAGCACCGGCGCTACTCATGTAATCCTCGGTCACAGCGAGCGTCGTCAATATTTCGGCGAAAATAATGAGCAACTTCTTGCCAAGACCAAGATTGCTCTTGCCAACGGTCTTACTCCTATCTTCTGTGTAGGTGAAGTTCTCGAAGAGCGCGAAAACGGCACTTATAATGATGTCGTTGCATCTCAGGTTGAGGCACTCTTCTCTCTTTCACCCGAAGATTTCTCTAAGATCGTAATTGCATACGAACCCGTCTGGGCTATCGGTACCGGCAAGACTGCCACCGCTGACCAGGCTGAAGATATGCACGCACACATCCGTAAGGTGATTGAAGATAAATATGGCAAGGAGATTGCTGACAATACCTCTATCCTTTATGGTGGCAGTTGCAAACCCTCAAATGCCAAGGAACTCTTCGCTAAACCTAATGTAGACGGTGGTCTTATAGGTGGTGCTGCTCTCGAAGCAGAATCATTCATGGGTATTATTGAAGCATTCAATTAATTTATAAATATTTGTAGAGTGAGGCGACCGCTTCAGGTTGCCTCCTCTACAATCTTTTATAACTACTATTATGAGAAATTTGTCCGGAGCATCCACCAGAATGCTGATGGCCTTTATTTTTTTACTCTCCGTAGTTTGCGGTACTGCTCAGACATATAGTACCAATCTCGCCGCGTCCACTTCACAGGATAATGATTCTACTGCCTTAAATCCTATCGAGAAGATAGTAGAAGATTCGGAGGGTAATGTCGAGATCCTTATTTCTCAGGATCTTATGGATAAAATATTAAAGACTCCGACTGCTCATAAAAAAAGCCATACCGGTACCGGCCGACCGGCAATCCGACCGGGTATAAATAAAATGTCAGGATACAGAATACAGGTATTCGCTGACGGTAGAAATCAAGCCTCTCTCGAAGCAAGAGCAAAATCACGTGGGGCTGCCATTTCGGCACGTTTGCCGAAATATAGAGGACAGGTTTACACTTTCTCTTCCTCTCCTAACTGGTATACTCGTGTAGGAAATTTCCGTTCTCAATCTGAAGCAAATGAAGCCTTAGCCGAATTAAGAAGCGCGTTCCCCTCTTTTGCTAATGAGATGCGAGTTGTAAAATGTCAGATTGTCGTCATTAAATAGTCCTTTAACCATGTCAAGAAAAGTAGAACATAATCAAGAACTTACAGATAAAATAGCCTATCATTACAAGGAAATCCTCAAACTTATAGGCGAAGACCCTGAACGTGAAGGCCTTGTTAAAACCCCCGTGCGTGCGGCAAAAGCCTTGATTGATATAACTCAGGGTTATAGAGAGGATGCGCTTGAAATCGCATCACAGGCTATTTTTGAACATGCCGGCTCGCAAATGGTAATTGTAAAGGATATCGAATTTTACAGTATGTGCGAGCACCACATATTACCTTTTTTCGGACGTGTATCAATAGGTTATATACCGAAGGGTAAGATGATCGGACTCTCTAAATTGGCAAGAATAGTAGATAACTTCGCACGCAGACTTCAGGTGCAGGAGCGTCTTACTGCCCAGATTTGTGATCTTCTTAACAAAGCAATGCCCAACGAGGGTATCATAGTCAGTTGTTCTGCTGAACATCTATGTATGAAGATGAGAGGGGTTGAAAAACAGGACTCGGCTACTGTAACATTTGATTATTGCGGTAAATTTGCTGAAGATTCTGCTCTCAGACAGGAGTATATGCGCTTATGCGGAATTTAATTGAAAAATTTCTGTCTCTATTCCATAGAGATAAAAATAGAACGAACCGCTATAACACGGAAAGTAACCTAAAGAATTCATCATCTGTCGAAGTTATGAAAAAATATCTTATAGTAGGATTAGGCAATATAGGTCCTGAATATGTAGGCACACGCCATAATATCGGATTTATGATTGCCGATGCTCTTGCAGACAGTATCAATGCCTCTTTCTCTTCATGCCGCTACGGTGACATGGCCAAGGGTAAAGTAAAAAATGCAGAATTGCTTATACTTAAGCCTTCCACATTTATGAATCTATCAGGGGTTGCCGTGAGATACTGGATGAATAAGGAGAAATTACCTCTCGAAAATTTACTCATTCTGGTAGATGATCTTGCATTACCTTTCGGTGCAATCAGATTAAGAAGTGGTGGTAGTGATGCAGGCCACAACGGATTGAAAAACATTGCATCAGAATTAGGAACACAAAAGTATGCACGTTTGCGTTTCGGAATAGGACAGGATTTCCCTCGCGGAGGTCAGATAGATTACGTTTTAGGAAAATTTCCTAAAGATGAGATGGCACAGATGCCTGAACGAATCGATATAGCAGTCGAGGCAATCAAGAGTTATGCGCTTAGCGGCCTCTCTTTTGCCATGACCCACTTTAATAATAAATAATCAAGATTAATCAGATCAAATCAAGATAAATCAGGCCTAATCAGGCTAATCCCGACCAAATCAAATTCACATTTTAAACCCCGACTATAATGGATACAGGCACCGACAAGGCTCGTTATGATAAGTCTCTTTATCTTCCTACTTCTAAGGAAGAGATAGAACGCCTTGGTTGGGATAGGCCTGATATAATTTTATTTTCGGGTGATGCTTACGTAGACCACCCTTCTTTTGGGGCGGCTGTAATCGGAAGAGTGCTCCAAAGTCATGGATATAAAGTTGCCATAGTGCCGCAACCTAATTGGCGCGATGACCTTCGTGACTTTAAGAAACTTGGCAAACCGAAACTCTTTTTCGGTGTATCGCCGGGGGCGATGGACTCGATGGTAAATCATTATACCGCTGCCCGCCGTTTACGTCATGATGATCCTTACACTCCCGGTGGTAAGCATGGGGCTCGTCCGGATTACCCTTCAATTGTCTACTCGAAGATACTTAAGGAGTTATATCCCGATGTGCCGGTTATAGGCGGGGGTATAGAATGCTCCTTAAGACGCGTATCTCATTATGACTATTGGCAGGATAAATTGCGTCCGTCAATTTTGATTGATTCCCGCCTCGATATGCTCATCTACGGCATGGGTGAGAGAACTATTGTCGCACTTGCCGATCGACTTTCAAAAGGTGAAAATATTAAGGATATTACCGACCTGCCGCAGACCGCTTTTATAAGTTCATACACGCCTGATCCCGACAAGGATATAATATTACATTCTTATGAAGAGTGTGTGAATAATAGAACTCTTCAAGCCTCCAATTTTAAATTCGTAGAGATCGAATCAAATAAAATGGAGGGGAACCGTCTATGGCAACAGACCGGCAAGAGATGGATATGTATTAATCCTATGTTGCCTCAGATGACCTCAGAAGAGATTGACGCCTCGTTTGATCTCCCATATACGCGTTATCCTCACCCTCGATATAAGGGGAAAGTGATTCCGGCTTATGATATGATTCGCCACTCTATCAATATGCATAGAGGGTGTTTCGGTGGTTGTGCCTTTTGCACCATTTCGGCCCATCAAGGCAAATTTATCGCCTCCCGTTCTAAGGAGTCTATCTTGCGCGAGGCAATTCAAGTTACCAAGATGGATGATTTCAAGGGTTATATTTCTGATCTTGGAGGTCCATCGGCAAATATGTACAAGATGAAAGGACGTGATATATCCAAATGCAGAGTTTGCACACGTCCATCATGTCTGCACCCCGTGGTGTGTCCGAATCTTAACAACGATCACTCTCCCCTGCTTGAAGTTTACAAGGCGGTCGATAATCTACCCGGTGTCAAAAAGTCTTTTGTGGGTAGCGGTGTCAGATATGATCTTGCCATGGCTCATTCCGACAATCAGAAGATTAATGAGTCTAACAGAAAATACCTTCGCGAACTGATAGCAAATCATGTGAGTGGCCGACTTAAGGTCGCGCCCGAACATACTTCAGACGAAGTACTGAACATAATGCGCAAACCTTCGTTTGAACTGTTTAAGAAATTCAAATCTGTTTTTGATAAGGTAAACAGAGAGGAAGATTTAAAACAGCAATTAATACCGTATTTCATCTCTTCACATCCGGGATGTCAGGAAGTGGATATGGCGGAGTTGGCAGTTGCTACCAAAGATCTCAATTTTCATCTTGAGCAGGTACAGGATTTTACTCCAACCCCCATGACTGTTTCGACAGAAATATATTATTCAGGAGTACACCCTTATACTCTCAAAAAAGTCTTTACCGCTAAAAGTGATAAGGAGAAACAAGCACAGAGACAGTTTTTCTTCTGGTATAAACCGGATGCAAAATATGGAATCGCCAAGGCTCTACAGGCCCTGCACCGGCCTGATCTCCTTAAGGCTCTCTACCCCGGAGGTATTCCGGGTTATAACACACATAAGAGTTACAATACCGCGACTACAAGTAATCATTCCAATTCTCGACACAGCGGAAATAGTAAGCATAAAACCAAAAGGACTGAAAAGTCCGGTCGCTTCTCTTATGGTGAATCACAGGTTAGCAATAACAAAGTATCACGAAAAAAATAACTTTTTATCTAATACAATTTATAATTACACTTTATGAACAAACTGATTATTCCCATGAGTATGGCACTACTTTCAGGTGCGTTGGGAGGTTGCTCCTCTGCACAGGAAAATCAAGATGTAATCATCGAAAAGCCGGATGTAACGATTGAAAACGGGATGCTTACTCCGGAAGTTCTTGAATCTTTCGGACGTATCCAGGAATATGTGGCTTCGCCCGATGGTTCAAAAATAGCCTTTACTCTTGCTTACGAAGACATAAATGAGAATAAGAGTAATGCCGAAATATACCTGATGAATCCTGATGGTTCTGACATTACCCGTCTTACCAAAACAGCAAATTCGGAGTCTAATCTTTGCTGGATACAGAATGGCGAGCGCATAGCCTATATCGGTAAAGATGAAAGCACAACTGTACCTCAGGTTTTTGCCATTAATCCTAATGGTGAGGAGCAGGTTTGCCTCACATCTTTAGAAAACGGTGTGGAATGCTTTAAATTCTCACCTGATGAAACAAAAATAATTGTTGCATCCACAATCAAGCCTTGGGAAAAAGATTCTACTCTTTTCGCCGGACTTGAAAAAACGACAGGCCGCCTGATCAATGACCTGATGTATAAGCATTGGGATGAATGGGTTGAAGAGATACCTCACCCCTTCCTGGGCGAATTTGACGGTAAATCAGCCTCTAACTTTGTCGATATAATGGCAGGCGAACCGTTTGAATGTCCCATGCGTCCGTTTGGAGGTGCTGAGTCTTTTGAGTTTACTCCCGACAGTAAATCTTTGATCTATGTATCTCGTAAATTGGCAGGTAAAGATTACGCTTTCTCTACTGATTCTAATCTTTATCTCTATAATATAGCCGAAAAGACTACCAAGAATCTGACCGAAGGGATGCTCGGATACGATACCGATCCTAAGTTCTCTCCCGATGGTAAGACATTAGCATGGTTATCAATGGAGACTCCCAAGTATGAATCCGATAAAAAGCGCCTGATGGTTATGGATATGGCTACAGGTGAGAAGAAAGATCTTACTGCAAATTGGAAATATTGGCCTGAAGAGTTTATATGGTCCGCTGATGGCAAGACTATCTATTTTGCCGGATACTGTGAGGGTACCGAACCTATCTTCAAGATGGATGTGGCTACTCAGGAGGTTACTCAACTCACTGAGGGTATGTGGGATTGTCATGCGGTATCTCAATTGCCCGACGGCTCACTGATGGCTATGCGTCACAATATGCTCCAACCGGATGATATTATTGCAGTCAACGGTGGTAAGACTACTCAAATCACAGATATCAATAAAGATATTCTCGACCAACTTGCGGAAGTAAAAGTCGAAAAACGTACCGTCACAACTACCGATGGTCAGGAAATGGTTTGCTGGCTTATATTACCCGCAAATTTTGACGAAAACAAAAAGTATCCCGGTATCCTCTACTGTCAGGGTGGTCCGCAACAGGCTGTTAGTCAGTTCTGGAGTTACCGTTGGAACTTCCGCATAATGGCTGCCAATGGTTATGCCATTATCGCCCCTAACCGTCGTGGCACCCCCGGATTCGGTAGCGAATGGAATCGTCAGATTTCCGGTGATTACGGTGGTCAGAACATGAAGGATTATCTCGCTGCCGCTGATTATCTTGCTGCTCTCCCATTTGTCGACGAGAAGCATATCGGTGCCATAGGCGCAAGTTACGGTGGCTTCTCTGTATACTGGCTTGCAGGTCACCATGAAGGACGTTTTGCCGCTCTTATCGCACACGCAGGTATCTTTAATGTCGAAGCACAGTATCTCGAAACCGAAGAGATGTTCTTTGCAGACTTCGATCTCGGCGGACCGTACTGGGATAAAGAGAATGCTGTCGCTCAGCGTACATACGCCACTTCACCGCATAAGTTTGTAGACAAGTGGACCGCTCCCATATTGGTTACTGTTGGCGAAAAAGATTATCGTATCCTTGCATCTCAAGGTATGATGGCCTTTAATGCTGCCAAGATGAGAGGTCTCGAATGCGAAATGCTCGTATTCCCCGACGAAAATCACTGGGTAATCAAACCGCAGAACGCTATATTGTGGCAAAGAGTATTTTTCAATTTCCTTGACAAATATCTTAAATCTCCCGAGGCCCAAAACAATTGATTATATTACTAATCATATATGTGGTAAGGATACCAAACCAATCCGCAATCCTTTGGATATAATCCGGCGTAGCCGAATTTAAGCATAATCCCGCATCAATTAAGACTAACAGCCTTAATTGATGCGGATACTTATTTTTATCCTACCACGGCTCAGTAACCCCGTTTGTGGTACTTCTTTTTCCGACTTCAATTCTCTCTTAGCATTTAATGCTAACTATAATAGATGTTAGAACAATAAAAAACCTTATTTAGAATCATTCTAATTAAATAAAATTTATTAACTTTGCATCGGATTATTCATTCCGGGTAATCCGACATTATTTTTAATCGCTAACATATAGAAAAGTAAAATAGATGAGATTAGCAAATCTTAAACCGGGACAGAAAGGTGTAGTCACCAAGATTTTAGGTCATGGCGCTTTTCGTAAGCGCGTCATGGAGATGGGATTTGTAAGAGGTCGCGAAGTTGCCATGATTCTTAATGCTCCGCTTCAGGATCCTATTAAGTACAAACTTATGGACTATGAGGTAAGTCTCCGTAGAGCCGAAGCCGAACTCATAGAGATTGAAACTCTTGAAAACTGGCAAAAACAAGCCGAACAGATACGCGAGTACAATACCGGTATTCATGACCCTGCGCTTGAGGAAAATTTCCGTAAGGATAAGATAATAAATATCGCTCTTATAGGTAATCCCAACTGCGGTAAGACCTCCCTCTTTAACATTGTATCGGGAGCCCACGAACATGTAGGCAACTATGCGGGTGTTACAGTTGGAGCCAAAGCGGGTACCCTCAAATATAAAGGGTATAAATTTAATGTGGTTGACTTACCCGGCACCTATTCATTATCTGCCTATTCTCCTGAGGAGTTATACGTAATGCGCTATCTGCATCAGGAGACTCCCGATGTAATAGTCAATGTCGTGGTTGCATCAAATCTGGAACGTAACCTCTATCTTACTACCGAACTCATCGACATGAACCGTAGTATGGTGATCGATCTTAATATGTATGACGAACTGGAGAAGAGCAACGCAAAACTTGATTACCAGCAACTCGGCAAAATGCTCGGTGTTCCGGTAGTACCTACAAAGGCATCGACAGGCTGGAATGTAAATAAACTCCTTGATACGATTATTGATGTTTACGAAATGCGCAATAAGGATGTAAGACACATCCACGTAAAGATGCGTAAAAATATCGAGGAGGGTGTTTCTGCCATTAAAGACCTCATAAAAAATGATGCTACAATTTCCCAGCACTTCTCTCCTCGATACCTTGCCATAAAACTCCTTGAGGGTGACCCGGAGGCCGACGCCATCTTACGTGAAGCCGCTACTTACAAGAATATTAAAGAAGCAAGGGAAAAGGCTGTAGTCAATATAGAAAAAGAACTCTCCGAGGATGTTAACTCTGCAATCGCAGCAGATAAATATGGATTTATACAGGGTGCTTTAGCGGAGACAATGGAGGGAAATGTACTCCATGAGCAGAAGACCACAAAACTCATCGATGCTATCGTAACGAGTAAGATATTCGGTTTTCCAATCTTCCTGCTGGTGATGTTGCTGATGTTTTGGGCTACATTTCAAATAGGTTCTTATCCGATGGAGTGGATAGAGTCACTGGTATCGTGGATCTCAAATATCATAGGTGAGTATATGCCCGACGGTCCGTTTAAGGATCTGATAATCGATGGTATTATCGGTGGCGTCGGGGGTGTTATTGTTTTTCTCCCCAACATTCTAATACTCTATTTCTTCATATCATTGATGGAGGATACCGGTTATATGGCCAGAGTGGCATTTATCATGGACAAACTTATGCACAAGATGGGATTGCATGGTAAATCATTTATTCCTCTGGTGATGGGCTTCGGTTGTAACGTTCCCGCTATTATGTCGACACGTATTATTGAGAGCAAAAGCAGTCGCCTTATTACAATCCTGATCAACCCCTTCATCAGTTGCTCTGCCCGTATACCTATCTACGTATTACTTGTAGGTTGCTTTTTCCCTAAACATGGTGGTCTGGTATTTTTCGGATTATACCTCTTAGGTATCATAATAGCCGTACTGACTGCTAAATTGATGAGAAGATTTTGGCTTAAAACCGACGAAACTCCCTTTGTTATGGAACTTCCTCCTTATCGTATCCCCACAGGTAAGGCGATTATGAGAGGTATGTGGTCAAAAGCACAGCAATATCTTAATAAAATGGGTGGTATCATATTGGTAGCCTCTATCATTATCTGGGCTCTCTCATACTTCCCGCAACGCAGTTTTGATGAAGTGCCTCAGGAGTATTTCACTTCAGTAGTGAGTGACATACCCGCCGATGAGATGAGTAATTTATCTGAAGATCATTTGCAAGAACTTGTAACAAACCAATATCAGCAGGAAAATTCCATACTCGGACATGTCGGTAAATTTGTAGAGCCTGTAGTGCGTCCTATGGAATACGGTTGGAAAACAACCGTGGCACTCCTCGCAGGTGCCGCTGCCAAAGAGGTAGTCGTCAGCACGATCGGAGTACTTTATGTGGGTGAAGATGACGCGGATCTAATCTCCGAACGACTCACCACTCCGTCTACTCTTACCGGCCGGGCACCGTTTGACTCAGCCAAGGCGTTGTCATTTATGGTATTCGTATTACTCTATTTCCCATGTATTGCTACTCTGACAGCGATAGCACGTGAAACGGAAAATTGGAAATATGCTCTTTTCTCCGCACTTTATAATACCTCGCTCGCATGGGTACTCGCATTCATCACATATCGTATAGCACTGCTATTTTGAAATATAGACACTAATTTAGCAACAATATACTAAATTTAACGTTAATGTAGGTAGGAGTTCTCTCCTGCCTATATTTTTTGGCACAATATTTGATATATTACTTATTACGTAATTTTCGAAATTGGAATAATACAAAATCACTATAGATGAAAAACGACTTTTCAAAACAATTCCTCCCTATTCTCAACAGAGCATCGGAGATTGCAACTGAATTTAATGCTCCTGCTATCCGTAGCGAGCATTTTGTGCTCTCGGCTCTGAGAAATAAGGATGGTTACGCATTTAAAATCCTCTCTCAACTCAATGTACCTATTGACAAGATGATTGAGGAACTCACAGATTATCTTACCACTTCATCTTCTTCTGAAGAGATTACCACACTTTTCGAGCAGAAGTTTAAGATCACCCTCTCTGCCATACGGCATCTGCAACTGGCAACCTCAGAAGCAAGAAAGATGAAGGCTTCCGTAATCGGTGGTGAGCATATACTCCTCTCACTTATGCACGACCAGCGCAATATGGATAGCGATTTCCTTAAGCATCTCAAAGAAGAGTATCTCAACTTTGACATTTCTATTCAGAATATCGGTCCTAATGGTCCGGAAGAGCCGATGTCAGGTGCGTCTTCATTCTCTGACGACGATGATGATGACGACGATGACGAAGCAATCTTCAATAAGAAGGCTAAACAGGCCAAAAAGGCTTCTAAAAGTGAGAATACTTCCGGCACCCCCGCGCTTGACAAGTTCGGCCACGATATGACAGCCGCCGCTGCCGAGGGTAAACTTGATCCGGTCGTAGGTCGTGAGCGTGAGATCGAACGTCTCGCCCAGATTCTTTCACGCCGCAAGAAAAATAATCCCGTACTAATCGGCGAACCCGGTGTAGGTAAATCTGCGATAGTAGAAGGATTGGCTCTCCGTATCGTTCAGAAGAAGGTTTCTCGTATTCTTTTTAACAAAAGAGTAATCGCTCTCGATATGGCCGGTATGGTGGCCGGTACTAAATATAGAGGTCAATTTGAGGAGAGGATCAAGGCTGTACTCGACGAACTCGCCAAAAATCCGGATATTATCTTATTTATTGACGAGATACATACTATCGTAGGTGCCGGAGGTGCACCGGGTTCGATGGATGCCGCCAATATGCTCAAACCTGCCCTCGCCCGCGGTGAGATTCAGTGCATTGGTGCTACTACGCTCGATGAGTATCGCCAGAATATTGAGAAAGATGGTGCATTGGAGCGTAGATTCCAAAAAGTAATGGTTGAACCCACATCGCCTGAAGAAACTCTTGAGATTCTAAATAATGTCAAGGAGAAATATGAAAAGCATCATAATGTAGTATATACTGATGATGCCCTCAGAGCATGTGTGGCGCTAACCGAAAGATATATCAGCGATCGCAACTTCCCTGATAAGGCTCTTGATGCTCTTGATGAAGCCGGCTCACGAGTGCATATCACTAACATCGTAGTGCCTAAAGAGATCGAAGATCTCGAAGGCCAACTCGAAGAAACCACTCGTAAAAAACTCGAGGCCGCTCATGCGCAGAACTTCGAGGAAGCCGCTTCTCTGCTTAAACAGGAAAATCAGCAGAAAGCAGAGTTGTCTAAAGCCAAGAATGATTGGGAAAAACAGTTGGAAGAGGATCGCCAGACTGTAGATGAGGAGCAGGTGGAAGAAGTTGTAGCCATGATGACCGGCGTACCTACTCAGCGTATCGCGCAGGCCGAAGGATCAAGATTGCTCGAAATGGGTAATCAACTGCAGGGCTCTGTTATCGGTCAGGATAATGCCATCAAGAAAATCGTCAAGGCTATCCAGCGAAACCGTATAGGTCTTAAAGACCCGAATAAACCTATCGGCACATTTATGTTCCTCGGCCCAACAGGCGTAGGTAAGACATATCTGGCTAAGAAGATAGCCGAATACCTGTTTGATTCTCCCGATGCTCTGATACGTATGGATATGAGTGAATACATGGAGAAATTCACAGTATCTCGACTTGTCGGTGCACCTCCGGGATATGTAGGTTACGAAGAGGGTGGTCAACTTACCGAAAAGGTACGCCGTCGCCCCTATTCGGTAGTTCTTCTTGATGAAATCGAGAAGGCTCATCCCGATGTATTCAACATTCTGCTGCAGGTTATGGATGAAGGTCGCCTTACTGACTCTCTTGGCCGTAAAATTGACTTTAAGAATACTATAATCATTCTTACAAGTAATGTCGGTTCACGACAACTCAAGGATTTCGGTACCGGTGTAGGTTTCCAGACCTCGGACAACATCAAAGAGCAGGCACAAGGTGTCATCACCAAGGCACTTAACAGAGCATTCTCACCTGAATTCCTCAACCGTGTCGATGACATCATCATGTTTGACCAACTTGATCAGGAAGCACTCTTCAAGATCATTGACAACGAATTGAAAGACTTCTTCTCAAGAGTGTCAAAACTCGGTTATCGCCTTCAGATTTCGGATGAGGCCAAGAAGTTTATCGCCGAGAAGGGGTATGACCGCAATTTCGGTGCCCGTCCGTTAAAGCGTGCCATACAGAAGTATCTTGAGGATGAATTGGCCGAACTCATGCTTAAACTCAATGCCGAGGGCCAGATAGGTGGTGAGATAATCGCCAACTACACCGAGGGTGCAGACGCCTTGGAAATTACTTACAAACCCCTTGTAGAAGAGGCCTGAAAGTAATGAAACGGATAGGAATTCTGAGTGATACCCACTCTCATTGGGATGACCGATTCTCATATTATTTCGCTGATTGCGATGAGATTTGGCATGCGGGAGATATAGGATATTCAGAAATCCTTGACCGCTTGGAGTCAATAGGCCCGCGCGTAAGGGCTGTCAGAGGGAATATTGATCACGGTGAGGTAGCGCGCAGGTGCAGAGAGATTGAAATTTTCGATCTTGAAGGCGCCCGTGTACTCCTGACACATATAGGCGGTTATCCCGGCAAATGGAGCCGCGGTATGAAACGTCTGCTCCAAGAAGAAGGGGTGACCCTTATGGTAGATGGTCACTCTCATATACTGAGAGTAATGTATGATAAGGAATTAGGTTTGCTGCACATCAATCCGGGTGCAGCAGGTCTTCAAGGTTGGCATCAGAAGCGCACCCTTGTAAAATTGAGTATCGATAACGGTCAATTTAAAGATTGTGAAGTAATCGAACTCGGCAAACCTAATAATCACACTACCGAAAGATAAGGACCACGCTCCATAAAAATGGTCAGAACAGACCTGAAAAATAGTATAAAAATGTCGGAATTACTCTTGTTAATTCCGACATTTTTTGTTAATTTTGTAGTGGTTATACGGCTTTATGAATACTCCTCCCGAGCGCCAATTAAAGCGCCTGAATAACAGCCGTTTCCTATGGAGAAATACAATTATGACTCCAATATTTAATGTTTGAACAGAAAATGCAAGGAGACGACAAAATTATT
Source organism: uncultured Porphyromonadaceae bacterium (assembly GCA_947175665.1). GTDB lineage: Bacteria > Bacteroidota > Bacteroidia > Bacteroidales > Muribaculaceae > Lepagella. The sequence continues at coordinate 19,497 of CAMWNR010000006.1, forward strand.
CCTATCAATATTGATACGGAAATGAAAAGCGCGTATATCGACTACTCAATGTCGGTAATCGTATCACGCGCACTGCCCGATGTCAGAGATGGTTTCAAACCGGTGCATCGCCGCGTATTGTTCGGTATGAACGAACTTAACAACTTTTTCTCAGGCGAAACTAAAAAGTCCGCACGTATTGTGGGTGAAGTAATGGGTAAGTATCACCCTCACGGTGACTCTTCAATCTACCTCACAATGGTCAGACTTGCGCAGGATTGGTCATTGCGTTATCCTCTCGTGTTCGGCCAGGGTAATTTCGGTTCGATCGATGGTGACTTACCCGCGGCAATGCGTTATACAGAGGTTAAACTTGCCCGCATGGGTGAGGAAATGCTTACTGATCTTGACAAGGATACGGTTGATTTCGTTCCGAACTTCGATAATACACTTAAAGAGCCGGCTGTACTCCCGGCCCGTATCCCGAATCTGCTCGTCAATGGTGCTTCTGGTATTGCAGTAGGTATGGCTACCAATATGCCCCCTCATAATCTTACCGAGGCTCTTAACGGATGTCTGGCGTATATTGATAATCCTGATATTGATATTGAAGGACTCATGCAGTATATCAAGGCTCCGGACTTCCCTACAGGTGGCGAAATTTTAGGTATGCAGGGTGTGCGTGACGCATACGAAACCGGCCGTGGACGTATCGTGATCAGAGCGAAATGTGAGATTGAGACCGATGGCAACCATGATGTTATCGTAATCTCGGAGATTCCGCACGGCGTAATCAAAAATGAACTTGTAAAAAGTATCGCCGACCTCGTAGAGGAGAAAAAAATTGACGGTATCGCTGATATTACCGATACTTCGGCCCGCGGTGTGATGCACATTGCTATTGATATCAAGCGCGATGCCAATGCAAGTGTGATTCTTAATAAGTTGTATAAGATGACTCAGTTGCAGACCTCGTTTAGCGTCAATAATGTTGCGCTCGTCAACGGTCGCCCGCGCACTCTGAATCTTAAAGATCTTATCAGCAACTTTGTCGAGCATCGTCATGAGGTTGTTATCCGTCGCACCCGTTATGAACTCCGTAAGGCTGAGGAGCGTGCGCATATCTTGCGAGGTTTGATGATTGCCGTCGATAATATTGACGAAGTTATCGCTATTATACGAGGGTCAAGAACTACCGAAGAGGCGCGTAATACTCTCGCAGAAAAATTCAACCTCGATGAGATTCAGACACGTGCCATAGTTGAGATGCGTCTGCGTCAACTCACCGGTCTTGAAATGGAAAAACTGCGTCATGAGTATGACGAACTGATGAAACTTATTCAGCATCTTAACGACATCCTGAACAATGATGAGGTTTGCCGTCAGGTTATGAAGGATGAAATCACCGAGATACGCGACAAATTCGGCGATGAGCGCCGTACCCGTATCAATATGACTGTCGGCAACTTCAATGCCGCTGATTTCTATCCAAACGATGAGATGATCATTACCGTAAGCCATCTCGGATATATCAAGCGTACTCCCCTCTCTGAATTCCGTGCACAGAACCGCGGTGGCCTCGGCGCCAAAGGTAGTGACACACGTTCGGAAGACTTTATAGAATACATTTATCCGGCTGCCAATCACGATAAACTTATTTTCTTTACCGAAAAGGGTTTATGTTACAGCCTATATGTGTATGAAATACCTGAAGGTGCTAAAAATTCAAAAGGTAGAGCGATTCAGAACCTGCTCAGCATAGACTCTGAAGATTCTGTCAATGCCTTTATCACCATTAAGAGTACGGCAGATGAGGAGTATCTGAATTCTCATAATCTTGTGTTTGCCACTAAGAAGGGTATGATCAAGAAAACTCCTCTGTCCGAATATAGCCGTATCAATGCCAATGGTAAAAAGGCAATCAAGATTAGAGAAGAAGATGACCTGCTGCAGGTTGCTCTGACAGATGGTAACTCTGAAATTATAATTGCTAATCGTGAGGGTCGCGCAATAAGATTCCATGAGTCGACCGTACGCTCTGTAGGTAGAGACTCAATGGGTGTAATAGGCATGACTCTCGGTTCTGAAAACGATGAAGTTGTAGGTATGATCACTATGAAGATTGATTCTCACGACTCAATCATGGTGGTTTCAGCCAATGGTTATGGCAAGCGCTCGGATATTGATGATTACCGCATCACCAATCGCGGTGGTAAGGGCGTGAAGACCATATCTATAACCGAAAAGACCGGCGATCTCGTAGCAATTAAAAATGTGACCGATGATAACGACCTGGTAATAATAAATCAGAGTGGAATCACACTGCGTCTGTCGGTTAAAGATATCAGAGTTATGGGTCGCGCTACTCAGGGTGTGAAATTAATAGACCTTGCCAAACGTGGTGATACCATCGCTTCAGTTTGTAAGGTCGATTCAGATCCCGAGCAGGAAGTGGATGAGGAACTTTCTGATAATGAAGAGGGCATCCAATCTACTGTAGAGACTGAATCACCCGAGACATCTGCCGTCGATGGAGAGAACTCTAACGAGAATGAATAAATAGTAAGGCAACTTGCTTTAATAAAATTGATCAATTTCAATACATACTTAAAATACCACTTTAATATGAAGAAAGTGTTGACGTTAGCACTTTGTGCGGCAACCGTAGGCTGCATTAGTGCGCAGAAAATCAATGTCGATAATGCCAAGAAACTCTCAGGTAAATTTGACAAAATCGAAGAAGCCCGCTCTCTTATCAAGAAAGCAATGGAAGATCCTACTACCGCCAACGATGCCAATACTTATTACATCGCCGGCAAAATCGAAATGGATGCTTTTGACAAGGGTTTCCAGAACGGAATGATCAAACCTGATGACCCCTCTGCTAATCCTGAGGTTATGGCACAGGAGTTGCTTAACGCCTACAAGTATTTCTTGCAGGCTCTCCCCCTTGATTCAGTACCCAATGAAAAGGGGGAAATCAAACCAAAGGTTTCCAAGAATATCGTAGGCACTCTCGCAGGTCATGTCAATGACTATTTCAAGGCGGGTGCAGATATGTATAGCGCTCAGAAATTCTATCCTGAGGCATACGAGGGCTTTATAATTTATGCCGATATGCCTGATATGGCATTCTTTGGCAACAAGGCTCCCAAACTTCTCGATGCTGACCGCGCGCAGGCTTACTTTAATGCCGGTATTTCGGCTTATAGCGGCAATGAAGTTGCTAAAGCAGCAGATGCCTTCAAAAAAGCAAGACTGTTGGGTTCGGATGATTCTAAGGTGTATATGTATGAGATAGCATGCTGGCAGACTCTGGCTCAGCGTGATTCCGCTCTCGACAAGCAAGCACAAGACGCTATCATGGAGATCGCTCGTGCCGGATTTAATAAATTCGGTCTTGAGGAACCTATCTTCTTTAATAACCTCATCAATACCTACGTACAGGAAGAAAATTATGACAAGGCTCTTTCTGAAGTAGATGCCCTCCTTGCTCAGAATGGCAACAATGCCAATCTGCTCGGTCTCAAGGGTTTCATTTATGATCGTAAGGGTGATGACAACGCATCTATCGAAGCATACAAGACTGCAGTCGCTCTCGAAGATTGCGACTACGAGACTCTTAAGAATGCCGCAAAAAAATATCTCCGTGTCGGTAGTAACAAGTACGGCGAACTCGCTCCCGGCGACTCTGCAGGTAAACTTGCTGTAAAGACCGGCTACTTCGATGTAGCAAATGATATCTGTCAGCGTGCCAAGGGTCTAAAATCTGATGATCCCGACCTCGCTAACGTAATCGACAATATCGACTACGCACTTCAGACATACTTCTGATTTGAAATAATTATATCATAAAAGTTAAGCAGGCATGTTCACTAAAATTGGACATGCCTGCTTTATTTATTATATTCCGGTAATATAAGAGTCTGCTTTCTTTTAAAATGTTTTTTAAGTGAAGACACTCTGAGACCTTAAAAACCGGTTGAACCTTAAAATGAGATGATTTACTGCTATTTTTTTCAAATTAGATTAAAATTTCATTTCTCAGTTAAATGGAATTTATTAACTTTGTAGTCTGTAAGAAAAAACATGTTGTAAAACATTAAAAATATGGGACTTTTTTCATTTACCCAAGAAATAGCAATGGACCTTGGCACCGCCAATTCCATTATCATTCATAATGATAAGATTGTGGTCGACGAGCCTTCAGTAGTCGCCATTCAGAATAAAACCGATAAAGTTATCGCTGTGGGCACCCACGCTCATCAGATGGAAGGGAAAGAATCTCCCGGTATCCGCACAGTGCGTCCTCTTAGAGATGGCGTTATAGCAGACTTTGACGCTGCCGAGCAGATGATACGCGGTTTGGTTAAGATGGTTAGTTCGAAGCGCAGATGGTTCTCCCCTTCTCTCCGCATGGTGGTATGTATCCCCTCCGGATCTACCGATGTTGAAGTTAGAGCCGTACGCGACTCAAGCGAGCACGCCGGTGGCAGAGATGTCTACATGATTTACGAACCTATGGCGGCCGCTTTAGGGATAGGTCTTGATGTAGAGGCTCCGGAAGGAAATATGATAGTCGACATAGGCGGTGGTAGTACCGAGATTGCCGTTATATCACTAGGTGGTATTGTCAGCAACAAATCAATACGTCTTGCCGGTAATGACCTTACAGCAGATATTCAAGATCACATGGGCCGGGTACATAATCTTAAAGTCGGCACTACTATGGCTGAAAAGATTAAGATAAACGTCGGCTCAGCACTTGAGGAACTGGATGAATCAGAGGCACCCGAACCGTTTATCGTAACAGGTCCTAACAAACTCACTTCCTTACCGATGGAAGTAAAAGTAACTTATCAGGAAATATCCCATTGCATCGACAAGACTATCATGAAGATGGAGGCTGCGATCCTCGCTGCACTTGAGCAGACACCACCCGAATTATATGCCGACATCGTACGCAATGGTATTTATCTGGCCGGTGGTGGTGCTCTTCTGCGTGGCCTTGCCAAGAGATTTACCGATCGTTTTAAAATTGAGTTTAAGATTCCTGAAGATCCCTTGCATGCAGTGGCAAGAGGTACCGGAGTCGCTCTTAAAAATATCAACCGATTCTCTTTCTTGATTAAATAAGAGATAGACAGTGAGAAATCTCCTGAATTTTCTTATCAGATACAGCACATGGTTCGTTTTTGCGATCTATGTGCTTCTGAGTTGTATACTGCTCACTCAGCGTGATGATTATCATGCATCTGTCATGTTTTCGAGTGCTAATGCAGTGTCAGGGAGTGTATTCCGTAGCGCTTCGACGGTTACGGGGTATTTCAATCTGCTCTCGATAAACCGGAGATTACAGGAGTCAAATGCCTCTCTCGAAAACGAGATTCTCAATCTGCGCAATCAACTCGCTGAGTATAAAGCGATAGTATCTGATACCGTTGATGTAAGATCTGAGAGAAGATTTGACTATGTGCTTGCATCGGTAGTAAATAATTCCACCCGACACCCTAAAAATTACATTACGTTAAATCGTGGTACAGAAGACGGTATTCAACCCGGCATGGGTGTAGTAGACCAAAGCGGTATCGTCGGTATTGTGAACGTAGCGGGTCCGCACACATCAAGAGTAATATCAGTACTAAACGAGACTCAGCATTTCTCGGTTAAACTCAAAGATACTCCATACGTAGGTTCGCTGCATTGGAAAGGGATGGATCCCAACGTGGCATATATGGAGGAGGTACCCCGCCATGCCAAGTATAATATCGGTGATACTGTAGTAACATCCGGTTTCTCTACTACTTTCCCGTACGGTATTAATGTAGGAACGGTAATGAATAGGGTAAAACTATCTGACGACAATTTCTATGTATTAAAAGTGAAGTTATCGTCAGACTTCAAGGCATTATCTACCGTAAGAGTGATTAAAGATATTTACAAGGCCGAACTTGATTCGCTTACAAAGTTTGATATTATCACAGATTGAATAAGTAATTAAAATTTATGTGCATATAAAACTTCAATATTTTTGAGATAATTTCCAATTGTCACTCAGTAAGATATAAAATATCTTCCTTCACTCCGCATGGAAATTAGCCAAAAAGATTAAGTTTTATTGCCAAGATATTCTTTTACTGCTTAATTTCATAATATCGTTTAATTTTCATTACTTACTTATGAATAAAAACAGTATTATATTGATTGTTTTATTTCCGGTACTTGTGCTTCTGCAGGTTCTGATATTCAATCATATCATTCTATTTAACTTTGCCGTACCTTTTATCTTTATATACTTCATTATCCGTCTCCCGATAGGATTGAATAAAAATATCCTCTTTACCCTCTCTTTCTTATTAGGATTTATAGTCGATATATTCTCGGATACCCCGGGGGTTAACTCCCTATCCTCACTGATATTGTCAGCGGTAAAAACACCTATATTCTATGCTTACGTACCGCGTGATGATAAAACAAAATTTATCGTACCTACGATAGAGAGTCTGGGATGGCAGAATTACTCGAAATATCTTCTCACTATGTCTGCAGTATTCTGCTTTTGCTGCTTTAGTATCGAATTTTTCTCATACGCAAGCATCAAGAATATTGCTCTCCTTACTCTCGGCAGTACAATCATTACTTTCTGTCTGCTTTATGGTGTGGATTGTCTTTTACCTTCAGGCAAGTCCGCTTACTCTTCATAAATGCACCTTACTCCTCATATAAATGAATACAGATTATAATCTTAAGAAACGAAGATATGTAATAGCAGGCTTCATCATCGTATTGGTATGCATTTATATTTTCCGATTGTTTACGCTCCAGGTTACCGATGATAAATATAAGGCCAATGCTATCAGCAACGCATTCCTGCGACGGGTTATTTATCCGGCCCGTGGATTAATGTATGATCGTAACGGCAGACTTCTGGTGTTCAACCAGCCTGCCTACGATGTCATGCTTATTCCTAAAGATGTAGGCAAATCACTTGATACGGTCGCTCTTTGCGAGGTTCTTAATCTGACCAAGGAAGAACTTGAGAAAAAATGGGCGGATATGAAAGATCCGAGACGCAATCCCGGTTATTCAGCCTATACGCCCCAGAAACTTATATCCCATCTCTCTCAGGAAGATTACGGCCGCCTGCAGGAGAAACTATACCTTTTCCCGGGATTCTTCGTACAGAAGCGTACCATACGTCAATATTCATCACCGGCCGGTGCCAATATTCTCGGTAATATACGTGAGGTTTCTGCAAATGACATAGAGAAAGATGAGTATTACAAAGCCGGTGATTACACCGGAGATCTGGGTGTGGAGAAAAGTTATGAGAAAGTACTGAGAGGTATAAAGGGTGAAGAGATTCTCATGAAAGATGCTCATGGTCGTATCAAAGGTAAATATGAGGATGGTATTCATGATGTCGCTCCCGAATCAGGCAAAAATCTCACACTCTCCATTGACATGGATCTACAGGAATATGGAGAGAAACTGATGGCAGGAAAAATCGGGGCTATCGTAGCCATCGAACCCGCGACAGGTGAGATCCTATGCCTTGTCACTTCTCCGAACTATGACCCTTCTCTACTTATCGGTAAGCAGAGAGGTAAAAATTATGCCGACCTGGTTCGTGACCCTTTAAAGCCTCTGTATGACCGTTCCATACAGGGTGCCTACCCTCCCGGATCAACCTTTAAGCCGACTCAAGGTCTGATATTTTTGCAAGAAGGTGTGGTAACTACATCCACTATGTATCCTTGTCATCATGGTTACATAAATAAATTGAGGGTTGGATGTCACGGTCATGCCTCCCCTATTGCACTTAAACCGGCCCTGCAGACCTCTTGTAACGCTTACTTTTGCTGGGGGTTCAAAAACATGATTGATAAACGAGGTACCACTCCCCGTAATCAATTGGAAAAGTGGAAAAATTATATGGTGGAGATGGGCTACGGTTATCGTCTGGGAATAGACCTGCCGAGCGAGAGCCGCGGTTTTATACCTAATCCTGATTTTTACAGTTCTTCATTTAGAGGGGCCAACTGGAGCGGTAACTCTATAATTTCAATATCCATAGGTCAGGGTGAAGTACTCGCCACCCCACTCCAGATCGCTAATTTAGGGGCTACAATCGCCAATCGCGGTTTTTTCTATACCCCTCATGTGGTTAAAGAGATATCGGGTGATAAAATTGACTCGAAATATAAGGAGAAGCATACCCCTCATATCAAGAAAGAGTATTATCAGGATGTAGCCGAGGGGATGCGCATGGCTGTATTAGGCGGTACGTGCCGCACTGCCAACCTCCCCGGAATCGAAGTAGCCGGTAAGACCGGTACCGCTCAAAATCCGCACGGCAAAGACCACTCTGTATTTATGGGATTCGCCCCCTATCGTGATCCTCGTATAGCGGTGGCGGTGTATGTGGAAAATGCCGGCTTCGGGGCTACTTATGGTGTACCTATCGGTTCGCTGATTATCGAGAAATACCTGAACGGTGAGATCAGTGCTGCGCGTAAAGGGATAGAAGAACGAATGTTGAACTCTAATACAATCTCGTCAAGTGGAGTTAAGAAACACTGATACAAACGTATCCATGTTCCGTAATCTGGATTGGATAACTATCATATTATACATTATTCTTGTCGGTGCCGGGATATTCAGTATCTACGCGGCAAGTTATGATTTTGATAATGCATCTATACTGGACTTTAACGAGTTTTCCGGCAAACAATTAGTTTGGGCCGGGTTAGGACTTTTACTTGGATGCGTAGTACTCCTTATCGACTACAGAATGTATGAGGCATACGCTTACCCGATATACGGGGTAGTTTTATTGCTGCTTTTAGTTACGATATTTGTTGCTCCGGACATCAAAGGCTCCCGATCGTGGCTCGTATTCGGACCTGTAAGCCTGCAACCTGCCGAATTCGGTAAGTTCGCCACCGCTTTAGCGCTTGCCAAACTATTTGATAATTACAATTTTAACCTCAATCAGAAATTATCCAACTATTTCAGGGCTTTAATAATAATCTTTCTCCCTATTATATTGATTCTGCTGCAGAAAGAGACAGGATCCGCGCTGGTATACATATCATTGATTTTTGTGTTGTACCGTGAAGGGATGAGCGGATTGATTTTATTCTCAGTGCTATGTGCGGTTGTTTACTTTGTCGTGGCAGTTAAATTTGCTGACCCGCTGATACTCGGCATACCGATGGGAGAATTTACTGTACTACTTATTATATCACTTATTTTCTGCTGTATGCTACTGTTTTATTGCAAGGATATAATTATAGCGAGAAATGTGATATTCGGATATGTTATTTCGGGAGTTATTGTCGGCATCCTTGCCACATTCGGGATAGATATAAACGGGGCAGTTTACTTCCTGAGCATGCTCGGAATAGGGTGTATATATGTAGCGATAGCAATGTTCCGGCAAAGGATCGAAAAATTTCTTATAACTATCGCTTTTGCCGCTGTATCGGTGATGTTTCTTTTCTCGGTCAACTACGTATTTACAAATATTCTACAGCCTCACCAGCGCCAACGTATCAAAGTAACCTTAGGTATTGTGGAAGACTTGAGAGGAGCAGGATATAATGTAAATCAATCTAAGATAGCAATCGGTTCGGGTGGTGTAACCGGTAAAGGATTTCTCAACGGCACTCAGACAAAATTGAAATATGTACCCGAACAGCATACAGACTTCATATTCTGTACCATTGGAGAAGAACAAGGGTTTATCGGTGCAACCGCAGTTTTAATTCTTTTTCTCGCATTGATACTACGAATAGTTCACATCGCCGAGCGCCAGCGTACTCCTTTCGGGCGTGTATATGGATATTGCGTAGCCAGTTATCTGATATTCCACTTATCCATAAATGTCGGGATGGTGTTAGGGTTATGTCCGGTAATAGGAATCCCCTTGCCGCTGTTCAGTTATGGAGGAAGTTCGCTTTGGGGCTTCACAATCCTTCTATTTATCCTCTTGCGTATAGATGCAGCCCGAAGAGAACGACGGGATTAAGACGCCACCCACAAGATTCTTGTGGGACGGGGACTTTAATTTGGATAATAAAACAATAATATTTATATTTGTGCTATATATAAGATCAAAATAATATGAGCAGAATTGATATAGCAAGACTCAGAAAAAATGAAGGATTGAGTCAACGTAAATTGGCCGAAATGCTGGAGATCAGACCCAGTTTTCTATCTGCTATTGAAAATGGTCGCAGCCGGCTACCGGAAGATAAGGTAGAAAAAATCAAGGCACTATTCGGTACAGAAATTATCGAAGAATACATCTATGAGGAGTATGAAGAGAATGTAGTGCCACCGCATACACATATACATGATGAGACTGACTCACTGAGTCAATTGCTTGATAAATTTCATACGCTCGCTCACCAACGCCATAATCAACCCAACGATAAGGTAATGGAGTTGGTAACCCGACTCGATAAACTGAGTGAGAGAAACGACCGTTTATCCGGCAAAATCGATGATCTCCGAGACCTTGTAGACCAATTGCGACAAGAAAACCTAAGACTAAAAGAACTTCTGATAAAAAACCAAATCAAATACTAACCCAATATATAAATCAAGATATTCAGCCCAAATCAAGATTAATCAAGATAAATCAGGCTAAATCAAGATTAATCCAGGCTAAATCAAGATAAATCAGCCTAAATCAAGCCAACCACCGGGTTATAATTCACCGGTAGCCCCATTACAAATACTGATTACGTATGCATCTTCGCTATCCTCAACCACTTTAGCATCGTACCCCCACCCGCAAATAGTTTTTGACAATTCATACGCCCCCGGCAAACAATCGCTATCCGCCCCTCTGCTATGGTGGATTTCATTTATAAATTTCTCATCAGACGGGAATGCGATAATAATCTTTCCTCCCGGTTTGATATTAATTTTAAAAAGCCAGTCAATTGTATCTTTAGGGTAATGTAAATGCGGATACACTGAGTATAACAGTACAATATCATAATTACCCGGTATTATCTGCTCCTCAAAATCTATCTTCAAGAACTCGACATTATTCAAAGATACATATTTACGCTTGGCTATCTCAAGCATACCATCTGACAAGTCAACACCAACTATCTTTCCGTCAACTCCGACACGTTGTGATAAATATGGCACCAATACCCCTGTACCGGTACCTAAATCCAAAATATCCATACCCCTATCTATGGATATTAAATCTAAAATATGATTTATACGTTGAGGAGTGGATCTAACTTCATTGTTATCCCACTCAGGCGCCAACATATCAAAAAATTCTATTTCCGAATCAGTCATGTTTAGTGAATCTTTACTTATTTATTTGCAAAATTAAGTAATTGTTTTGTAAATAACAATAATATTTGTACCTTTGTCTCAATAGAAATTTAAAAATACTAAATTATGAACCCGAATACTCCCCTTTTGCTCTGCGGAATGTCGCTATTGAGCATCTTCCCTACTTTTGCTTCAGATACCGCAAAAGATACTTTAAATCTTCAGGAACTGGTAGTTACTGCTCCTCTTAAGACTAATCCGGATCTTATCCCCCTCAATGTCACTCAGATTACATCCGAGCAGATAGATAAGTCGGGTGAGAGTTCTTTACTTCCGGTACTTGTATCTAAGGTACCGGGGCTGTTTGTAACCGAACGAGGCTTTGCAGGATATGGAGTGTCAGGAGGTAGCGCAGGTGAAGTAAATATCAGAGGTGTGGGGCAAGGTAATAAAGTCTTATTCATGATAGATGGTCAGCCTCAGTGGGCAGGCGTGTTCGGCCATAGTCTTGCGGATACATACGTGGCTAATGGTATTGAAAAAGTGGAGGTTGTCAAGGGTCCCTCTTCTCTGCTATACGGTTCCAATGCCATGGGTGGCTCGATAAATCTCGTCACTCACTCTCAAAATAAGGATGGTCTTACAGGAAGAGCGAGAGCAATGTTCGGCTCTTTTTCAACTCAGAAATTCGCTCTCTCTTCCGGCTACAAGAAGGGTAAATTCTCAGCCACTCTTTCAGGGCAACTCGATCGCAGTAACGGCAATAGAGAACGCAGTGCCTTTTGGCTTGCCAATGAGTTTGCTCAGGTTAAATATGCGGTGTCAAAAAACTGGAGTTTAGCCGGCATGGTTGACATGACTCAGAGTTATGCTCAAAATCCGGGTACACTTCAAGATCCGCTTGAGAACATGTGGACCGATATTTTCCGCGGTTCAGGAGGGGTGTATGTGAAAAATACCTATGATATATGCGATGGTGGTATTCAGGGATATATCAATTGGGGTCGACATAACGTAGACGACGGCAATGCTCCCGGCACCACCCCTAAAGATTATCTGTTTCATTCCACTGACTATAATATGGGCTTTACTGCCTACGAGTCCTTATATCTCTGGAATGCAAATATCTTGTCTGCCGGAATTGATTTCCAGCATTGGGGCGGACATATATGGAATACAGATAAAGCAGACAGTTCGGTGCGCAGTTCCGAAGCATGGCATCATGTAAATGAAGTTGCCGGATATGTAATGATGCAACAAGGTTTTGTGCACGATATTCTGAATGTAAACGCCGGTGTAAGACTTCAACACGGTTCTACTTATGGCAATATCTGGGTTCCTCAGGCGGGTATAATTATTAAACCCGGCTACAACTCGCAGATTAAAGCATCGTTCAGCAAGGGATTCAGAGCACCTAATATCCGTGAGTTATACCTCTATCCACCGGCAAATGCAGACCTCAAGCCGGAGTATATGCTCAACTATGAGATAAGTTACCGCCAGCATCTTCTCAATTACAAACTGATGTTAGGTGCCGCGATATTCTATATTGACGGCAAAAACATGATTCAGACCGTGCGTGTCGATGGTCGTCCTAAGAATGTAAATACCGGCAAATTCCATAATAAAGGTTTTGAATTGGAAGCATCTTATCTTATTCTCGATAATCTTCAGGCCGGTGCTTCCTGGTCTTATCTGCATACTGACTCTGATAATCTATACTCACCCAAAAATAAATTTAATGCCGAGGTGACTTACTCCCCCGGAAACTTCGCATTTACTCTTGAGGAGATGAGCATCTGGAGTATGAAAAACGGAAATCCGTCAGGAGCAACCGAAAGTTACTCACTTCTTAATCTGAGAGCAGCCTATACATTCTCATCAAAAGTACCTGTCACCTTGTCGATAAAAGTAGACAATATCACCAACAATCATTATGAGATCATATATGGTTGTCCGATGCCCGGTACTACATTGATGGGTGGAGTTGAGTTTAAATTTTGACATCCCGAATAGATGACAAGATTAAGATTATCTATACTATATTTCCTCCAATTCAGTATTTGGGGTTGCTATCTTACCAGTCTCGGGCAGTTTCTTGGTGCTTCGGGACTGGGAAAAGATATAGCATGGTTTTATGCAGCGATCGGTATAGTTTCTATCGTTACCCCTCCCCTGTTAGGGAGACTTGCCGATAAGTTGAGCAACCCTCAATATCTGCTTGCCGGTTGCCATGCTATTGCAGCCCTACTTATGCTTTCGCTTTGGGGATATGCCAAAGGGAGCGAGTCACTTAATTTTATCTGCACGTATTTATTATATCTCGGTTTCCTCAGTTTTTATATGCCTACTATGGCACTATCAAACACTGTATCATTCAGGATTATCGATCAATCCGGAGGGAATACCGTAACATCATTCCCGCGTATACGAATCTGGGGTACTGTCGGATTTATAGCCGCGATGTGGTTCGTAAATTCTGCATACGTTGATAACGGTACAATACATTTTACCTTAAGCGATTCTGTAGATACCGGTCACCTTAGATTTCAATACAATTCCATGCAGTTATTCTGCAGTGGTATAATGGGCATTTTAACATCCATCTACTCTTTATCTCTTCCGCTAAAAACCGGAGTATCTGTTGAGAGGATTGACCGCCCTGTCAGAAACGAAAACATAATTATTGCCACACGCAGGTTATGTAAAGTCAAGAGAGCAGGAATTTTTCTGATCTTTGTAATCTTAGCGGGGGTCTGTCTGCAAATTTCCAATGGATATGCCACTCCATATATCACGCACTTTATCGCCCTGCCTGAATTCAGATCTTCGTTGGCAGCCGGAAATGCCACGATGCTATTCTCATTATCTCAAATATCCGAAGCATTATGTGTACTTCTGGTGGGTATATCTCTCAAAAGGATCGGGATTAAGTGGGTATATGCAATCGGCTTATTCGCGTGGTGCGGAAGATTTTTGATGTTAGGTACAGGTAATCCTGACAGCGGACTATGGCTATTGATCGGCTCTATGCTGATATACGGCATATCCTTTAACTTCATCACCATAGCCGGGCATCTATACATCCAGCAGATAGCGCCCGCTGATATGAAAGGATTGGCTCAGGGTATAATGATGTTTATGAGTAACGGAATTGGAGCGACAACCGGTATATTTATCGCCGGCTCAATAGTTAATCATTGGTGCAGATGGGAATTTATCAACATCGGTGATACTCCGGTAAGGTTGTTTATGGGAGAGTGGTTGTGGCCATGGCTTATTTTTGCTGTATACGCCTTTGTAATAGCAGCGGCATGGTTATTAACCAACCAACTATTTGCTCGGAAGAATCTCAAATCAGAAAACAAATAGAAATACCTCAATCCAATATTTTAACATTCTACTTACAGATAAAGTAGTTATAAATAAGTTGTAAGATTGACGTAACCACTTAAATAGCGGTTGCGTCAATTTTCTGTGTTAATTAATGTTAAACTTTGTTAACGGGGGGGGGTATTTTTAGAAATGCTTTTTATATATTTGCGCAATCGAATAGGAAATGTTTACATCTTCATTATGTATACATCTATCTTAGAATCAAAATTAAATCTAACATAGTTAATAGAAATGAAAAAATTTTTTCTTTATTCTTTTGCAACAGTCGGCCTGTTAGGGCTTGCCTCATGTGCACAGGAAGACGTTAACGCTCCCGTTAACGATGGTGTTAATATCAAGGTTCGCCTTCCGCGCGACATGCAGACCCGCGGCTCTTTTGGCGACGGCACCGATGCAGGTGACCGTGCGATTCTCAACAATCTTCAGTGGTCTGTTTACGAGGTCGTGGATGGTGTAGCCTCCACCACTCCCGTCTTCTCTGATCTTAAAGCAGGTGCTTTCGGCGGCAGTCAGACCGAGGAGAATGTAACCCTCCCCCTTGCTAAAGGTAAAACTTATCAGGTGGCCTTTTATGCTGATGACAGCACTAACGGTTTTGTAACCTATGTTGACGGCAAAATCAATGTTGATTACTCTAAGGCTTCTTCAAATACCGCGGCCGAAGATGCCTTTATCGGTCGCTCGGTTCAGTTTACTGTCGACGGTTCTTATAGCGAGACCGTAACCTTGACTCGTCCGTTTGCTCAGTTGAACTGGGGTACTGATGATTTTGAGGCTAAGGTACTCGGAGACCTTCTTAAATCACTTACCGCTTCAGTTAAAGTCAGCAGTGGTCTCTATTCTGCAATGGATGTTTTGAGTGGCGAAGTGGATGCGGCAACTGCAGTATCTGATGCTGTTGAATTCGGCACAGTGGCTTTCTCCACTCTTCCTGCACAGACTTTCCCTGTAGAGGGTTATTCACTCATCGCTATGAATTACCTTCTTACCGGTGACGGTACTATCGACTGCGAACTCGATTTTGATAACGGTCTGAAACCTGTAGTAGTTAATGCCGCTCCCGTACAGGTAAATCACCGCACTAATATCTACGGTTCTCTCCTTACCGCTCCCGCTGATTTCAATATCAAGGTTGACAACAACTTTGAGACTCCAGACAACAACATCGAGGCTACCGTAGTTGTTAAAACTCCCGAAGAACTTCTCGATGCTATCACTAATGCCCAGGATGGCGATGAAATCGAACTTGCTGCTGATATGACAATGCCTCTGACCGGCTATGTAGAACTCAGCAAGGATGTGACTCTTACAGTTCCTGAAGGAGTAACTATCACTACCGCTCGTCAGGGTAACACCGCTAACTTCGTGGTAAATCCCGGTGCTACCGTTACTTTGAAGGGTGAAGGCGCTTACGAAGGTGACAACCGTATCTTTGACGTTGACGGCACTCTTGTAGTTGATGGTCCGTCGTTTACAACTTCTACCAAAACTCGCGGTTCCGCCATCACAGTAAATAACGGCGGAGCACTCACTTTCAAATCAGGTGAAATTACTGCAGCCAATACCGCTCTCTGGATTGAAGGTAAAGTAGAGATCGATGGCGGTGTTATCAAAAGCAATAACTCCGCTTCAGATCCCGAAGTCGGTTCAGGCCAATGGGCATATTGCGTACGCCTGATGACAGAAGGTGCTGAGGTTACTATTAACGGTGGTGAAATTATAGGCGTACAGGGTGCTGTAGCCAATAAATCCGGTAAACTTACAATCAATGGCGGATATTTCCACACTCACCCGTCGTTCACTACTTCAGATAACTTCTACGCTCTTTATATCGGAGACGGTACAACAGGAAGCGAAACTACTGTTAACGGTGGTGAATTCTACTCTCAAAACAATTATGCCATTTATTATAATAAACTTCAGGCTGCCGGCTACCCGGAAAATGTACTCCACCTCAACGGAGGTAAGTTAAACAATCAGGGTCGTCAGGTATCTGTAGCCAATGGTGATACACCCGCATACTCCGGTATAATTGAATTGTCAGCACCTTATACCTGGAAGCAGATTACCGACGGCAACTTCAAATATGAAGTTGTAGCCGAATAAATTATTGGAGTCAAAGGTCTCTAATTAATTCATTTTGGAGTTAACTAACTCAACCATAAAATCTACCCGGACACACTCGCTTCTCTAAAGTGAGTGTGTCCTCAACATCCTTTAAATTTCACAGGATGCGACATCTCGAAAAACTTTTTATCGGACTTATCACTACCGTTGTAGTCAGCGCAACGCAGGCTATGGCCACTCCGTCGTTGTCTTCATCTTCGGGGGGTGGTGACTCCGAGATAACCGAAAGTATCTCAGGCACTCAATATTTCCCAAGAAGTGTATCGACAATAAAGAATATCTCATCCGATCTTCGCAATCTGGCTCATAGCGTGGATTCTTTATATCGTATACGACAGATTGACTCACTCCTCATAAGTGGCAACAGTTCTCCCGATGGTCCGGGCATCTTCAACCGGAATCTTGCCCTCGATCGCGCTAAAAGCGTGTATAATTATATTAACTTCGCCACTTCTATGCCGGATTCTCTTATGAGAGTCTCTTCTCACGCATGTAACTGGGCTGATCTTAACATTCTCCTTACATCGCGCGATTGGTCAAGACCCTCTGCTGCCTCCGAGGCAATCCGTATTATCAATAATGGAGGCAAAAATATTGTGGCCAACCTGCGCTCTGCCAAT
The DNA here is from genome assembly GCA_947175665.1 of uncultured Porphyromonadaceae bacterium. GTDB lineage: Bacteria > Bacteroidota > Bacteroidia > Bacteroidales > Muribaculaceae > Lepagella. The sequence goes on from CAMWNR010000006.1 coordinate 36,926, forward strand.
AAAGGTGAGTTATGGAGGTGGCTTGATGCCGAAGTGTTCCCTCTTATGAGAGCCACTTCAGTCATCGCTTTCTATGAGACTGATCCGATTAATCTCACTCCGGAGATTCCAATGTATGAAGTTATAGAACCGGAACCGGATTGTGAGGTGATTGAAAACATAAATTACGAAGAGATTAACCCTGTTGATGATGTTGTTGATGATTCCCCTTGGCGCCGCTATATCTATGTTAAAACAAACCTCCCTGCGTGGCTCTGTCTATGGATGAACGCTGCAGTTGAAATCGACATCACGCCTCATCTCAGTGCCACACTTCCAATATATTACTCCGGTTTTAACTATTTCAGCCGTACTTTAAAATTCCGTACTTTCGCCATTCAGCCTGAGTTACGTTTCTGGCCCCAAAAGGATAATCATGGTTTCTTTGTAGGTGCTCACTTCGGTCTGGCATATTATAATGTGGCTCTGAATGGTGAGAACCGCTATCAAGATCATGATGGCAACACCCCTGCTCTCGGAGGTGGTGTAGCAATCGGTTGGAGATTCCGCCTAAACTCAAATCCTGATCTAACTATGGAGGCCACGATAGGCGGCGGTATATACAGTCTGGATTATGATATATTCCATAATTGGACCAACGGACTTCTTACAGGTCGCAAGAAACGTACATTTTACGGTGTAGACCAGGCGGCGCTATCTATCACCTATCGTTTCGGTCTGCGTAAACGTAAAGTTGAAACGTCTGTGGAGAAAGGGGGTGACAGATGATTATATTTATTAAAAGTATATGTAAAAATATATTGGCCATCGCCATTATTTGTATTGCCGGAATTGTTATGCAAAGTTGTGTTCATGAGTTTCCGGAAATTAACAACAGTTTAAATGTACGCCTGAAAATATCTCATTATACAGATTGGACAGAATTTGATTACTTTATCGATAACCTGCCTGATACTCGCAAAACCCGTGCCGGAGACAATAACTCCTGGCAGGCGCAATACGTAGTGGCAGTCTATGCAAAAGGTACCACATCCACCCCTGTAGAGCGTTATAGTTTCACCCGTGAAGATCTGACATTGGCTGATTTTGAAACTGAACTTTCACTCCCCGTGGGCGAATGGGATATTTATGTTTGGCAAGATTTTGTAAATCAGAATGTTGACCCCGCGTATTATAATTCATCCGATTTCAAAGCCATAACTTATGAGAAGCCTTATCGAGGTGACACCAACATGCGCGACGCCTTCGAAGGTAAAACCTCTGTCAAAGTTCCTGAAACAATTGAAGCGGATTATGTCGTGACCGGTGAGATCGTAATGGAGCGACCTCTGGCAAAATATGTATTTATCGCTACTGATTTTGAGGAATTTTACAATGACTCTATGACAAGATTCCAACTCCCGGTAGAGAAAAATGCAAGTTCCGATCCTAACTCTGTCGCTCAGCAAAGGGAGCCTCTGACCGGATTCTCGGTTGTGGCTAAATATCCCTGGTATATGCCGGCAGTATATGATATGTTTTCACAAAAGGTTACCGATTCCTGGACAGGTATGTATTACGATGCCCTTATCAATCCTATCAGTAATACTGAGGCTGTAATTGCATCCGATTATGTATTTATAAACCACCATGAGAGTGGTGCCCAAGTCCAACTCGGTATGCGTACACCCGATGACGCTATTATCGGCCTTACCTCAACCATCAATGTACCGCTTTTGCGTGGACGTATTACTTACGTGCGCGGACGCTTCCTCACTGCATCCACCGGAAGCGGACTCGAAATCGATTTCTCTTTTTCAGGTAGTTTTGACATTTTAATAAAATAAGTAATATCTAATTTATTTATCAACATGAAAAAAATTGTTTATCCCCTGCTCGGTATGGCCGGTTTGATCGGACTTGCCTCATGTGCACAAGACGACGTTAACGCTCCCGTTAACGATGGTGTTAATATCAAGGTTCGCCTTCCGCGCGACATGCAGACCCGCGGCTCTTTTGGCGACGGCACCGATGCAGGTGACCGTGCGATTCTCAACAATCTTCAGTGGTCTGTTTACGAGGTCGTGGATGGTGTAGCCTCCACCACTCCCGTCTTCTCTGATCTTAAAGCAGGTGCTTTCGGCGGCAGTCAGACCGAGGAGAATGTAACCCTCCCCCTTGCTAAAGGTAAAACTTATCAGGTGGCCTTTTATGCTGATGACAGCACTAACGGTTTTGTAACCTATACTGATGGCAAAATCAATGTAGACTACTCTAAGGCCGCTTCAAATACTGCGGCCGAAGATGCCTTTATCGGGCGTTCGGTGCAGTTTACTGTCGACGGTGCTTACAGCGAGACCGTAACCTTGACTCGTCCGTTTGCTCAGTTGAACTGGGGTACCGATGATCTTGAGGCTAAGGTACTCGGAGACCTCCTTAAATCACTTACCGCTTCAGTAAAAGTCAGCAGCGGTCTCTATACTGCAATGGATGTATTGAGTGGCGAAGTTGATGCTGCAACTGCTGTATCTGATGCTGTTGAATTCGGTACAGTGGCTTTCTCCGCTCTTCCCGCACAGACTTTCCCTGTAGAGGGTTATTCACTCATCGCAATGGATTACCTTCTTACCGGTGACGGTACCATCGACTGCGAACTCGATTTTGATAACGGTCTGAATCCTGTAAGTGTAAACGCTGCACCTGTTAAGGTAAATTACCGAACTAATATCTATGGTTCTCTCCTTACCGCTCCCGCTGATTTCAATATCAAGGTGGACAACAACTTTGAGACACCGGACAATAATATCGAGAATAAGGATATACCGAAGTGGGATGGTACTCAAGAGGAAGTCACTCCTGAGGATGGTGTTTATACTGCAAATACTCCCGCTCAACTTGCTTATCTTGTAAACAATCTCAAAGGTGCTGATGCCCTCACTGCAAAGACCATCAATATCACTTCTGATATGGATTTCTCGGGTCAGGACTGGACTTCAAACACCATCTCTGCTAACCTTGATACCGGTGCTACCTTTACTTTCGATTTTAACGGCCACACAATTTCCGGTCTGAACAAAGCATTTTTCGATAGATTTGTAGGTAATATCAAGAATGTTACTTTCATTAACTGCAATATCGAAGGCACTACAAATGAAAATGGTTTCAGTGGAGTAGTCTGCAATAACCTCTATGGCACTCTCGAAAATGTCAAGGTTGAAAATTCTACTATTACATGCACCGGTACAGGTCGCAGTGTAGGTGCAATTGCCGGACAGTACACTTCAGGTAATGCATCTAACTGCGCGGTGAGCGAAATCACTATCAACAAGGCCACCGATTACAAAGCAGGCGGAATGTTCGGATCGGTAAATCAGGAATCTAACCCCCGTGTATTTACCAACCTGTCAGCGAGCAATGTTACCATCAACGACGATAATGGTAGTTATGTAGGCGCGCTTATAGGCCGTGTATATGGCTGCAACCTTACTCTCACCGGTTGCTCAGTTACCAATAGTAGCCCGTCAGCACTTTACGGTGCTACTGCCGGGGGCGGAACTGTTACAGAAAATTAATGCTTGACACTTAGACTACAGGATACAAAAACAGATACATCATAGATACCTAATATCACCCATCTAATAATGATAGAGCGGTTGTGCCGATATTGACACAACCGCTCTTTTCATTACTCTAATTATTTATAATGTTTGGGTTATATAGGGTTACTCACCATGCTGCTTTATAAGTCTTTCGAGATCAGCGGCACTATGTACACCGGATGCTCTCCATTTCAATTCACCGTTCTTAAAGATCATTAAGGTAGGCACGGATCTTACGTTGAGCGAAGTGGATAATGCCTGATTCTTATCAATATCAATCTTAATGATTTTTACCTTATCTCCCATTTTATCATGTAGAGATTCCAAGATTGGATGCATAGTCTGACAGGGTCCACACCAAGTGGCAAAAAAGTCTATCAGCACAGGTACATCAGCCTTAATAATATCTTCAAATTTGCTCATAATTTTGTTTTTTAATATCTAACTGAATTTACAATTTTTCAACTCTGATTACATATAAATAACAAAATTAATGACTCTCCGGTTCAGTTTCCCTCCCTTATAAGATAGGAGGATCGCCACCTTTAAAATACCCGCTTAGCCACCGTGATTCGCTTTCCCATTATAAAGATCGCGAAGCGGTGATACACAGCAGTATAAACCCACAGCCACAGAATAGTCGGGGTGTATCGATTAATCGTTGCTTTAATCTATAATTAGTTTGTAATCATCCGCATCCTGAAATGCAGGAAATTTTTCGCGAAATCTATCAAGTTTATCTTTGGATAAAACTCCATAGATGTAATCATTTTCAAAGGGATTGGAAATATCCTTACCTTTGAAATCCAGAATCATCGAACTGCCGTCATACTCAAATCCACCGGTATCCACTCCCCTGCAATTTACTCCGGCCACATACGCTTCATTTTCAATCGCACGAGCCTTAAGCAACTGATTCCAGGCATCTACTCTCACCTTGGGCCAATTTGCTACCGCAATAAGCAGATCATACTCATTATGACGATTTCTGCACCATATAGGGAATCTTATATCATAACATATTATCATTGAGATATTCCAGCCCCTGTAGCGTACAATCATTCTATCTCTCCCCCGAGAAAAATTTTTATCTTCTCCGGCCATAGTGAAGAGATGCCGTTTGTCGGCAAAAGTCTCTTCCCCGTTAGGTTCGATAAAAAATGCGCGGTTATAAAGACTACCACCGGTATCGGCTATGAAACTTCCGGCTATTGCCACACTGTAACGCATAGAGAGAGTCTTAAGATAATCAATAGTCTCTCCGGTATTGCGCTCGGCAAATCTTCTGATCTCTTCCTTATCCATGCCCAAAGGGAAACCGGTTGAGAATGTTTCGGGCAAAATCACAAGATCAGTGTCAGGATGAAGCCCGGCAAATAATTCAGTTATTTTTTTTAGATTATTCTCCTTCTCACCCCATTTTATTTCCAACGGCAGAAGGCAAACATTAAGATTTTTATTACCATTCATAGGTATGTAGTAAATTATTCCGGATTTTCAACTCTGTTTTATTCCGGATTTTCAACTCTGTTTTATTCCGGATTCTCAACTGTAAATTTTTCCGGATACCTGGCAGCCTCCGGAAAACCTGCATAATAATTCTTAATCTGCTGCATATCATACTCCACATCACCTGTAGGTTGATATTCATCTTTAATCAGAATCTCTTTATTGCGGAAATCTATTACGCCGAGTTGTATAGGAACCTTTGCACCGTATGCAATATATAAAAATCCCGTGCGCCATTTTTTATTCAGGCTTCGAGTACCCTCCGGTGTAACCGCAAGATTGAGATAACTTCTCTTCCCGAAATCTTCTATAATAGTTTCAGTAAGTGATTTGCCGGTCTTTTTACTGCTTTCAACCGGAATACCACCGAAACGGTAAAGCAGATACTTAAGCGGAAAGAAAAACCAGAATTTCTTCATCAGAAAATTAGCATCTCTTCCTAACGATTGATACGCTGCCAGACCAAGAATAAAATCCCAATTACTGGTATGAGGAGCAACGCAAATAACACATTTATCCCGCTTCGGAGCAGTAATATCTACTTTCCATCCGAATAATTTAAGCATTCTTCCCCATATATTCATAATCAGTACTTTAAAAAAATAATCCGGATTTATGACCCGTCTTTAAAACGGGTCATAACCGGATTACTTTAGTTCATTAATCTAATTTATTCGGCTACCGCCTCTTTCTGTGCTCTCTTTACTGATTCAGGAAGAGCAGCATTAAACTCCTTGATCGCTGCATTTATCTGATCATTAAAGTCATTTTCTATCTTATTGAAGAGTGCGCGGAAGAATGCTCTTTTCTCCTTAGCGTATTCTTTCATATCACCGCGAAATGCCTTCGCACCCTTGTCAAAGTAGACATTAGACTTATTTTTTGCATCTTCAATAGCGGCAAGTACCTTACCTACTGCATCTCCGATTGCTTTTCTGTCTGCACCTTCGACATTGTAATATGCGATCATCATTTCTTCTACTACAGATGCTCCGAGTGCATCAGCATATTTCTTAAATTCTCTCTTGTTTGGCATAATAAAATTGTTTTTTATAATTCTTATATTATTATAACGCTTAAATTGCAAAAAAGTCTGCACCGCGCCGCTTATCATTTACACTTCTATAGTATATTGTTGATTCTTTGCGTCTTAAAATTTACACATTACAACCCGATGTTGTATTGTGCCATTACTTTAAACGCAATTACAAATCGACAGTATTAAAAAATCCACTCTTCAGATCCATCACCATCAATCTCCCGAACAGCATCTCACCCTCCCCGGTAAAATATTTTATAACCTCCGCCGCTTGTATTGAGGCAATAGCGGATGCCGCTGCCCCTATTACACCGTCTACGTTACAAGGTAACATTTCCGGATCATTTTCGGGTGCTGTAAAAACATCACCGAAACTTACAAAGTTAATTTGTTTGCGATCCGGTTCCGATTCTTCAGAATTATTTTTATCTCCCACTCTGCGAGGATCGATACTCATAACCTGTCCTCTCCATCCCGACACACCCCCTGTACAATGTGGGATACCCAATTCGTTGCATACCGCATCAATTTCAAATTTGGCTACATAATTATCTGTAGCATCGACTACAAAGTCATAGTTTGTCAATATCTTTACGGCATTCTGCCGACGTATAAGTTCGGGATATTTTTCAATTCTGACCTCATTGTTAAGCGCAGTCATACGAGTGGCGAGAATGTCAAGTTTTCTCTCCCCCGCCTCCGACTCGGTAAAAAAAAGTTGCCTTTGCAGATTGGTAATATCTATTGTGTCAAAGTCTGCAATACCGATTCTACCTATCCCGGCACCGGCAAGCAGCATTGCCACCTGCCCCCCGAGAGCCCCGCAACCTATAATAAAAACAGAAGCCTCCGAGAGGCGCTTTTGCCCCTCGGAGCCTATGGTCAGTATATTTCTTGAGTATCTGTTCATTCAGTCATTATACAATGCAAATCCAAGATCATCCGCAATGCCAGAACTTGCGTACCGTTTCGAGCATCTCTTTAGGATTCCCTTCAAGTTTCTTTCGGAGATTTGCGTCCTTATGCTTGCGCAATTTCTTGATTATGCCGTCAATCAGAGCAGGTGAGAAAACGTCATATTTCTCAAAGTCTGCCCTGTTAGCATCCAAGGCATCGGCCGAGGCAACGCAACTGTCGGGCAAAGATTCCAATTGTGCGAGTTTATCTTTGTTCTCGTCATTGTGAATGTTGACGCTCACATACATCTCTTCAGCACGTTTCAGCGCATTCTCCGCTTCAAATCCTGTGCGGGCTGCCACTACCATTCCCGCTATGAGTTGATAAACATCCGCACTACAATCGGCCGAACGTAATTCTGCAGTCTGCTTCTGAGGTGCCTTCGCACTATTATTCTCCTCGTTGGGATTTACCTGAGTGCTCATATCGATTTTACCGGTCCAACCTAACGGAACTCTGACGAGGACTGACCTGTTGCGGTCTCCCCAGCAAATTGAAGTCGGAGCCTCCTGATGAGGTACAAGACGGAAATAACTTGTAGGTACTTTATTGCCGAATGCGGTAATAGCCGCCGCATGGTCAAGGATACCTGCTATCGCTCTCTTGGCTATATCGCTCAGTTCACCATCGGGTGTCGTCATCATATTTTCCTCACCCTTCATTATCTTAAAGTGAATATGGAGTCCGCTACCCGCCTTGCCGGCTGTAATCTTGGGGGCAAAAGTCACATCAAGATCATTCTTGATAGCGAGTGTACGTATTATCCACTTTGCTATCATAAGATCATCTGCCGCCTTTATGGCCGGTACGGGGAGGAACTCTATCTCGTTCTGCTCGTATATCTTATCATCGAGCGAGAAATTACCCACTTCATTGTGACCATATTTTATCTGCCCACCGGCCTGTGCTATCATGGCCATACACTCTGTACGGAAAGAACTGAATTTTGAGAATGGTGCGGATTCATGATAACCCTTCTGATCGGAAGCCTGGAAAAGACCGGGATCTTGGGATATAACGTAATACTCCAATTCTCCCATTGCATAGAATTCCATACCGGTAACTTTGGTAAAGGATTCTACCGCCTTACGTAGTGTATACTCGGGCGATGAGTGCAAGGGGCGACCCTCTTTATCAAAAAAGGAGGCCAGCATTGTCAGGGTAGGTATCTCGGCAAACGGGTCTACAAATGCGGTGCTGTATCGTGGTATAACATACAGGTCGCTATTGCCGGCTTCGATAAAGGGGAAAAGCGAAGAACCGTCTACTCTCTCTCCGTAACTTAGAATCGAGTCGAGATATTCCTCATTGTTGATTACAAAGTTTAGAGTCTTGAGTCGGTTGTCATCAGCAGGATACATAAAATTTATCATCCGTATCCCGTTTTCTTCTACAAAACGGATTATATCCTCCTTCTTGAATTCGGAAGGATCCTTCTGCAGAAATTGTACCACCTTATTGGGGCAAAGTTTTACGTTTCGATTCATAGAAAACTAAAATTTTCCGTTTGGTATTTAGATATTAAGGTAAAAAATTTGTTGTGGAATACTCCCTCACACCGCATAGGTGCCGAAAAGTATTCCACAACAAATTTAACTAAAAATTCAGACCAATCAAAAGATTGGGCCAAAATTATTATAGCATATATTCATTATCCTGTAACCGGATATTAACTTTGAGGTGCTATGAGTTTATACCCTTTGCCATGTATGTTGATAATTTCGATATCAGGATCTTCTTTAAGATGTTTGCGCAGTTTGGTAATGTATACATCCATGCTTCGCGCATTGAAGTAGTTATCGTCTACCCAGATATTTTTAAGAGCGAAGTTACGCTCCAGCACATCGTTAAGATGCTCGCAGAGTAGTGTGAGAAGTTCTGATTCTTTTGTGGTAAGTTTTGTGGTTTTATCTCCGATAACCAATGTCTGCTTTTGAGTATCAAACTTATATTTACCCAACTGGTATTCAGTTACTTCCTTATCTTTCTTTCCGTTTACTCTACGCAGAATAGCGTTGATTCGCACTACGAGTTCCTCCATTGAGAAGGGCTTTGTGATATAGTCGTCAGCACCGAGTTTGAATCCCTCAAGTACATCCTCTTTTATATTTTTAGCGGTCAGGAAGATAATGGGCACTTGCGAATTTACATTCTTGATTTCCTGCGCAAGTGTAAAACCATCCTTCTTAGGCATCATTACATCAAGCACACAGAGATCATATTGATTTTTGAGAAAGGCCTTATACCCTTTATCACCATCATTACATAAATCTGCATTGTATCCTTTTGCCTGCAGAAATTCACGAAGAAGCATTCCGAGATTTTCATCGTCTTCGCAAAGCAATATTTTCATTTTATTATCCATAGTATATGACGATTAAATGTTTCTATCAATGTTTCTCATTTCATCCACTTCTAAGCAGGGGGATATTGAGAACCTTATACTATTTTAACAATCTAAAAACTGTTAAGTTTATATAATACTAAGAAATGTGAATAATTTTAGACCCTTTACGTGCTGAGAATACTTTATATGCGCTTTTGCCGGGAGTTTTTTCTTTTTTATTCAATCTCGTTGTCAGGATCCGCCAGAGGTAAAAGTATTATAAATTCACTCCATTTACCATATTCACTTTCCGCTCTTATACTACCGCCGAAGATGGTTATCATCTTCTTCACGTAGGCCAAGCCGAGTCCGAATCCTTTCACATCATGAAGATTGCCGGTTGATACTCTATAAAATTTTTCAAATATACGCTTCAGATTCTCCCGCTTTATTCCTATACCGTTGTCGCGTATACGTATTTCGAGATTTCCATGTGCCGCATCTGTTGTTGTCACTATAAGATGAGGCGGCTCGTCTTCTTTCATATACTTCAGGGCATTGTCGAGCAGATTGAAGATTACATTGGTAAAGTGCATCTCGTCTATATTGACATCCGAGTCAATCGCATCAAGATGTATCTCTATCGTTCCGCCATCTTTCTCCGCCTTGAGTTTCTGAGTATTAACCACATTATAGATTACATTATTGGCATTGACAATACTGAACTTCAATGCGCTTCCTCCGGCATCATCATACATCGACATCTGCAGCACTTTCTCTACCTGAAATCGTAATCTCTTCGACTCATCGTTAATAACCGTAGAGAGATGATTAAGAGTGGTTGGTGATTTTCTTACCGAGTCATCACTAAGCATCTGCGCGGCAAGCGATATGGTGGAGATAGGGGTTTTAAATTCGTGAGTCATATTATTGATGAAGTCTGTCTTCATCTCCGATAACTTTTTCTGTCTGAATATTAAAATCACCGTATACAGAAATATTACCAGCAATATCACTGTGAGAGATAAGGTAGGTATTATAAATCTCACAGAAGAGAAGATATATGAGTCGCGGGTAGGAAATTCAACCAACAAGCGCGAATCCCCTCCGCCATTCGGGAAAAGTACCGCTGAGTATGCATTATTCGCTTCTTCGGTATTAAAACCTTTGGTTGCGTATAGATATGTGCCGTTAGGTGATACCACGGCAAATGTAAATGGGAGTGATACGCCATTGGCCTCAAGTTCGTTGCTTAAGAATACCCGCACCTGAGCGGAGTCGGCTCTCTCTGAGATAGGACGTGAGGGGGCATCCTGCATTATCGTAAGTATAACCTCATTCAGCAAACCCCTCTGATATTTATATCGGGATGTAAGGGTCTCACGCAAATGGCGATAACGTTGCGATACATTCTCAATCGTAGAGGGATATTTCAGACCGGAAACGCCTGAAGTGCCGTAGTTACTGAGCGTTGCATCAGAATTTTCCTCATCTCCATAATCGGGATCCAGTAGGAAAATGTCATCTTCAAGATACGTAAGGGTCTCACTGCGTTCCAGCATTCCTACTGTGGAATATATGGATCGCATAACATTTTCGGAGAACTGGCTCTGTCGCATCTTCACCATATTCTCCAGATACATTATTTGAAAATAAAGCAGGGCTCCGAATGTAATAGCCATTACAATCGTAAGCATCCATATTAGTGATTTTTTCATCTGTTACCTGTATTGTACATATTTTAACAATTATTTATACATGTAGGTTTATATAACATCCCTCAAAATTATGTTGAAGCAATACAAAATAAAATTTTAAGTATGTAAATTGTATGTTACTCATTTCAATAAAAGATACCCGCAATAATAAAACTGTACTGCTTTACTATTGCGGGAACCTCTATGAGTAATCTTCTGAAATATCAGGCAAAATGCAAATATTTTATTTTGCCGGGGCCGTCTCTTTCTGTATGAATACAAATATTAATGCTATACCGGCGGCGATTATAAACGGCAGGAACATGGTATGTATGCCTGCACCGGTACCTTGCAGATGAGAAGGGATATTCTGCAAAATACCACCGAATATAAACATTATACCGTTTAGGAAGGCGCTTGAGGTACCAACCAGAGGACCGCCGGCCACATCACCTCCGATAGTGAATGCCAACATGTGTGAGGTCGCACCCATACCGATAATAAACATCATCGCATACAAAAGCCACAGGGGCATCTTAACATAAATCGCCAATATCAGGCCGAGAAGCATCATTGCCACACCGATCATGCTTGGAATGCGTCTGCTATGTATTTTGTCGCTCCATTTAGGCCAGAAACAGGAGCCTGCGGCAAGGCCGAGCCACAGCAACGCTGAACCGAGATTGCCGTTATCGAGTGTAAACCCGGCGTTGGTAAATATCTTCGGTGTCCAGACCACACCTAACGCAAGGTTAAGTCCGAAAGCGATACCTCCCCATAGAGCAGCAATCCACATCTGGGGTTTCTTGATAATTTGCAATAAATTACTTCCTACCACTTTAAACGGGCTCTTGTGAGTGGTGACCGGCGTAGGATTACGCATATAGAGTATTGCAAGCACAACAAGCAGAAGACCGAAGAATCCGAGATATACGAATAGTTTTTCGTAACTCAGCACTGTCAATATCTTTTCGGTAATAGGTTGCTGTATGGCACTTGACAGCGAGGAGAGGACCTGAACATAACCGAACATTGTGCCGTAGGCGGCCATACCAAACCATACACCTCCGATATATCCGGCTCCTACAAATCCGCAACATGCTCCTAATGCCATCAGTACCTGCGCTAAGAGTATCATTGCGTATGAAGTGGCTATACCATAGAGAAATACACCTGCTGTTACAAATATGAAAGCCGGTATCAATACTTTGCGCGATCCGAAGCAGTCCAGAAAGGCTCCACCGAAAAATTGGAATATCGCGAATGCCCAGGTATAGGTTGCCGCAATCATAGTAAGATGTGAGTCATCAAGGTGCAAAGTGGTTTTTATATCTCCCTGCACCACTGAAAACATGGTCTGTACATTAAAGAGATATATAGTGAAGACCGTCACGATTATCCATATCCACCATGCCATCGGACCACCGAGCCTATATTTACCACCGGCAGTCAGTCCTATTTGTGTAGTTGTTTTCATAATATTGTGATTTAAGATGATTAAGTAAGTAATTAAAATTAATGTGCATATAAAACTTAAAGATTTTTGAGATAA
>CAMWNR010000007.1 GCA_947175665.1 uncultured Porphyromonadaceae bacterium
AAGAATATAAATTAATGTTTTTTACATATATGAAAATTTAAAAAAATAATTGAAATTTCAACATTATTTATTATTTTTGCGTTATAGAATCAGAGGATATAAATAATTCTTAAACAACTCTGATTAATTGAATGGCAGTAGAGTAATATACAGCCATAGCGAATCAGATAAGAAACTATAATCTTAATATTATACTAATATGAAAAAAGTTATTACAATGCTATCAATAGCATTATGTTTAAGCGGATCTCTTTATGCTCAGAATATTTCAAAGACTGAGTCTAAATCGCTCACGGCATTTCTTACTCAATCAGCGGCAAAAGGTGGTGATAATGCAGAAGCCCTTCGTTTGATCGGAAAGAATCCGGCCGCTTGTCCCGGTGTTAAAGTTGAGAATGGTCACGTGGTAGAGATCGATTGGCGCGGTAAGAATCTTGCCGGCACGCTCGATTTGAGTTCTTTCCCCGCATTACGTAAGGTGGATGTGACAGACAATAAGATAACTGCACTTACGGTTGCCAACAATCCCTCCCTTCAGGTGCTTAATGCGGGTCGTAATCGCCTTACTTCGGTAGATATCACCGGATGTAGCGCTCTGCAGCAACTTCGTCTTAACAGAAATGCACTGTCGCAGATTAATCTCACCGACACTCCCCTGCTTCAGATTCTTAATGTGGCATCAAATTTAATTTCAGATCTTGACATCAGCACTTCTGCAGTTCTGAAATCTATCAACTGCATGAATAATCGTCTCGAAAATCTGAATGTAACCAACTGTACCGGTCTGAAAAATCTGTATGCCGGATATAACGAATTGACCAATGTAGAGTTGGCAGGCTTATCAGCCCTTGAGAATCTGAACCTTACCAGCAATAAATTATCAAAATTTTATGTTCAGAATCTCCCCGCGCTTCAGACAGTATTTGTGAGCGATAATCACATGAGTCAATTTGCTGCGGTCAATTGTCCTGCACTGCTCGACATCTATGCTGCCTATAATGACTTGACAGCGTTTAGTGTAGAAAATTGTGCTAATCTCGCTGATGTAAATGTAGCATGGAATGATCTGACATATCTTGATCTTTCAAATCAGAACTTCCTGCAGCGCGTAAATGTGGCAAACAACCAACTCATCACTCTTGATGTAACATTTGATCCCCAACTTCGCACATTGAATCTTGCAGGAAATACCACACTGTCAGATCTGCGTACCGAGGGAGATACTCAACTGGTTCAGGTCAATGGTGTATGGGATACTTGGGAATAAATAAAGATACCCGGGAATAAATAAAATTAAATAATTATAAAAATAATGCGGTGCAGACATCTGTATCGCATTATTTTTGTTGTATGCTTGTTGCATAAAACTCAAATAATTATTATATTTGCATTAAATGAACACGAAATTATTAGTAGACGCAGGTTCCTCAAAAATAGAGTGGGTATTACTCACTGCAGAGGGGCGTGTTGTGGCCGATATTACGACACATGGGGTAAATGCCCTTATGGCTTCCGCCGAAGAGATAGAAAAGAATTTCTCCGGTGTGGCCTCTCAATTCCCCCCGGAAGTTAAGCCGCAAGAGATCTACTATTACGGGGCCGGATGTTCCACTCCCGCACTTTGTAAAAAAATAGAGGGAGTGCTTGGCAAGATATGGCCGTCGGCATCTAAGATAACCGTAACCACCGATATGTTAGGAGCATGTCATGCTCTGTTGGGTAAAGACAAAGGTATCGTATGCATATTAGGCACCGGTTCCAACTCCTGTCTGTATACCGGTGAGGAAATTGAGCAGAATATACCATCTTTAGGTTACATACTTGGTGATGAAGGTAGTGGTACTGCGCTTGGTAAGCGTCTTGTGTCGGATGCGTTCAAGGGTCATCTCCCCCCTCCGATACGTGATAAGTTTATGTCATACTATCAATTGACGCTTGAAAGCATTTTGGAATATACTTACCGGCGTCCGGGTGCAAACAGATTTCTCGCTTCATTAGTTCCCTTTATAAAGGATCATATCTGGAACCCATATCTGTATTCATTAGTGCTTGAAGAGTTTACTTCGTTTCTAAAACGAAATATAGCGCTGTATACCGGTGCCCGCACGCTACCTCTGGTATTTACCGGGAGTGTGGCATATCATTTCAGTGACATACTTACTGAGGCAGCCGATCGTCAGGGGTTCAAGATAATGAAAATCGAGAAGGCTCCGATGGCCGGTCTAATATCGTATCATATATCTGCCGATGAGAATAGTTGCGGTGAGAAATGATTACACCCTCAATCCCCCACTCTTTTTTATGAAAATATTAGTACGAAATACATATATATATGCAGTGGCGGCCATATCTTTAGGTATGGCTCTCCCCTTTTCTGCCTCGGCTCAAGATGATTACTGGCGTCAGAGATACTCTCTATTTGAGAAACTCCCCGTAACATCAGAGGATATAGTGTTTTTAGGAAATTCCATTACCGACGGAGGAGAGTTTCAGGAACTCTTCAATATGGAGAATGTACTGAACCGCGGCATAAGATCCGATCGTATAGACGGAGTCAGAAAAAGATTGCATCAGGTTGTAGACGGTAAGCCGAAGATGATATTTCTGCTTATCGGCATTAACGATGTTGCTGATAGCAGAAATAGTGTGAAATCTATTGCCGATAAATATGAGACTCTGGTAAAAGAGATACGGGAAGCGACTCCCGGCACCACACTCTTCGTGCAGAGTATTATGCCGATCAATAATGACTTCAAGCGTTATAAATCGCTGCTTGGCAGAGAAGGTATGCTCCCGCCGCTTAATGAGGAACTTAAGCGAATAGCGATGTCAAACGGTGCGATATATATAGATTTATGGCCTAATATGGCAGATCCGGAAACCGGTAAAATGCGCAAGGAACTCACATCTGACGGTTTGCACCTTACCGGAGCCGGCTATAAAGCATGGACCAATACGATACGACCATACGTAGACGGTACTATCAATTTGCGTGAGGATGACAACAACTCCAATCCTGCTGCAGTATTGCAGGAAGAGGAGAATACTATTGTAATTATTCACGATAAAAATTAAGACAGCAGATGCGGTCGGAAGAAATGAAAAGTTTGAAAGAAAATATACTCCGAAAGGCTCGGTTGAGCATGATAGGGAGCGTGTTGTCAATAGCCGCAATATCGCCCTTGGCTATGTATGCACAAGGTTCGCCGATATATATTACTCCCCTTTTCGAATATCCGGTAGCACCTGAGGAACTTCCGGATCTTCAATCGAAGTCAGAATATGTGTTGACTCATTTCTGGGATAATATGGATTTCGGCAGTAAATCCACAGTAGATCAGAATGCCCTGAATCATGCTTTCGAAATTTATACGGCAGCGATGCCATACTCCTCGGCCGAAGTTGCTATGGGGTCGGTTAATACCCTGATAAAAAAGTTGAAGGGTAATCCCACACTGACGCTTCAATTTACCAAGGCGGCCGAAGAAACCCTGTATGGTCCGAGAGCAGAATTCTGGAGTGATGACATATACGGTGCTTTTCTTAAGAATGTAATTTCGGATAAGGATATAGCACCCATAAGAAAGGCACGCTATGAGCGTCAGCAAAAAATTCTAAATGCTACTGCAGTGGGAAAGAAATTCCCCCAACTGCGCCTTACTCTGCGTGATGGAAGACAAAGGGAATTTAAGGTCGATAAAGAGTGGACATTAATAGAGATAGGTAATCCCGATTGTGATGATTGCCGATTTGCAAAAACAAAACTCTCAATGGCCTCAGATCTGCAAGACCTTGTAGAAGAGGGTAAACTTGAAATACTTTTCATAGTAGCGGATGCAGTGCCTGAAGAGCAGGCAGATTTGTTAAATGATTTTGCCTCTTATCCCGATTATTGGACTCCTTCAATATCATACGGAGCAGATGATATCCTTGATATCAGGTACACTCCCAGTTTTTATCTGCTCGGCAAAAAAGGTGAGATTTTAGGGAAGAATATGGATGTAAATGCTGCGATCGATAAATTACGTGAAAGTGTAAGTGAATGGAAAGCCAAAGGTAAAGTAAAAAAATGAAAATTACTGATCTCATAAAGAAAAGTTATATCCGTTCATGCGGGTATTCCTATACCAATTTAGGGCGTCTGTTTCTACGTCTGTTTGTTGGAATAATGCTGATACAGTTTGGTGTAAGACAGATTGCGACTTTTTCGGATATTTATGCCTCTTTCCCCTCTATAATGGGGATGGGTTCGCAAGCCTCTCTTATAGTTATGATAGTTATCGAAACCTTATGTTCTATTTTTATAATGTTCGGTTTCCTGACGCGCATAATGACTATACCACCGTTTATAGCCATGATTATAGCGGAGTATCATCTTCTGCACGACACATTAAGTGAGATGCCCTATATGCTTACATGGCAATCACAGGGGTATCTGCCCGTAATGTTTCTCGGGATATACTTCTTTATTATTCTGGTGGGACCCGGTAAGATATCGGTAGATTATTTCCTGTCGCTCCATATCATTCATACCGAAGACCGGAGTGAGGATGAAGAACTTGAGGAGGTATAACAATGACGGAGAATAAGAAAAAGCGAATAGCGGTGCTTGTCTCAGGCGGAGTTGACTCCTCGGTGGTAGTCGACACCTTGTACAAGCAGGGTTATGATCTTCACCTCTTCTATATACGTATAGGTATGGATAACGGAGAGGGAGACTGCTCGGCCGATGAGGATATAGAGTTATGTCAACTCATAGCGGCCAAATATGGTCTTCCACTTCAGGAGGTTTCCCTGCATGAGGAGTATTGGGATCATGTGATGGCATATACACTCGATACAGTGAGCAAAGGCTTGACCCCGCACCCTGACATGATGTGTAACAAACTCATCAAATTCGGATTTTTTGAAGATCGCTGGGGAAAAGATTTTGATGCAGTGGCTACCGGTCATTATGCATCGATAGCAGAAATAGATGGGTTGAAATTTCTGGCCACCGCGGTTGATCCGGTAAAGGATCAGACAGATTTCTTAGCGCAGATTTCATACCGGCAACTATGTCACTTGATGTTTCCGTTAGGCGAGATGCCTAAGATAGAGGTAAGAGAGAAGGCTAAAAATGCCGGACTCCCTACGGCTACTCGCAAGGACTCTCAGGGTATATGTTTTTTAGGTAAAATTAATTATTCTGATTTTATAGAGCGACACCTCGGCACTAAAGAAGGTCCGGTGATAGAGATAGAGACCGGAAAGAAAATCGGTACACATAAAGGGTATTGGTTTCATACTATAGGGCAGCGTAAAGGGCTCGGATTGAGTGGCGGCCCTTGGTATGTAGTCAAAAAAAATACCCGGGATAACGTGGTATATGTCTCAAACGGTTACGATACTGCGAAACAGTACGGGCGTCGAATACCACTTGAGGAGGTAAACTGGATCACTGTAGATCCCTTCGATCCCTCATGTCCCGAGAGATTCAAAGCGCAAGACAACATACTCCACATTACATTTAAAAACCGACACTCCCCCGACTTTATATCCGGAGTGATTAAGCGACGGGGAGACGGAGGGTTCATGATTGAAGCGGAAGAGAATGTGCAAGGTATCGCACCCGGTCAGTTTGCCATAATATATACTACCGATAAGCGGCTTTGTCTCGGGTCCGGAATGATTTCGGTGCCATCAAAAAAGAGCCGACATAAAACTAAAAAAACACAAGATCAAGATATTCACCATGAAGAAAAGACACCGTCTTAAATTAGTAGGTATCACATATAGTCAGATCGAATCAGGTGTATATGCAGTAATACTTGAAGAGATAGATGGTGTGCGCCGTATCCCGATTGTAATCGGATTTCCCGAAGCGCAGGCCATAGAGTGCCATCTGCAGGAAATAAAGACTCCCCGTCCGCTTACGCATGATATGATGAAAAATATGATGGAGAGTTTCGGATTACAATTGAAATGTATCGATATCCATAAACTCCCCACGGGTGTTTTTGCAGCCGATCTTGTGATAGAGAATTCTGACGGAGAATTAAAGAAAATCGACTCCAGATCCAGCGATGCGATTTCTCTTGCCATACGCTGCAATGCACCGATATTTACTACCGCAGAGGTGCTTGAAGAGGCGGGTTTCACACCTAAGGAGATGCTCTCTGATAATGCGGAAGAGGATTCGCAAAACCCTTCGCAGTCGGCCGCCAAGTTGCAATGCCGATTGGAATCCTTCTCAGGTCTTGAGAAATTTCTGGGTGATGAAACCATAGATGAAGAGGAAAAGGAGTCAGAACTAATCGAATTTCTGAAGGATTATTCTGATACGGAGATAGAAAAGGAGATAGCCCGTTTTGCAGGACAAGAAAAATATGAAATCGCGGCTAAATTAAAATCTATAATTACAAAGCGAAATTAAATATATATGAAAAACCGCAAGAAACGGGTAGATGATATAGTAGATCTGATAAAGAATCACTGCATATCATCGCAAGAAGAATTGTCGCGTCGACTTGAGGAGCGAGGCTATCATGTAACGCAGGCTACTCTATCGCGCGATCTTAAAATGCTCCATACTACCAAGGTACCTACCGACCGTGGGACATACATGTATG
Source organism: uncultured Porphyromonadaceae bacterium (assembly GCA_947175665.1). Taxonomy (GTDB): domain Bacteria; phylum Bacteroidota; class Bacteroidia; order Bacteroidales; family Muribaculaceae; genus Lepagella. The sequence continues at coordinate 6,612 of CAMWNR010000007.1, forward strand.
TATTGCCTGATAGCAATTCGCTTAAGGATAAACTGCTTGCCGCCGGACAGATTGATATGAACGCCAACTATCAGAGCGGATTCATATCGTTGACTTTTTCAGGCAATATCGCAGTGATAAAGACCCGCAACGGATATGCTCCCGGACTTGCTTACGATATGGATATATCCAATCATCCGGATATCCTTGGCACCATACCCGGATCGAATACCATCTTTGCAGTAATGCGCGAGGGTATTTCGCGTGAACAGGCAATAGAAGTATTGAGCCAGTTTGTGCCTATAAACAAAAAATATGTACCTCCATTCTGATTCTAAATAATATGATTAAAATTGGATTGACAGGTGGTGAGACAAAGACTGCGGCCGAACTGTTGCGTCTTGCCATTCACCATCCCGATATTGAGATATCCACAATTCATTCCCCTGCAAATGCCGGGAAGAGTGTAGCCTCACTGCATCACGGATTTATAGGTGAAGAGAAACTGCTGTTTTCCTCCAATCTGGATGCCACCGGGCTGGATGTGGTTTTTCTAATCACCCCTCTTTACACCTCATCTGATTGGGCAAAACTTATGGCGGATTGTCAGGATCTGAATCTGGTTGTCTTTCCGGAGGCGGCACATCTTACAGAGTCGTTAAGCACCACTCCTACTCTGGGATTATCAGAAATGTACCGTAAACCTCTTGTCAGGGGTGAGAGGGTGGCTATACTCCCCTCTCCGTTGGAATCTGCAATACTGGTGGCTCTATATCCGTTAGCAGCGCATCTGATGCTCCCCTCTGCAATAAAGATTAAAATCTCGGCACCCTCGGATCTGCTTACGGATGATTCGAAAAGCAGATTGTCAGACCTTATAGTATCGCGGTTAAAGAGTATACAATCCAGTTTTGATGCCGATATAGACATCCAATATGAGGCTATTGAATCTGACAGAAGCATGCATATAGTAATCGAATTGCCCGGAAGCACCGCGGTGGATCAGATAATGAAGATATATGACTCCATATATGATGATCATAATTTCACATTTATGACCACCCGCCCTGTAGGGATAGAAGAGGTAGAAGGTACTCAACGTATGGTGCTGTCATTCAGCAAACCACAGAACGACACTTTACGGATAGAGGGTGTGGCCGATGCGCGTATGCGCGGTGGCGCCGGTGAAGCGATACATGTAATGAATCTGATGCAACACTTACACGAGAAAACCGGTCTTGAGCAGAAGGTAAACCGATGGTAAAAATCGAGTCCGGAAATTGACCCCCAAAATATAGAAATGTCAGTCAATAAGATAATATTATTGGGATATGTGGGAGGAGATCCCGAAATGCGATATCCCGAAAAGAACTTCGCAGTAGCGCGTTTCTCGCTTGCTACATCCGAGCAAAAAGGTCCGGCCGGTAATGAGATTACCGACTGGCACACCTGTATCCTTACCGGTAAGAACGCTGAAATAGCAGAGAGATATGTACGCAAAGGGAGCCGACTTTATGTAGAAGGTAAAATGCGTTATCGCGAATATGAGGATAAATTTAAAATACGCAGAAGAGTTGCTGAAGTCGAAGTGACCAATTTTGAATTACTTGGGCAACCAACGCAAAAAAATTAAATTATAGAAAATGAGAAAATGGCGAATTGAAGACTCCGCTGAAATTTACAATATCGGAGGTTGGGGTCTTAAATACTTTTCTATCAACGAAAAAGGTAATGTACAGGTGACCCCCCGAGAGGGATTCTCACCCATTGATCTGAGCGAGGTTATGGAGGAATTGCGCAATCGTGATGTATCGGCACCTCTCCTGCTTAGATTTCCGGATATACTCGACGACAGAATCCGCAAGATAACAGGATGCTTCAACAAGGCATCGGAGGAGTACAATTATCAAGGTTCTAATTTTGTGGTTTATCCCATCAAGGTAAACCAGATGAGCCAGGTTGTAGAAGAGATTGTGAGCCACGGCAGCAAATATAATATCGGATTGGAAGCCGGTTCAAAACCGGAACTGCATGCCGTATTAGGTGTGAATGCACACGCCAATTCACTTATAATCTGTAATGGATATAAAGATGAAGACTATGTAGAACTGGCACTCATAGCCCAGAAGATGGGTAAAAGAGTGTTTCTGGTAGTTGAGAAGTTAAATGAGTTAAAACTTATTAAGGAGGTTGCAGACAGACTAAATGTGCGTCCGAATATCGGTATCCGTATCAAGATAACATCTTCGGGTAGCGGCAAGTGGGAAGAGTCAGGTGGCGATGTAAGTAAATTCGGCCTTAATTCGAGTGAGTTATTATCGGCACTTGAGTATCTTGAAAAGCACGATATGAAAGATTGCCTGAAACTGATACACTTCCACATCGGTAGCCAAATTACAAAGATACGTCGTATTAAGAATGCCCTGCGCGAGGCTATGCAATTTTATGTGCAACTCATCAAGATGGGATTTGAAGTAGAGTTTGTAGATATAGGCGGTGGTCTTGGCGTAGATTATGACGGCACCCGCTCCGGATCAGGAGAAAACTCTATGAATTACTCTATACAGGAGTATGCCAATGACTCGGTGGCTGCATTAGTAGATGTCTGCGTTAAAAATTCTATCCCTCATCCGAATATAATCAACGAGAGCGGTCGCTCTCTTACCGCCCACCATTCGGTATTGATAATCGAGGTTCTTGAGACAACTCAATTACCTGAGTGGGACGAAAACAAGGATTCGATCGGAGAAGATGCTCACGAATTGACCCGCGAACTTTATAATATATGGGATAAGATAAATCCTGCCAGAGTGTTTGAGGACTGGCATGATGCTTTGCAAATCAGAGATGAGGCCTTAGAATTATTCTCACTCGGTTTGCTGGATTTGCGTACCCGTGCGCAGATCGAGAAACTCTTCTGGAGTGTAGCCAGAGATGTAAATTCAATCGCCTCATCGATGAAGCACCCACCGGAAGAGTTACGCAAAGTAGCCCGAATGCTCCCGGAGAAGTATTTCTGTAATTTCTCTCTGTTCCAATCCCTACCGGACTCATGGGCTATCGATCAGTTATTTCCGGTCATGCCTATCGCCAATCTTGACAAAAAGCCTACCCAGGTATGTACGATTCAGGATGTGACATGTGACTCAGATGGTAAAATCAATCGGTTTGTAGCGCCGCAAGGTATTGCTGATTCTTTACCGGTACATAAATTCAAACATGGTGGTCACTATTATATCGGAGTATTCCTTGTCGGCGCATATCAGGAGATTCTCGGAGACCTTCATAATCTCTTTGGCGATACAGCGGCAGTGCATATCACCGGCTCTAAAAACGGTTATCAGATAGAGCAGGTTATTGATGGCGAACCGGTAGCCGATGTGCTCGACTATGTAGAGTATAACACAAAGAAACTTGTGAAAAATCTCGAAAGTTGGGTATCCAAGTCAGTAAAAGATGGTGCGATCTCTTCTGAAGAAGGGAGACAATTTCTCAACATTTATCGCTCCGGACTTTACGGCATCACTTATCTCGAAGAGCGCGAATGAACCGCTATTTTTTAAAACTCGCTTACGCCGGCTCACCATTTCACGGATGGCAGAGTCAGCCTAATGCGGTGAGTGTGCAGCAAACTATCGAAGACGCATTATCGCTGGTATTGCGTACGCCTACTCCTATTGTGGGAGCCGGGCGTACTGATACCGGGGTAAACGCGCGGGTAATGTATGCACATTTTGACACTCTGCATCCGATAGAGGATACGCAGAAACTTATAAAGAGTCTGAACCGGATTGTAGGTAAGTCAATTTCTATCATGGCAGTTCTGCCGGTAGGATCGGACGCTCATGCCAGATTTGATGCCGTAGAGCGAAGTTATAAATATTTTGTAACATTCGAAAAATCACCTTTTCTCGATAGGGTATCCTGGTTCTCTCCCGGTATGCTTGATGTAGAAAGGATGAATGAGGCAGCCGCGCTTCTTATCGATACCCGGGATTTTACTTCATTTGCCAAACTGCACAGCGATGCTAAAACCAACCTATGTGATGTCAGGCAAGCCGAATGGTCGGATTTTCGAAATCCATACGATATTCCGGGTATAGTATTTACCATAACGGCCGACAGATTCTTGCGTAATATGGTGCGTGCCGTTGTAGGAACCTTGGTTGATGTAGGGCGCGGAAAATTATCAGTTTCGGAATTTGCCGCTGTGATCGATAAAAAAAATCGTTGCTCGGCCGGAACCTCTATGCCCCCTCAGGCATTATTTCTTTGGGATGTGAAATATCCATATATCTGACTCTACCGGAAAATGTCAGGGTCTTAATCTGAACGATACAAATATGAATACTTCTATAGAGCATCGTATCAATCAATTGCGTGATGAGATACGTCAGCATAATCATAACTATTATGTATTAAACTCACCCTCTATTTCAGACTTTGAGTTTGATCACCTGCTTAAGGAATTGGAAAAACTTGAAGAGGAGAATCCGGAATTTTTTGACTCCCTTTCTCCTACGCAAAGAGTAGGTTCGGATCTTACAAAGGGGTTCGAACATGTAGTGCATGATCGTCCGATGATGTCACTGGCCAACTCTTACTCTATAGAAGAGGTAGACGAGTGGTTTGACCGATTAAGTAAGAGTCTTGAAGGTGAAGCCTTTTCGGTAGTAGGTGAATTAAAGTTTGACGGAACATCCATATCAATAACCTATCGCAACGGGCGTATGGTCAGAGCAGTGACCCGAGGTGACGGAACCCAGGGTGATGACGTAACTGCAAACGTTAAAACCATACGCTCCATACCGCTGCAACTGTTGCCCGGAGATTGGCCGGAAGAATTCGAAATAAGAGGTGAAATCCTCATGCCTTGGGAGGTATTTGAGAAACTCAATGCCGAGCGCGCCTACAACGAGGAACCTCTATTCGCAAATCCCCGTAATGCCGCCTCAGGTACACTTAAGATGCAGGATCCGCGCATAGTAGCCTCACGACATCTTGATGCACGTTTTTACTACCTCCTATCAGACAACCTCCCTTACGATAATCACTATGACAATATGGAGGCTGCCCGTAAGTGGGGATTTAAGGTCTCCCCTCATATTCGACTTCTTAACACTCTCGATGAGGTAGACGACTTTATCAATTATTGGGATGAGGAGAGGAGAAAACTTCCCGTTGCTACCGACGGATTAGTATTTAAACTTAACTCCCTGCGTCAGCAATTAAATCTCGGTTTCACAGCGAAATCACCACGCTGGGCGATAGCATACAAGTTCAATCCTGAGCGCGCATGTACGCCGTTGCGCTATGTATCGTTCGAGACCGGCAGAATGGGTATAGTTACCCCTGTAGCCAATCTCGAGCCGGTACTGCTTTCCGGTACAATCGTAAAGCGTGCCTCACTCCACAACGATGATATAATTCAGGAATTGGATATACACGAGGGGGACTGGCTATATGTAGAGAAAGGAGGAGAGATTATCCCTAAAATAACCGGTGTAGATACGGATCATCGTCAGGCCGGTGCTCATAAGATAGAGTTTGTAAAGGATTGTCCGGAGTGTGGCACACAACTTGAACGAATATATGGCGAAGCCGCCTGGTGCTGTCCCAATCACTTCGGATGCCGACCGCAACTTACCGGAAAGATAGAGCATTTTTGCGCAAGGCGTATGATGAATATTGACGGTATCGGCGAGGAGACCGCCGAAATGCTCTTTGACTCGGGCATGGTTGAGAAGATTGCAGATATATATGATCTCACAATCGACAAACTCATCACGCTCGATCGTATGGGTCAGAAGAGTGCCGAGAAGATAATGCAAGGTATCGAAGACTCCAAAAAGGTTCCCTTTGAGCGTGTAGTATATGCTATATCTATCCCGAATGTAGGGGAAACTACCGCCAAGCGGCTTGCAAAAGCGGTAAAAAGTATGGAGCGAATGCAAAATATGAGTGTTGAGGAACTCACTGCAGTGCAGGATATAGGTCCCGTAATAGGTCAGTGCATTTACGATTTCCTGCGAAATCCTATAAATATCGACAATATCAGGCGTCTTACTGAGGCGGGAGTACAGATGCAACTCTCTGCTGATAAGATGGAGGCGCAGAGTGATGCTTTATCGGGAAAAACGATAGTAATCTCAGGTACTTTTGCACATCATTCGCGTGATGAATATAAGGATATGATTGAATCTAACGGTGGCAAGAATGCCGGGAGTATCTCGAAGAAGACATCTTTTGTACTTGCCGGAGATAATATGGGGCCTTCAAAACTCGAAAAATGCAAGAGTCTGAATATCCCCATTGTCTCTGAAGATGAGTTTCTGGATATGCTACAGGGTTAGCACGTTGTGATCGCTTCTATTTGCTTGATATACAAATATTTATCAAGTAAGAATAATATTGTGACTCAAGATTCTTGATTTATGAAGGGGCCAGAGATGCATATTCATCATTCGGCCTCTTCAATCATTTTCCTGACCGATGGGGCACCGTGGGTTAATTTCTTTACGGTGAGTTGCTCATCGGCATAATCATTGGCACGAAGTAATTTTTGTTCCGAACCTTCGAAATTCGCTTTTATGGTTCGGAGCAAATTAATCTGTTTTTCAAGCCCCTCAATCGCCTTGTCAATACCATCGGTAGCGGCTTTAAATTTCTTTTGAGCATCAGATACATTACGGGTAAATGTATCTCGGAATTTATTGATGCGTTCTTCAAACTTTGAGAAATCCCTGGTCTGGCTACGGGTTATTTCGAGTTCCTGAATCAATGCAGACTTCTCCATGTATCCCTTTTTAGCCGCCTCGGTAAGTATTCTTATCAGAGGCATAAAAAACTGAGGGCGGATCACAAGCATTTTGGGATAGATATAACCCTTGTCAACGATTCCGGTGTTATAAATCTCGTTATCTTGTTCGAGCATCGATACGAGTACTGCGTACTCGCAGTTCTTACGTTTGCGGTCCTTATCAAGTTTTTCGAGAAAGTCATCATTGCGATGCTTGGTGGCTGTAGTATCCATTTCGTTTTTCATCTCAAACATAATGGATATGTATTCAACTCCATCAATATAATCGCGGAATATGAAATCACCTTTAGAATGCTCTACGGCCGTGTTATCCTTGCCAAACGAAGCATAAGGGTACAATCCATTGCATTGCGCCTGCTGAAAGGTAATGGAACAATGTTGCTCAAGAGTCTCCCCTACCATTTTGGTCGATAAGCGGAGTTTAAAATCTTTAAGACGGTCTATCTCTTCCTGTTTATCCTGCAATTGAATCTTGTGTTGTTCGCGGAGTTGTGCTTCACGATTTTCTGCAGTCAATTTTTCGGCTTTAATCTCAGCCCTGAGTGCTACAAGTTCCTGTTCTTTCTCGGCATTCAGTTTTGTCAATGCCTGCTCTTTTTCGGCTACAACAGTCGAAAGTTCCCTCTCCTTTTTCTGAAGCAATTCCCTGCCGGCATTTTTCTCTTCCAGAAGTTTGATAGCATACTCGCTATCTTTGCCCGCCAATTGTGCCTTTAAAGCCGCTATTTCATTATCCTTTTTATTTACTGCCTCATTCAGTTCCTTATCTTTAAGAGACTCCAGTTGGGTAAATTCGGAATTTTTATTAGCGTTAAAAGCATCAATAATCCCGTTGAGGCGGGTTATCTCTTTGTCAAGATCCTTAACTTGTGCTACTTTATCGGCGAGTTTTTCCTCAAACGCACGTTCTATCATCAGGCGTAAAGTCTCCTCTTTGGTTTTAAACTGTTCCTGAACTTCGAGCAAGCGTTTTTCTATCTCTTCGTTAAAGGTAGCAGTACGAACCTGTGCCGCAATACCTTCGTAAGTAGCGTCATCAACCTGAAACGGTGTATTACATTTCGGACAAACAATTTCTTTCATAATATTGATATGCAAGCGTAGATTAATCAAGCGTAGATTAATAATGTGGAGTGTGTAAAGAGTTAATCATATCCGGCTCGGTAGGTTTTTAAGTGAGCGGATAGCCTCTTCAGGGTCTGCAGCCCCGAATACATAACTACCGGCCACGACAATGTCTGCTCCGGCCTCACTAAGCATGGCGCCGGTCTCGGCATTTACCCCTCCGTCTACATTAATCAGAGCCTTACTGCCTGATTCAATAATAAGTCGTTTAAGTTTCTTTACTTTTTCAATTACCTGAGGTATAAATGGCTGACCGCCAAATCCGGGATTTACCGACATCAGAAGAACCTGATCAAGATCACCGATAATATCTTCGAGCGTATTAACAGGAGTAGCAGGACATAAGGATACCCCCGCCTTCATACCGGCGTTATGTATAGCCTGAACAGTGCGGTGTATGTGGGTACACGCTTCCTGATGAAAAACCATATACTCCGCATTTATATCACGCACTTGAGAAATCCAGTTCTGAGGTTCGACGATCATAAGATGTACGTCGAGAGGTTTGGTGCAAATTTTGCTTACGGCTTTCATTACCGGAAAGCCAAATGAAATATTGGGTACAAAGACGCCATCCATCACATCAAGGTGAAGAAAATCACACTCCGATCTATTTATCATTTCAATATCCGGAGTGAGGTTGGCAAAATTGGCTGAGAGCAACGATGGTGAAACCTTCATAGGAATTAAGAACTTTAAGTTATTTTTTACGCGGACGCAGAGCATTCCACAAGATATAAGCCACACATAAAATAGCCAAGGCATAACCACCCCAGGTGAGATAGCGGTTATACTCCTCTACTTTATCAAACAGCATTTGCTCATCTACCGTAGTAGAAAGCCAGTATCCCAGTCCGGCCAGAACTGCATTCCATAACAGAGCACCGAGAAAAGTAAAGAGAGCAAATTGACCCACATTCATTTTTGAGATACCGGCAGGAATAGAGATTAATTGCCTGATAGCCGGGATCAAACGCCCGATAAATGTTGAGATAGCACCATGCTTGTCAAAGTAGGCCTCGGCCTTGTCAACTTTTTCACGATTTATAAGACAAGCATGTCCAAATCTTGAATCTGCAAATTTATATACTACCGGGCGACCAATCCAGAGAGCAAGATAATAATTGATAAATGCTCCCACAAGCGCACCGGCAGTAGCAATGAGAGTTACCATCCATATATTCATGTCAGCACCTGCCCCAACATTGCGACAAGCGAGATAGGCAGCAGGAGGTACGATAACCTCAGATGGAAATGGGATAAACGAACTCTCAATCACCATAAATATGAAAACAAACCAATAATTGGCATTTTGTACAAACCAATTAAAGAATTCAGAAGCGTCAAAAATAGATAACAGCATCATGACTTCAAGTTAAGAGATTCTATCATTTTGTTATAAATTTCTGCCTTATTGGCCAATGGCAGAGGGTATGCGCGAGAAGAGGAAGGCATGCGCCAGTGTTGAAATTTCCTTAGTTTTCCGGAAGAGTCGGTAATTTCGCAGTCCCTATACTCACCCATACCCGGTATCTCCGAACCGGTCATCGTCGCAATTACACCTGCGGCCTTTTCACCTGTAGTGGCAACCGCTATACAATCGGGTATTTCGGCAAGTATAGCGGGTAAATCTATCTGCTTCCTTATGTCGAGAAACTTATCAGAAGCATTACCTGTAGTACGCAATATTTCGCGACCGGTATCAGAAAGTGCGATACCATGAGATTCGAGCAAACTTTTGATCTGAGTTAACCTGAATGTCTTACCTTCGGTATCTACCAAGGCATTTTTATCATCAAAATAGATCAACCCAAAAATTCTCCACATATCATTGATGAAATTTGGATAATAGAAATTCATGCTCCAGCGATGTTTCTGCGGAGGAAATGTGCCGCACATCAGCAGACGTGATCCGCGAGGGAGAAATGGGCGCAGAGGATGAGTCTCTGTCGTATTCTGCATCTCTTCGGTGTTATGTGGTGTGTCGCTCATATTTGGAAGTTTAAGATATATTTTGAATGAGATTACGGTGGTCGATTGATCCTACCGGTTACGGTATCGATTTAAAACGATTAAACTTTTTCAACTATTGAAAAGTGCGCAGAATTTTTCAGCAACTTCGCTAATGTTGTTTTCAACCTCTTCAGTAAGCGATTGCTTCATAATTACCGAACCTGCATCTTGAAAATTCATAGCCTCAAGGTTATCGGCAATTTTCTTAGTGGCACCGGGTGCCCAAGTGTATCCGCCAAAAGAGGCAACTATTTTATTCTTCATATCTCGCGCACGGATAGCCGATACCAGGTGCGATACCGGAGGATATATTTCGGTATTATAGGTCGGGCTACCGATTATAAGGCCTTTATAGCGCAAGGCATCGGCAAGCATTTCGCTAAGACTTGATTTTGATGCATTATGTACGCGTATATTTTTAATTCCCCGACGGGAAAGTGAAATTGCGAATAGTTCGGCCATTTCAGCAGTATTGCCATACATAGACCCGTAGATAATAGTCACTCCATCTTCCCCCTCGTATGAGGCCAGACGACGGGTAATCTCCAATACCTCAGCAAGTCGGGAGTGCCATACAGGTCCATGAGTAGGACAGAGATATTCTATCTCAACAGATGATAATTTCTTAAGAGCCGATAATACAAACTTACCATATTTAGCCACTATATTGCTGTAATAACGGTACATTTCATTGATATAGAGCGAACACTCCATACTGTCATCGACTACCCCACCGTTGAGTGCGCCATAGCATCCGAAAGCATCACCGGTAAATATGAGTTTCTCCTCTTCGCAATAAGTCATCATAGTCTCAGGCCAGTGCAACATAGGAGTCATAATGAATTTGAGACTGATATTGCCGAGGTCTATTGTCTGATTTTCTGCTACTTCGACATAGAGGTAATCATTCATAAGATGGTAAAAACCCTTTATCATGTCGATAGTCTTCTTATTACCTACAATTTTGATGTCAGGAAAAGCGGTAACCACCAGTGGTATACCTCCAGAGTGGTCAGGCTCCATGTGGTTGATTATCAGATAATCTATCTTATCGATGCCTTGCAATCGCAATGACTCCATAAATTCGCGGGTATGGCCGAGTTCGACGGTATCTATCAACGCAATTTTTTCAGAGCCTTTTACGATATAAGAATTGTAACTGATACCATACGGAAGCGGCCAAAGGCCTTCGAATAACTCAGTAGTACGGTCATTTACACCTACATAATCTATGCTGTCTGTAATTTTGTGTATAAACATAGCCTAAGACTGTAATTAAAATTATAGAAGTGGAAGCAAATATAACGTTCATGCAGAATGATGCTTACCCATAGATAACACAGATAAAACTATCAAATAAATAGCGTTAAGGATACCTCCATATTTTATAGTACAAAAATACTAAAAATTAAGGAAAAATTCACTATATTTGTAATATGAAATTATACTTAGCACCGATTCAAGGGCATACCGATGATGCTTATCGCCATTTTCATGCCCGTCAATTTGCTGATACCGATATTGTATATACCACTCCGTTTATACGCCTTGAGAAGGGTGGGATACGTAAGAAAGATATACGCGAAGCGCTATCTCCTCTAAATGAAGGGATAGCAGTGGTGCCTCAGGTTATTTTTAAAAATTACGAAGAACTATCTGCTTTAATAACTCTCTTAAAAGCGGAGGGTATCAGGCATATAGATCTCAATATGGGCTGCCCGTTTCCTTTGCAGACTTCACGCGGGCGCGGAGCCGCCACCATAGCGTCTGAGGAGTGTATCAATGCAGTAGAGAGAGTCATCAATGAGAATGATGATGTGCGGTTTAGCGTTAAGATACGCTTGGGTATGAAAGATGATGAGTGGTTGCCGCTTATAAGCCGACTTAATAATTTACAACTCGAGTACATTACGGTTCATCCGCGTACTGCCAAAGATCAGTATCAACCTGATACCTTAAAGATGGAGTCTTTCGACAAAATTTATGCCATGAGCAGTAATCCTCTGGTATATAACGGTGATATCCGTACTCCCGAGGATGCAAAGATGATAATGGAAAAGTATCCGGATCTGAATGGTGTTATGATAGGAAGAGGTGCACTTGCCCGTCCGTCATTATTAACCGAGATCGCCGGCGGTGAAGAATGGGATCATGCAAAGCGTCTTGAGGCAATGAAAAGTCTGCATAGATCTCTTATAAGTTATTATCAAGAAAATCTGATAGGCGGAGAACACCAGATACTGTCAAAAATTCTCCCATTCTGGGAATATGCAGAAGATGAGATAGGGCGTAAAGCGTGGAAAGCGATTAAAAAAGCATCTACAATGGCCAAATATCAGACCGCTCTTACACTGATAGAATAAGGATTGGAGGCTGTATAATATTCTGATAGCCCAAAACGTTATATAATAATCCCGTATTCCGTTTACACGGTGATACGGGATTATTGATTACTTTAAAATTATGAGCAACAAGTCTACGCAAAAATATATAGAAGTAAAGGGAGCACGTGTAAACAATCTGAAGAATGTTGATGTAAATCTACCTCTCAATAAATTTACGGTTGTAACCGGTGTATCGGGTAGCGGTAAATCGAGTCTGGCTTTTGATACCCTGTATGCCGAGGGGCAGCGCAGATATGTAGAGAGTCTTTCGAGTTACGCCCGTCAGTTTTTGGGACGTATGCAGAAACCGGAGTGTGATTATATAAAAGGTCTCCCTCCGGCAATTGCGATTGAGCAGAAAGTAAATACACGCAATCCTCGTTCTACCGTCGGTACGGCTACAGAGATATACGATTATCTCAGGATGCTGTATGCACGCATTGGTCATACATTTTCTCCCGTATCGGGACGTGAGGTAAAAAAACATAATGTAGAAGATGTAGTACGCTATATTATGAGTCAGCCCGAACGTACCAGACTGGCAATACTGATAAATATTAATCTCCCGGAAGGACGTACCCTGCAGGAACAACTCGGTATATATATGAAGGAGGGGTTCAGTCGTCTGGAAGAAGATGGGAATTTTATTGAAATAGAGGAATATCTCGCATCTCATCCGGATAACAAGGAGATTCAGAAAGATGCCAAAAAAGGGAAATCTCCGGTAATATCTGTATCCGAGGGTCAGATCAGGCTCCTTATCGACCGCCTTAGTGTGAGTAAGGATAAGGATGAGATGTCACGACTCACTGATTCGCTTGAAACAGCCCTATTTGAAGGTCATAACGAATGTATCATCAAGATCTGGAAAGAAGATGGTGTAGAGGAGATGGATTTCTCCAACCGTTTTACTGCAGATGGTATAGAATTTCGTCAGCCGTCAGACCTGATGTTTAACTTCAATAATCCCTACGGTGCATGTCCGGAATGTGAGGGATTCGGTAAAATATTGGGTATCAGTGAAGATCTGGTGATACCCGATAAGACCCTATCGGTATATGAAGGCGCGGTACAGTGCTGGAGAGGTGAAACTATGGGTGAATGGAAGAAAACGCTTATACATCTCGCCCCTCATATCAGTTTCCCTATCCACACTCCTTATATAGATCTTACCCCCGAGCAGAAGGCCACTCTATGGCACGGTAATGGGAAATGGGAAGGTATCGACGGCTTCTTCAGATGGGTAGATGAGAATCAATACAAGATTCAGTATAGAGTATTAAAGGCGCGCTATCGTGGTAAAACCGAGTGCCCTGTCTGTCACGGTTCGCGTCTGCGACCCGATGTGGAATATGTCAAGGTCGGAGGTAAGAGTCTTACCGAAATAGTCAGAATGTCGGTGAGCAAAGTCAGGGAATTTTTTGAAAACCTTCAACTAAATAAAGAAGATGAGATCATCGCGGCCCGGCTGCTCACGGAGATTAAAAACCGAATAGGTTTTCTTGAGGAGGTAGGATTAGGATACCTTACACTCGACCGGTTGTCATCCACATTATCCGGAGGTGAGAGTCAGAGGATAAACCTCGCCACATCGCTCGGTTCATCTCTGGTAGGTTCTCTCTATATCCTTGACGAACCCTCCATCGGACTCCATTCGCGAGACACCAATCGCCTTATAAAGGTATTGCGCCGATTACAACAGATCGGTAATACCGTAGTAGTGGTAGAACATGACGAGGAGATAATGATGACCGCCGATAATATTATCGATGTAGGTAAAGATGCCGGTCGCAATGGTGGTGAGATTGTCTATTCCGGCAATCTTAAGGATGGTTTATCAGAGGAGGTTGAGAGTGATTCGTACACTCTCGATTATCTCACAGGTCGTAGAGAGATTGAGTATGATCCACTGCGTCATCCGTGGAAAAAGTTTGTAAAAGTTGAGGGAGCGGTAGCCAATAATCTTAAAAATATAGATGTAAAGTTCCCGCTGGGTGTCATGACAGTAGTGACAGGAGTAAGCGGATCCGGTAAATCAACTCTGGTACGCGAGATACTTTTCAAGTCATTGCGCAGAGCGCTTGGTGAGCCGGGAGATCCCCCTGCTACGCATAAGCGCATATCCGGAGATATAAGCGATATAGGAATGGTAGAATTTATAGATCAGAATCCGATAGGTACCTCATCGCGTTCAAATCCGGCTACATATCTCAAGGCATTTGATGAATTGCGTAAACTGTTTGCCGATCAGCAATTATCCAAGCAGATGGGCTTTACCCCCGGATACTTCTCTTTTAATTCAGATGGCGGACGCTGCGAAGAGTGTAAAGGAGAAGGCACTGTGACCATACCGATGCAGTTTATGGCAGATATAACTATACCGTGTGAGGTTTGTCATGGCAAGAGATTCAAGCCTGAAATTCTTGAAGTGGAATATAGAGGAAAGAATATCTATGACTTTCTCGAAATGACTGTAAATGAGGCGATAGAATTTCTGAAAGAGACAAAAGATGCACAGGCTATGCGCGTAGTAAAGCGCTTGCTCCCTCTGCAGGAAGTAGGTTTGGGATATATAAAATTGGGCCAATCCTCATCTACCCTATCAGGCGGTGAAAACCAGCGCGTGAAATTGGCATACTATATTTCTCAAGATAAACAGCCCCATACAATGTTTATCTTTGACGAGCCGACCACCGGCTTACATTTTCATGATATATCCACATTAATGCACTCTATGCGTCGTCTTATCCAGGCGGGTCACACAGTAGTGATTATCGAGCACAATATGGATGTAATCAAGTGTGCCGACTGGGTAATAGACATAGGTCCCGAAGGTGGCGATGCCGGAGGAATGATAGTAGCCGAAGGAACCCCCGAAGAGATAGCAGACTGTGAAACTTCGTATACCGGCAAATATCTCCTCCCCAAACTAACTCACTCCAATAAACCAGGTAAATAAAATTCTGTAAAGATCAAGGATTAAGTTAATATAGGCATCATCTGTTAAAGATTTTTTGTATCTTTGCAGGTGGTGCTTGATATTTTGAGTCAATCTCCGCATACTACTTAGTCAGTAACTGCGCCTTAGAGTATGTTATTACGTTAGTAGATATTATTTATTGATTAACCCGAAATTATTATGATTAATTATACGATAGGAGCCGGTACCTCTCTTTTAGCGTTAAGTCTTGTAATGACTTCATGTAAGGGGAATAAACCGGAGGAAGTAAACTGTGAGGCTCAGGATCTTTATCATACCACTTGCAATGTGGCTCAAGCGTATATAGATAGCATACAGAGCGCCAAAGATTCAACTCAGGTGCATAAATTAATGGAAAATTTTGAGCAACGTATTGAGGAAATCAATACCAATGTGAGGCCTGATACAGATTATGGTCTTACCGAGGGAGAAAATGATACCATAGCCCTTTTGCTCGATCGTATTTCAGAGGTGCGCAGTGCACGTCTGAAGAGTTTGAGCGTTAGCGGCTTGACTCCTACTGTAATGGATACTCTGCCGGATTGACAGGGGTTATTCTACCAGGTGTAGATGCATTTCGCATTTGTCACAATCAAAACTTAATTTGAACTTATCTTTTCCTGATGTTAAGGTTAACGGGAGGGAGAAGTCTCGTTTAGAAGCGGGTGTTGTTTTCAGGCAACGTCCGTTTTCGCGTAATATACAGTGTCGGGTCGTCATTACCGAAGTATTCGGACGCACCACAGCACTATCAATCTCCATAGCCGGTGAGATTTTCTTCACACCGTGTGAGGAATAGAATTTTATGGCAAGTGAATTGGATACATTGTCCTGATAATCCAATACAGATTCAGGATATACAGCGCCTTTATTTTCAGGTTTACGCAACTCATATTTATAAGAGGCCTTAGCGGCATTAGCAAGTGCTTCCACTAATCTACGGCGGGCATCGGCCAATTGTGAGGCAGGAATAAACAAGTTATCAATCTGGCAGATGTCAAGATCTCTCAACGTGTAGATGGTATTACCGAACTTATCTAAAATCTTGCGAATATCCTGACTCTTCTCTGCCGGTTGCAAATCTGCGTTGAGAGGTACAATCGCCTTATTCCCCATTTCATCGATACCTTGTAAACAAGAAGGCGTAATTGTTACATCCAGCGCCAATTTACGTACTGCTGTAGGTCTGGAGAGCCGTTTTTGCCACTGCATATCGAGAGTGCGATGTATCGCACTCCCCTTGGGGATTACAAAGGGTCGGTTACCTTTAATTCTACCACTCTCCACGCCATTTACCATAACCCCGACATACTCCTTCTTCTCATCAAAATAACTTATACCGTCACCATTATTCAGTTGATTAATGTCGGTAATGATCTCTCCCATTGATTTGGGCGTATCAGGCGATGATATATTGGCGGGTCTGCGGTCATTAAGGAAATATGTGGTAAACCCGCGGTTAAAACTCTTATCAAGTTGGGGGATAAAGTCAATAGTGGATTTACCGTAAGATGAGCGTCTGTACTCATCCGGATATTTCCGGATAATTTCATCAATTTTCTGGCGGTAATATGCTACTACATTTTTTACATACCCCACTTCCTTTAATCTCCCCTCAATTTTAAAAGAGGAGACCCCGGCCTCAATTAACTCTTCGAGGTTATCAGACAGGTTAAAGTCTTTAAGCGACAAGAGGTGCTTATTTCTTTGCAAGACTCTGCCTCGACTATCGGTGAGATTAAAAGGTAAACGGCAAATCTGGGCGCATGCTCCCCTGTTGGCACTTCTCCCCTTGGTTGCCTGACTGGCATGGCAGCGACCGGAATAACTTACGCAGAGTGCTCCATGTATAAAACACTCCAGCGGGACATCAACGGTATCGTGAATTTTTTTGATTTCATTCAGCGTAAGTTCGCGGGCAAGTACTAATTGTGAGAAACCGACATCTTCCAGGAATTTTGCTTTTTCAGGTGTACGCGTATCGCACTGAGTGGATGCGTGTAGTGCGATGGGTGGAAGATCCATACGTAAAATACCCATATCTTGCACTATAAGCGCATCAACCCCTATGATATAAAGTTTGCGAATCAATGACTCGACCTCGGCCAGTTCATTCTCATATATAATGGTATTGACGGTGCAATATACTTTCGCGCCAAATTGGTGTGCAAAAGATACCACTTTTTTTATATCTTCAAGAGAATTGGCAGCCGCCTTACGGGCACCGTGAGTGGGAGGACCGATATACACAGCGTCAGCACCATGAAGGATAGCCTCTATAGCGATATCGGCATTGCCGGCAGGAGCAAGGAGTTCGAGTTCACGCATATAGTATCAGAGTAAATAATTATTTCTTCATCATACGGTCAAGCATACGCTTGTCGTCACGCTCTTTGATAGATTGGCGCTTATCATACTGCTTTTTACCGCGTCCTACACCAAGTACAAGTTTGGCATAACCTCTCTCGGATATAAAGACTCTTATAGGCACGATTGTAAAACCGGGATCGGCCGATTCTTTGGCAAGTTTTGCAATTTCCTTGCGGTTTAACAGAAGTTTTCTATCGCGCCGTGTGGCATGATTATTATAAGTGCCATAGAAATATTCAGCAATATGCATCCCCTTAATCCACACTTCTCCGTTTTCGATCAGGCAGTACGAATCTGCAAGAGAGGCTCTCCCCTCTCGGATCGACTTGATTTCAGTACCGGTAAGAACCATGCCGGCAGTAAAGGTATCCCCTATTTCATAATCAAAACGGGCTCGCTTATTTTTTATATTGACTTGATTTGTTTTCATAGCATATTAATTATAGAAGTATATCAAATGCCCAGTATACTACAATGGGAGACAATAATATATATAGGGCTATCAGAGTCATCAAGAGATTCCCTTTCTCTTGAGGGAAGTGAAAAAATCTGCACCCCTTGGTCGATAGGTATATGGTCCAGATAGGTAGAAATACCAGAACGGGTCCGAGCATGGGGAGAATCTCATACAACACATAAAACAATGCTAAGGTCGATAAGTTGAACATCACGAATACCTTACCATAATTGGAGTCGGAAATCTCTTTAAATTCTTTAGGCAATCCCCATCTAAACATGAGGAGAGTAAGAAAATTGCCAAAGAATAAAGCCATAAATATTTTGACAGCGGCAAGCATGCAGTCGTTGAGAGTTATAGATGCATCATATAAGGCACTTATAAAGCACGATGCCGCTGCGAGAGCCGCTAAAGGATAGAAACATCTTTTGCCCGCATCTTCGTATGTAATGCCGAGTCTGCGTATACGTTTCCACCCCTCTACAGGATTAATCATCATACGGATAAGTACCCATATAAGATTGGGACCATTATCATGATTGTCATCCGGTTGATTATCACCCTCATTAATCTCCTCTTCATCCGGATATTCGGAAACGTCATCGTCATCATCCTCAAGAGAATATTCATCAGGAGGAGTAGAGATGTATTTATCAGACGGGGTGACATCCTGCATCTGAGTATCCGGAGATTCCGAGATGAGGGTATCTATAATATCTGTAATATTTTTTTTAGTCATTAAAATTCAGAGTATTGCAAAAATATACACTAAACGCAATCATAAAATTTCGCGTGTGTGCGGAGAATAGAAGTCGGCAAACAACCGATATATATTGCCGCGGTACTCCGGCTTCTTGCAAAATTACTCAAAAATTCTGAAATATGAGTTATAAAAATAGAGGATACATCGTACCGGAAGTACGGTGTATCCTCTGACATGTTTTATACTGTGACGGGGATAGCATTGCTATCTTTCCGTTTGGGTAACGGTTAAATTGCTCGTCGGATAGAATTAATCTTCTGCTCTTTCTTCGTTGAGAAGACGGATCATTTCTATTGCAGACTTCGGAATACGAGTGCCGGGGCCAAAGATGGCGGCTACACCTGCCTTGTAAAGGAAGTCATAGTCCTGTGCGGGGATAACACCACCGGCAGTAACCATAATGTCTTCACGTCCGAGTTTCTTGAGTTCTTCAATCACCTGCGGCACAAGAGTCTTATGACCGGCAGCAAGAGAAGATACACCAAGAATATGAACGTCATTCTCAACAGCCTGACGGGCGGCCTCAGCCGGAGTCTGGAAGAGCGGACCCATATCTACGTCAAAACCACAGTCTGCATAGCCGGTCGCTACTACCTTAGCACCACGGTCATGACCGTCCTGGCCCATCTTAGCGATCATAATACGGGGCTGACGACCTTCGCGCTTAGCAAAATCAGCCACAGCCTTACGAGCCTCTTCAAATTCGGGATCACCCTTTTCTTCGTTAGAATACACTCCTGAAATTGTTTTAATTACAGCCTTATAACGTCCTACCACTGCTTCGCAAGCATCTGAAATCTCACCGAGCGATGCACGCAGACCTGCTGCTTTGACAGCGAGGTCAAGAAGGTTACCCTTAGAGGGATCCTTAACAGCCTCGGTTATGGCTTCGAGTGCTTTCTTAACAGCCTCTTCATCGCGATCCTTACGGAGTTCTTCGAGGCGGGCACACTGTTCTTTACGTACTTCGGTGTTGTCTACTTCGAGGATGTCGATGGGATCTTCGTGTTCCAGGCGGTATTTATTGATACCTACGATAGTCTGCTTACCTGAGTCGATACGAGCCTGTGTGCGAGCGGCAGCCTCTTCAATCTTAAGTTTCGGGAGGCCGGTCTCGATAGCCTTAGCCATACCACCGAGTTTTTCAATCTCTTCGATATGTGCCCAAGCCTTACGGGCGATTTCATCAGTGAGAGCCTCTACATAGTAAGAGCCTGCCCAGGGGTCAACCTGCTTTGTAACGTATGTCTCTTCCTGAATATAGATCTGAGTATTTCGGGCAATTCGTGCAGAGAAATCTGTAGGAAGGGCGATAGCCTCATCAAGAGCGTTGGTGTGAAGAGACTGGGTATGACCCAGTACAGCGCCCATAGCCTCTACGCAAGTACGGCCTACGTTGTTAAAGGGATCCTGCTCGGTAAGAGACCATCCGGAAGTCTGAGAGTGAGTACGCAGAGCGAGAGATTTGGGATTCTTCGGGTTAAACTGCTTTACGATACGAGCCCAAAGCATACGCGCAGCGCGCATCTTGGCGATTTCCATAAAGTAGTTCATTGATATACCCCAGAAGAATGACAAGCGAGGTGCGAAAGTATCGATATCCATACCTGCGTTTACACCGGCGCGGAGGTATTCAAGACCGTCAGCGAGAGTATAAGCCAACTCAATATCCGCGGTAGCACCTGCTTCCTGCATGTGATAACCGGAGATAGAGATAGAGTTGAATTTAGGCATATTCTTTGATGTATACTCAAAGATATCTGCAATAATCTTCATTGAGAATGCCGGCGGGTAGATATAGGTGTTGCGCACCATAAACTCCTTAAGGATGTCATTCTGGATAGTACCGGCCATCTCCTCAAGTTTTGCACCTTGCTCAAGACCTGCATTAATATAGAATGCGAGTACGGGTAGTACTGCTCCATTCATTGTCATGGATACAGACATTTTGTTCAAGGGGATACCGTCAAAAAGTACCTTCATATCCTCGAGTGAGCAGATAGACACACCTGCTTTACCTACATCACCTACTACGCGCTCATGGTCAGCATCATAGCCACGGTGAGTGGGGAGGTCAAAAGCAACCGAGAGGCCTTTCTGACCTGAGGCGAGGTTACGGCGATAGAAAGCATTGGATTCTGCCGCGGTAGAGAAGCCTGCATATTGGCGGATAGTCCAGGGACGCATGGGATACATACCGCTATATGGACCACGCAAGAAGGGAGGTAGACCTGCAGCATAGTCAAGATGCTCCAGACCCTCAAGGTCTGCTTTAGTATATACGGGTTTTACGGGGATGAGTTCGGCAGTCATCCATTCCTCACCCTTAGGGGCAACCGCATTGCCGGCGGGAGCCACTACTTTATTTATATCAATAGATTTAAAATTAGGTCTCATGTCTGATTATTTGAGGAGTTTTGCGTTAAATGCGATCAAGGTGTCAAGAACATTTACACGAACATGGATAAAGTCTTCTATACCCTGTGCTTTAAGGTCGTCCATGCAAGCGGGAGCACCGGCCACTACAAACATTGCCCGGCCATTGAGTTCCTTGAAGGCTTCAGGGGCGAGAGCGGCATATTCATCATCGCTTGAGCAGAGTACCACTACATCAGCACCTTTTTCTACGGCTGCATCTACACCTTCTTTTACTGTATCAAAGCCGATATTGTCGATTATCTCATAACCGGCACAACCGAAGAAGTTGGCAGCAAACTGAGCGCGTGCAAGACGCATAGCAAGGTTGCCGATAGTAAGCATGAATACTTTCGGACGTTTGCCGGAACGCTCGGTATCAAGGCGCAGAGTTTCAAACTGGCTTGCAGCGCGGTCGAAATTAAGAGACTCTACCGCACCATCTTCGGGAGTTACAGCGCAACCGCAGCCGCAACCGCAACCATCTTTCTGAAGTTTATCGAGTGCAAATTCGTTAAAGTTGGGATACTGATTGGTGCCGAGAAGAATCTCTTTGCGTCGTGCTACATCTACATGACGCTTAACACCTGATTCGTTAACCTTAGCCTGAATTTCACCCTTGCGGAGCATAGCGAGGAATCCACCGTTATCTTCAACTTCGTTAAAGAGTTTCCAAGCCTCGTTGGCAATTGAAGAAGTAAGAACTTCAATATAGTAAGAGCCACCGGCCGGGTCTACTACTTTATTAAGATGTGACTCATCGCGGAGCAGCAACTGCTGGTTGCGTGCGATACGCTCAGAGAACTCATCAGGATTCTTAAACTGAAGATCAAACGGAAGAGTCTCGATAGAGTTAACACCCGCAAGAGCGGCACTCATAGTTTCGGTCATAGAGCGCAACAGGTTAACGTGCGCATCATAGATAGTCTGATTAAATTGTGAGGTAACGGCGTGAACCCACATTTTGCAGCACTCTTCGTCAGCACCGTATGCTTTAACTATTTCAGCCCAGAGCATGCGGGCTGCGCGGAATTTTGCGAGTTCCATGAAATAGTTTGAAGAGATACCCATATTGAATTTGATGCGCTCATTTACTTCGCAGGGAGTAAGGCCTGCTTCGGTAAGCATAGTGAGCCATTCAGCGCCCCATGCCAAAGCGTAACCGAGTTCCTGAGTTATGAAGGCACCTGCATTATTGAGCAGATAAGTATCAACTGCGAAGCAACGCAGATTTTTTACATCTTTAACAATATTGTAAAGTTTAAGAGATGTCTCGGTAATATCTTTGGGGAATTCGAGACCTCTTTTAAGCAGACGCTTGAAAGGATTGTAGTCAATTGAGCCTTTGAAATCAGCGGTAGCATCCTGCTCAATGATTGCGGCTACCATAAGTTCGGCAACTTCAGTGGCTTTACCCGGGCAGCAACTTACGTTAACTTCCACTTTCTTAAGGTCAAGACCTTTGAGAATTGCGGGGAGTTGGTCGGGTGTAAGGTCGCCGCAAAGGCAAATACCGATAGACTCTACACCGCGATCCAGAGCATGCTTGGCATTAGCGAGAACTTCTTCGGCAGTTTTACCTTGGATAGCCTGGCGTATAAGCCAGTCGTTATTGTCCCGAGTACCTCTTACATAAGGAAACTGACCGGGGAGTGAACCGATTGTAGGCAGACCTTCGAGGTCTTCCTTACGATAAAACGGTTGAACATTGAAGCCTTCGTTTGTGCGCCATACCAATTTCTTGTCGTAGTCAGCGCCTTTGAGGTCAACGTTGATTTTCGCCTTCCATTCTTCAGTCGAAATGGGAGGGAACATGTCAAACAATTTTTCTTTTGAATTTGCCATATTAAATAGCCTTATATAGAATGATGTTGTAATATCTTAGGTTAATTAGGGCAAACCCAATCATGCGTATCTATGGAAGATTGAGGGTATTTCCCGCAATCATATAAATTTCATGATATAGATTTGCGTCTTATTGTATTTACAAATTTAAGAGTATTAGTTTATTTAATAAAATCTTTTGACAAAAATTTATCTAAAACATGTTGCTAAACATGTTTTGATGCTGTCAATATAGGTATATGCGAAGTTTTTATTTGAGTTACAACCGCAAGTCTACCCCTGTCTTAGCGATTTGTCAATGCATCTTACTGTGCGCGCCGGGAAGTCTTCGACAAGTTGGAGGTTATGTGTGGCCATGAGGATTGCATGGCCCGAGTCAGCGAGATTGTGTAGAAGTTTCACAATCTGGTAGCCTGTCTGCGGGTCAAGATTGCCTGTGGGTTCGTCGGCGATAATCAGTTTCGGATTATTGAGCAGGGCGCGTGCGATAACGATGCGCTGCTGCTCTCCCCCGCTTAATTCGTGAGGCATTTTATAACTTTTGTTTTCCATGCCTACCTCGCAGAGGACCTCTTCGATACGATCATCCATTTCCTGACGCTTTTTCCAGCCGGTCGCTTCAAGTACAAATCTGAGGTTTGCGGCTACCGAGCGGTCGCGAAGTAACTGAAAATCTTGAAACACAATACCGATCCGCCGACGCAGATAAGGGATTTTGGATTTTTTAAGATTGAGGAGGTCAAAGTCAAAAACATCAGCCTTATTTCCCTCTTTGATCGGTACATCGGCATACATAGTCTTCATGAGCGAAGATTTACCGCTTCCGACTTTACCTACAAGATAGCAAAACTCACCCTCGTGAAGTGAGAAGTTGACATCTTTAAGCACCTGCCGCTCCGCACGCTCGATGTTGACATTGCGGTAATCTATAATTATTGACTTGTCGCTGCTTTTATCTTCGATAGAATAAGATGAAATATCAGTCATATATATAATATTAAGTAAGCAGAAAGGTGTGTTTAATTCAAATTATAGCAAACATCATATCCATGCTTACACATATAAATAATTTAAATACAAATGTAATAAAAAATAGTGATAAGAAATAATCAGAAGATAAAGTAATAAAAAATAGTGATTCAAAATCATCATAACATAACAAGCGGAAGAGAGGAAAAAGTGGAAAAGCACAAAGTTTGAGATAAACAATCATATAATTCATATAGTTTTGAAACATTGTTGTGCAACATTAAAAAATATTAGTTAAAAAAGAAAATAATTTATAAATTGCAATCGAAATTTATGAAATAGTTCTCTCCGGTAAGTTAATTAAAATATTATTTACTTATTAAAATAAATGCTATTTCGTTTATTTGCTCGCTCCTCTGAAATCAACCTTAATAATTAACCAAGAAATCTACTACAGTTATGAGGATTTACAACAGCAACGAGATTAAAAACATTGCGCTACTGGGATCAAAGGGCTCCGGGAAAACCACACTCGCAGAGGCTATGATTTACGAGTGTGGAGTTATCAAACGTCGTGGCACGGTAGAGGCAGGGAATACGGTTTCTGACTATTTTCCTGTTGAAAAGGAGTATGGATATTCAGTTTTTTCTACAGTATTTAATGCAGAATTTAACAATAAGAAATTAAATATTATAGATTGTCCGGGAGCAGATGATTTTATCGGTAATGCGTATACTGCACTCGGAGTCACCGACCTGGGTTTGATCCTCATAGATTCAGAATATGGAGTAGAAGTAGGTACTGAAAATATATATCGCACCACTGCGAAATTAAATAAGCCCGTAGTATTTGCTCTCAATCAGATGGACGGCGAAAAGGCCGACTATGACAATGTGATGGAGCAGATGTATGAACACTTCGGCAAGAAAGTCATACCGATACAGTATCCTCTTGAATGCGGTCCCGGTTTTAAGAGCATTATCGACGTGCTCATTATGAAGAAACTGGAGTGGAAGGCCGAAGGTGGTGCGCCCGAAATTTCTGAGATTCCCGCTGATCAGATGGAGCGCGCTACCGAGATGAATAAAGCGCTTATTGAGGCGGCGGCCGAGAATGATGAGACTTTGATGGAAAAATTCTTCGATCAGGGTCATCTTACAGAAGATGAGATGCGTGAGGGTATTCGCAAAGGTCTGGTAGACCGCAGCATTATGCCTGTCGTAGTTTTATCGGCCGCTAAAGATATGGGCGTACGCAGATTGATGGAATTTTTAGGCAACGTGTGTCCGTTTGTTGATGAAATGCCGGCACCTGTCACTACAGACGGTGTAGAAGTAAAACCGGATTCAGACGGTCCATTGTCGGTATTCTTCTTCAAGACATCAGTGGAGCCTCATATCGGAGAGGTCTCTTACTTTAAGGTAATGAGTGGCACGCTCAATGCCGGAGCGGATCTCGATAACGTAACCCGCGGTGGTAAGGAGCGTCTTGCGCAAATATATACTGTGTGCGGTAATATACGTAATTCAGTAGAAACACTCAAAGCCGGAGATATTGGTGCTGCTGTAAAATTAAAAGATGTACGCACAGGTAATACCCTTGATGCTAAAGGGTGTGACTACCAGTTTGATTTTATCAAATATCCTCAGCCAAAGTATCAGAGAGCAATTAAGCCCAAGAATGAGGCGGATGCAGAAAAACTTGCCGGTATCCTTACCCGTATGCATGAAGAGGATCCCACATGGGTTGTAGAGCAGAGCAAGGAGTTGAAGCAGACTATTGTAAAAGGTCAGGGAGAATTCCACCTGCGTACTCTCAAGTGGAGAATAGAAAACAATGAGAAACTTCCGGTAGAATTTGTAGAATGCAAGATTCCCTATCGCGAAACAATCACAAAAGCCTCTCGAGCCGACTATCGCCATAAGAAGCAGAGCGGTGGCTCGGGTCAGTTTGGCGAGGTTCACCTGATCGTAGAACCCTACACAGAGGGAATGCCCGAACCTGATACTTATAAGTTTGGCAATCAGGAATACAAACTCAATGTGCGCGACAAGCAGGAGATACCTCTTGACTGGGGTGGGAAACTGATAGTATATAACTGCATAGTAGGCGGAGCGATCGACGCCCGATTTATACCGGCAATCGTAAAGGGACTGATGGACCGTATGGAGCAAGGTCCTCTTACAGGTTCATACGCCCGCGATGTACGCGTGATGATATATGACGGTAAGATGCATCCGGTAGATTCCAATGAAATATCATTCCGTCTTGCCGGTCGTAATGCATTTTCAGAGGCATTCCGTAATGCTAATCCCAAGATTCTTGAGCCCGTATATGATGTAGAGGTTCATACTCCGGCAGACTATATGGGAGATGTGATGAGTGATCTCCAGGGACGTAGAGCGATCATCATGGGTATGGACTCAGAGAGTGGTATCGAAAAGATCAATGCCCGTGTGCCTCTCAAAGAGATGAGTTCTTACAGTACTTCACTAAGTTCTATAACCGGTGGCCGCAGTTCGTTTACAATGGAATTTAACGGTTACGAATTAGTACCGGGTGATGTTCAGGAGAAGTTGCTCAAAGAGTATGCAGAAACCCATCAGGAAGATTAAAAACAGTAAATTAAATACCATAATATAAAGAAAAATGGCGTGGCTTTGAAAGCCGTGCCATTTTTTTATATCTGAAAATTATTTGAGATTGAAACTCCTTTAGAAGTAAACACACTCTAAAATTACTTAATTGATATATAAAACTTAAATTGTCTGAAAGTGTTAATTAGTATATAGTATGCTTAATAATCTGCTATAAATAAGTGATAAGTAAGTAATAAAAATTAAACTATCAATGATAAAATTAAGCAACAAAAGATGAAGTTTTATTAGCATCTTAATTTTCATTACGTACTTAATTTATTAAAAAAATGGGTTCTAAAGATTGCTTTTGATTATGAAATCTCCTAAAGTATTATACACATATCTAATGTTTGCGACTTCCGGTGTCGTTACGTCAGCAGCGTATGCTCAATCACCCCTGACCGCAGACTCACTTCCTGCTTCCTATCAAGAATATCATGATGAATTGAAAGTGACAGAAGCAGAGAAGGCTGATGACTGTTCGGAATGGTGGAGAGATTTTGGTGATGCAAATCTTAACTCACTTGAAGAGTTGGCGATAAAGAATAATTATAATCTTAAGGCAGCCCTGAAAAGAATCGATGCCTCACGCGAGATGCTACGGGGTGTCTATGCCGGATATTCTCCTGTTATCAACTTGCAGGCAGGATATGAATACAGTAAAGATTCGGGAAGAGAGTCCAAACCATATACATCAATATCTCCATCCTCATTTTTTAATGTGGGTGCATCAATGTCATGGGAAATTGATGTATTTGGCAGAATCAGAGAAAAAGCCAAAAGCAGTAAGATTAATATAGATATTTCAAAACTTGATTATGATTCATTCATCTTAAGTCTTACTGCGGAGGTAGCCAATGATTATGGTGCACTCTGCTTATATTATCAGCAACTTAAGGTAGCCAAAGCGCACCTTAAATCACAGATCGAACTTCTCGATATGATTAAAAGCCGATATGAAGCCGGACTGGTGTCGAAACTGGATGTGGCGCAGGCGGAAAATACGGTAAACTCCACCCGGCTGCGTATTCCGGTCTTAGAGGCTCAGCAGGAGACTATGAAGAATGCACTGGCACTTTTGTGTGGGAGTACACCTGAAGAAGTTGTATCCTTGCTAACTGCAGAGTCACAGCCTACTCTCCAGATGCCCGGCATGATAGGAAAACCGGCCGATCTGCTGCGTCAGCGTCCTGACTTATTAAAAGCCGAGCGGCAGATAGATGCCATTGCGGCCAATCTCGGCATTGCCAAGAAAGATTATCTACCCTCTCTTACTTTGGATGCCTCAATAGGCACATCAGCCCACAATATAGGAGACCTTTTCGGTAAGCAGAGCCTGAACTATTCGGTCACCCCTACTCTTACATGGACCCTTTTTGAAGGTCTGGCCCGCAGATCCAATATCGCGGAGATACGAGCCGAGATGGAGGCTGAGATAGAAACATATAACAATACTGTATTAACCGCTATAAATGAGGTGGATAACGCCATAATAAACTATAACAAGGCTATAGAGGAATTATCGCTTTACGATCAGGTATTGGCAACAAGCCGTGAGATGCTGATACTCTCGATAGAAAGATATAAACTCGGTCTTGTAGCATTTTCGGATGTTGCGACCGCCCAGACTACTTACCTCACTTATCAAACCTCATTATTGACTGCAAGAAACGGTTGCTATAACAGTATAGTATCGCTGTATAAGGCTATAGGGGGTGGATATAAGCAGTAAATGTGTCAATCATGTTAACCATTAAGCATTAAAAAACGCTTCAGGTGTCATAATCACCAAAAAAATATGTAGAATTAATAATTAAAATTGCAATGAATACGGGTACTAAAAATAATAGCGAAAGTAAAAGAAACGGATTCCCGGCATGGGTGCTGTGGTTACTTTTTATTGCGTGTGCCGCGATGGCATTCTTCTTTACAGGATGTAAAGAGAAGAGTGAGAAGCCTGAGACGGAAGCACCGGAAATAAGTGTGGCTAATCCTGTAGAGATGGCTGTTACCGTGACTGACGGTTATCCTGCTACCTTAGAATCTTCAGATAAGGCCGATGTAGTTGCGCGGGTAAACGGGATGATTCTCACCAAGCACTTCAAAGATGGGGATTATGTCGTAAAGGGTCAGAAACTTTTCACTATTGAGTCAACTGTTTATGCTGCGACTCTTCACGAGGCGAATGCTCAACTCGCATCAG
The DNA here is from genome assembly GCA_947175665.1 of uncultured Porphyromonadaceae bacterium. GTDB lineage: Bacteria > Bacteroidota > Bacteroidia > Bacteroidales > Muribaculaceae > Lepagella. The sequence continues at coordinate 35,575 of CAMWNR010000007.1, forward strand.
CACAAGCAGAACTCCAGTATGCCAATCATCATTATAATGCACTGACTAAGGCCTATCAGGAAAATGCCGTATCTGAGATGGAGGTTTTGCAAGCCAAAAGCCAGAAAGATGCGGCAGCATCTTCGGTGATGTCGGCACAGTCTCAGGTTCAGACCGCTGCCACTAAGTTCGGGTATTGCAATGTCACGGCTCCTATAAGCGGTAATATTACTTCTGCAACTCTGGATGTCGGAAACTATGTTAACGGTGAAGGCAGTCCTGTAACCCTTGCAACTATTTATGACAATAAAAATCTATTAATTCATTTCTCCATGCCCGAATCTGAGTATGCGACCATAGCAGACTCCGAGGGTAATCTTAGCGGGGAGGTATATCGGGATGTTACGGTATTACTTACCGATGATGTAAATGCCGACCCGCATACCGTACCTGCTTACAAAGCCGATATTACATACGAAGCACCGGCGGTGGATCCCTCAACCGGCAACCTCCATATCCGTGGTAAGATAAAAGATTCTGACAAGCAGTTACGGGCGGGAATGTATGGAGTGGTAAAACTTCCGGTGGCCCGGTATGCAAAAGGTATCTTGGTCAGAGATGCTTCAATATCTACCGATCAGCGCGGTAAGTATCTGTATACTGTTAATGATAAGGATGAGATAGTATATACTCCTATAAAAGTCGGTCAACTCTATTCTGATACTCTGCGTCTTGTGAAATCAGGTCTTAAGCCGGGTCAGCGATATGTGGTAGATGCTATGATGACAGTACGTGCCGGCGAGAAAATACGACCAAAGACGGTAAAGTGACCCAATGTTCATATTCTCAGGGTTATTCTCAAATAAAGAGATCGACAGTAGAACATAGGAAACTACTGATAATATGTACATTAAATTCCATTACTTACTTAAGAAAAAAGTTATTAATTCCGGGAATCCATGTTTTCAAGATTTTTTATAAACAGGCCTATTTTTGCTACAGTGATAGCCATACTCATGGTTATTGCCGGGGCGGTTACGGTATTCACTTTACCTATTGCGCAGTATCCTGACATTACTCCGCCTACAGTAATGGTTAGCGCAAGTTATCCGGGCGCGGATGCAAAAACGGTGGCAGAAGCGGTAGGCGTACCTATAGAGCAACAGGTAAATGGTATCGAAGGTATGATGTATATGAGTAGTAATTCCGGCTCTGACGGGAGTTATTCGCTCACCATAACATTTGAGAATGGTACAAATCTGGATGATGCCGCTGTCGAAGTTCAGAACCGCATTCAGGAAGCGGAAGCAACTCTACCTACCGTTGTGAAGGAAGAGGGTTTAAGCGTGATGAAAAACTCATCAAATCAGGTGCTGTTTGTTTCGCTTGAGAGTAAAGATGGATCAGGTTACGATGCTCTGTATCTCACCAACTATGCGCAGTTGAATCTGATAGATCCCTTATCACGCGTAGAGGGAGTAGGTGGTGTGTCGGCCTTTGGCGGTGGTGAATACTCTATGCGAGTATGGCTGAATCCGCAACTTATGTCTATAAGAGGTGTTACAACATCTGATGTAGAGAGCGCAATACAGGTTCAGAATATGGAGGTCTCCGCTGGCTCGGTAGGAGATGCGTATGGAGGTGGATCGGAATTTGAATATACTGTAACAAGTCAGGGGCGTCTCACTACTCCCGAGGAGTTTAGAAATATTGTAATACGTTCGGATAATAATGGTATTTTACGCTTAAAAGATATAGCAAAGGTAGATCTCGGTAGCGAGAGTTACTCACAGGTGGCAAAGGTTAACGGGAAGCAGACCTGCCTGATAGGTATACAGCAATTGCCGGGTGCCAACGCACTGGACGTAGCAGATAAATCAATAGAAGAACTCGACAGACTGGCCCAATATTTTCCCGACGGAGTAGAGTATCATGTAGTGCAGAACTCTACAGATTTTGTACGGGCATCGCTCGATGATGTGCTTACCACCTTCCTTCTCACCTCATTGATTGTGATGATTGTCATCATGATTTTCCTGCAAAATTGGAGAGCGGTCATTATACCGATGATCACTATACCGGTATCTCTTATAGCAACCTTTGCCGTAATGAAACTGATGGGATTTTCACTTAATACCCTTACTCTTTTCGGCATGGTTCTGGCTATTGCGATTGTAGTGGATGATGCTATTGTGGTTGTCGAGGATTGTTCGCGATTAGTAGATAAGGGTGTTTTAAACTCCAAGCAGGCTGCCATTAAGGCTATGCAGGAACTTACCGGACCTGTAGTAGGTGAAGTTCTGGTGTTAATGTCGGTATTTATACCCACTGCTTTTATATCAGGTATAACCGGTCAGTTGTATAAGCAGTTTGCACTTACAATAGCCGTATCCACAGGATTCTCGGGGTTTAATGCACTTACTCTTACTCCGGCTCTATGTTCACTTTTTCTTACCCCTCGCAAACAGACCAAGTTCTTCTTATTCGTATGGTTTAATAAATTCTGGGCGGGGTGTGAAAATCTCTATGACCGTTGTATAAAAGTGATGCTTACCCATCCTGTAATCTCATTTATATCATTTCTGCTTCTTGCGGCAGGGGGTATCTGGGCTTATGCTGTATGGCCCTCGAGTTATATCCCGTCGGAGGATATGGGATACTTCATGACAAGCGTCCAACTACCTCAGAATGCATCTTTGGAGCGTACAGAAAAAGTTATGGATGGATTAGGTGAGAAGATTCAGAAAATTCCCGGGGTAAGCAACGTAATGGCTATAAGCGGCTATTCATTTGTTGCCGGAGGTGCAGGTTCTAATTTAGGTATTTTTATGGTCGAACTTGAACCGTGGAAAGATCGCGGCAGTAAGGAGAGTGTCGACAAATTAATGGCTAAAGTTGATGAGATCGGAGCATCTCAGTTCCCTCAGGCTGTAATCTTTTCGGTCAATCCTCCCGCGATACCGGGATTAGGAATCTCAGGCGGATTACAGCTGCAACTTCTTGATCTTAATAATTTAGGAGCCGGAGAGTTGCAAAAAGCCATCTCTGCCATACAGGAAGCGGCCCGAAAAGATAAGCGTATAGCATCGGTGACTTCGACATTTGAGGGTGAAGTGCCGCAGTATAAATTGATTGTGGATAGAGATAGAGTAGCACAATTAAATCTGAATTTAAGTGATGTTTACTCTACAATTTCATCGTTTTTGGGTAGCAGTTATGTAGATGACTTCATGTATCTGGGTAAATCTTTTCAGGTTATACTGAAAGGTGATCCTGGTTCAGGCCGGAATATCTCCGATATACGTAAATTATCGGTTCGTGATGAGAGTGGCAAGATGATAGGCCTCGAAACATTTACCCGAATAGAACCCGTGATGGGTCAGAGTAGTGTAGGACGATATAACATGTACACTACTGCCTCGATTACAGCCAATGCCGCCCACGGTGTGTCATCTTCGGATGCTATACAGGCTTTGGAAGAAATCGTAAAAGACACTGTAGGTAAAAACTTCTCGTACGCTTGGACCGGAGAGGCATATCAGGAGACACAGGCTCATACCACTATCTCTTTCGTGTTCTTCTTTGCAGTAATAATGACGCTGCTTGTACTTGCGGCTCAGTATGAAAGTTGGACCGATCCGATAGCGGTAGTACTGAGTATGCCGATTGCGATATGCGGTACGATGATAGGGTGTTTATTTTATGGTTATAGCGTAAGTATTTACACACAGATAGGTTTGATATTACTATTAGGTATGTCGGCCAAGAATGCAATACTTATTGTAGAGTATGCAATGGATTTCCGTAAGGCCGGTGTGCCGATACAGAAAGCGGCTCACGATGCCGGCAAGATCCGCTTCCGTCCGATAATGATGACCGCTTGCGCATTTGTATTTGGTGTTATGCCTATGATGTTTGCTACCGGTGCGGGTGCCAACAGTCGACGCGAATTAGGTACAGCAGTAGTATTCGGTATGGCTCTGAACGGTCTTATAGGTACTGTAATAGTACCGGTATTCTGGGAACTCCTGCAGCGCTTTAACGAGAAATATCTCGCTCCCCTATTTCCACCAAAATCAGGCGTACTTCCCAAAGATTTGCCGGACGATGGAGCAGCATCGGTTTAAGTGAGAGGAGTGTATTGAAGTTGCCGATTTGCCTCAGTATTTATTTTAATCGCATCTGCCAGCATAAGGTAGATAACTAAAAATTTGAATTATGAAATACATCGATTCAGGATCCGGTAAACTACCGCTTATCACACTTATAGCCATATTGGCCATATCTCTTACAGTAAATCTGCCGGGATTGGCTATCTCCCCTATTATGGGAAAACTTCAGGCTATCTTCCCACATGCCACAGAATTCGAGATTCAACTCCTCACAGTTCTGCCAAACCTGATTATTATTCCGTTTATGCTAATTTCGGGTAAATTATCGGTAAGACACAGTCAGTCGCTTCTTGTGACCATTGGTCTGGTGATTTATCTTGTTGCGGGAATTCTATATTTCTTTGCAGATTCTATGATCGAATTGATTCTGATCAGTGGCCTGTTAGGCGTAGGTTGTGGCATAGTCGTGCCACTCGCCGGAGGTTTGATAGGTCAATATTTTACCGGAGCCGCAAGAGTGAAGTATCTCGGATGGAAGAGTGGTGTCTCTAATTTCACCATAATATTAGGTACATTATTCGTAGGATTAGTGGCAGGGAGCGACTGGCATCTCCCATTTATAGTATATATGATTCCTGTCATACCTCTTTGTTTGATACCTTTTTTGACTAAGAAGTACATTGATAAGCATCGGGGTGCTTCTTCGGCTGATTCGGCACTTAAGAAGAAGGTAACTATGTCTGAATCAGTATCACCTTTATCCCCTGCCGGATTGAAGCCACGTTTTGATAGTAAAACCGCTTTCAAATTATTGATGGGTGTGATCATCATATATTTTGTTACCACTTATTCATCAGAGGTAGTTTCGTATTATCTACCCTTTACTTTCAAGCATTATGGGCTGTCTACCGGAAAAACGGGCGATGCGACCTCTCTCTACTTTCTTGCCTGTACGTTGGCGGGGTTTGCGCTCCCGAAAACCATTAAACTTATCGGCAAGGATGTTCTGATCTATAGTGGTATGCTTGTAATGGTGACATTGTATATTACCGGCTTCTTTCATCATTATACCGCTTATCTCATTGCCATCGGGCTTATGGGTTTTGCATACGGTACGATGCAACCGGTCATCTACGACAAAGCAACCTATCTGGCTCCTACTCCTGAAGAATCGAGCAAGTACTTCAGTTATGTTTTGACTGCTAATTACATAGGTATATCACTTACCCCGGTGATAGTATCCGGAATGAGTAGAGTGTTTGGAACCGAGCATGATCCTAATTTCTCTTATATCCTCAACGGCTCAGTTATGATACTCTTACTCGGTTATATGTTTTGGAAGCGCAAAACATACTCCGTGCGTGTTTATCCGGATCTTTATAAATAATATCAATAATAGTAAAATTATTGGTCATATTAAAAAGAGAGGCTGCATCACAAACTATTGCGATGCAGCCCTTAATTTATATAGCCTTATTTAACTTGCAAGCCGATAATAAGGTGTTGGCCTGCAACTGGTTATTTTTAGATTAGATCCAACGTACATAAGCGAAGTCCATGCGGTGCGGGAGGTCAGCATTCTTCGGATACATGCGGAGAGCATAACGGAACATACCGGCCTCCTTGATCTTCATCTTAAGAGAGTATGTATAGATGTCACCTTCCTTGTTAGATACCTTAAGATCTTCAGTACCTGCGAAAGTGCTTTCACCATCATGTTCGCGGAAGTATACCAACTCTACACCGATTGAGTCACAGAGACCCTTGGTGTCGATCTTGCAACTAACTTCAAGGTCAGAACCTGTAGAAAGAGCATTGCTCAAAGCGTCGTTATAATCTACAGAGAGAACCTGGATGTCATTCCAACGTGAAGCAACTTCTTCCTTCCAAGCAACTATTTCGCGAGCCTTGGCAAAGTCGTGAGCCTCAAGTTTGGCAGCACGTTTTGCTTCCGGCTTATAGAAACGCTCGATATAGTCATCAAGTTGACGCTTCATAGTGAAGTGAGGCGCAATATGACCGAGAGAGCGCTTGATATACTGTATCCATTCGGGGCTGTAACCCTTATAGTTCTTGTTGAAGTAAAGCGGAATTATCTGGTTCTCAAGCATAGAGTAGATAGTAGCCGCGTCAAGTTGGTCTTGCTGAGAGTTATCAGTATAAGTAATTTTATCGGTAAGTGCCCAGCCGGCCTCTTCATCAAACTTGTAACCTTCATACCACCAGCCATCAAGAACTGAGAAGTTGAGTACGCCATTCATAAGTGCTTTCTCGCCTGAAGTACCGGAAGCCTCAAGAGGACGTGTCGGAGTATTCAGCCAGATGTCAACACCGGTAACAAGACGTTTTGCAACAATCATATTGTAGTCTTCTAGGAAGATAATCTTGCCTTGGAACTGCGGCATCTTGGAGATCTCGATGATACGCTGTATCAGACCCTGACCGGCACCATCAGCGGGATGCGCCTTACCTGAGAAGATAAACTGTACAGGATATTGCTCGTTATTAACAATCTTGGCAAGACGGTCAAGATCGGTAAAGAGGAGGTGTGCACGTTTGTAAGTGGCAAAACGACGAGCAAAACCGATGATAAGCGCATTAGGATTGATCTTGTCGAGAATCTTAACTACAGCAGAGGGATCACCCTGATTCTTAAGCCATTTATCTTTAAAGTCCTTCTTAACGAAGTTGATAAACTTGTTCTTAAGAGTCATGCGCATGTTCCAGATCTCATCATCACCAACTTCGAAGATGCCCTTCCATGCTTCGGGGTTAGATTGATCTTCAAAGATCTCAGAGCCGAGTTTCTCGTTATAGAAAGATTTCCATTCGCTTGCAGCCCAGGTAGGCATGTGTACGCCATTGGTAACGTAACCTACGTGAGATTCTTCGGGGCTATAACCCTTCCAGATACCGGCAAACATTTTCTTTGATACTTCGCCGTGGAGCCAACTTACGCCGTTAGCCTCCTGACATGTATTGAGCGCGAATACACTCATAGAGAATCTCTCGTTGGTATTCGGATTTTCACGACCCATGTTAATGAGGTCATTCCAAGAGATACCGAGTTTTGCGGGATACTCACCGAGGTATTTGCCGAAGAGACTCTCTTCGAAATAGTCATGACCTGCGGGTACGGGTGTGTGTACGGTATAAAGAGAAGTAGCGCGTACGATTTCGAGTGCTACATTGAAGGGGAGGTGGTCATTCTGTACATAATCTACCAGACGTTGCAGATTGAGAAGAGCAGCATGACCCTCATTGCAGTGATAGATGTCTGTCTTGATACCGAGACGGCTGAGCATGATGACGCCACCGATACCGAGGAGGTACTCCTGCTTGATACGGTTTTCCCAGTCACCACCATAGAGTTTGTGAGTGATAGGACGGTCAAATTCAGAGTTGCGGTCGAAGTCAGTGTCAAGGAGATAAAGTTTCATACGACCTACATTTACGCGCCATACGTGGCAGTAAATGATACGACCGGGATAAGGAACTTCAAGAATCATCGGCTGACCATTCTCATCAAGAACCTGCTCGATGGGGAGTTGCTCGAAATTCTGAGCCTCATAATTGGCTACCTGCTGACCATTGATAGAAAGACTCTGAGAGAAGTAGCCATAGCGATATAGGAAACCTACAGCGGTCATATTGACGCGGCTGTCAGAAGCCTGCTTGATATAGTCGCCTGCGAGTACACCAAGACCACCGGAATAAATCTTGAGGCAATTGCAAAGACCATATTCCATAGAGAAATATGCCACAGAGGGGATGTCGTTGCGCATAGGCTGCTTCATATAATCTTTATAAGAAGCGTAAACCAGTTTGATGCGATCCATGAAAGCCTTGTCGTCAAGAATTTCTTTAAGGCGTTCATAACTCATCTGCTGAAGGAGCATTACGGGATTTTCACCTACTTTGCGCCAGAGATCATGGTCAAGGTCACGAAAGAGGCTTTTTCCTTCGCTATTCCATACCCACCAGAGGTTTTTGCTCATCTCCTCAAGCGGTTTAAGTTGCTTGGGCAGTTCGGTGCTCACGGTGAGGTTATGCCAAGTAGGCTGATTTGAGTTGCTAACTTCAAGTTTCATAAGAAAATATATTAGTTAAGTTTTATTTATTTCTTTTTTTACTGTTTTTTAATGCAATGTCAAATGCTTCGAGATAATCCTTGATAAAGAAGTTCCAGTCTGCCTTGCGCGAGGTAGATGTCGCAGCGACGCGGGTATTGCTCTTTATAGAATTATCTGATAATATGTAAGAGGCGATAGTAGATGATATAGCCTCTGAATTTTCTACATAATTGGTATCTTCTCGATTTATTACCTTTACTCCGGTGGCGTTTAATTCGTTAACCTTAAATGTCGAGAGTACCCATTGACCGAAACCTGCCTTGTCAGTAGTGACAGTAGGCACACCGAAAGCCACACTTTCGAGCGGAGTATAACCCCAGGGTTCGTAATATGATGGGAATACTGTAAGATCCAATGCAGGTAGCAGGTCATAATATGATATATTGACTATACCATCATTACCATCAAGATAGCACGGCACGAATATGAGTTTTACATTCTGAATATTGCCAGCCGATGCAAGGCCGCGCAGACGGCAACATATAGAATCGGAGTCCTCGTTATTCAGTCTATGTGTAAGATACGGCACTTCGGGGGTAATATTACCGTTGTCATCGAGATCTATCAGCAGGTCACCTGCCGGTTCTTTAACCCAGGCAGGCACGAGTATAAGTGCGACAACACTCTTATTTGCCATATCCGGGCGCGCCTGTAGAGACTGCATGGAATCGATATAGAGATCAAGACCCTTGTTGCGATATTCATTTCTACCCGAAGAGGCAATTATAAATGTATCATCCGGCAGAGTCTCGCCACTAAGTGCTGATGCAATCTTGAGGAGGCGTGCTCTACCCTCTTTGCGCTGACGGGCATATTTCTTATCACCGGGGATAAAATCGGGTTCAAATCCATTAGGGGTGACAACCGCCGGAGTTATGTCAAGCAGTTGGGTACATTCACGTGCGGTAACCTCGCTCACTGTAGTAAAGCAGTCGGCATTATGAGCGGCACACTTTTCAAGAGAGTGCTTGGCCTCCATATTGAGTTCGCGCGCCATCTGGTCGCCATTATACCCTTCGAAGTATTGATAAAGCGCTTTGCCATTACCGCAAATAGATCTACCAATGCTTGTAGCGTGAGTAGTAAATATTGTGGCGGCTTCAGGCATGGTAGCCTTGAGATAGAGAAGTCCCATACCGGTAGTCCACTCGTCAAAATGCGCTATGACTTTAGACTCCTCGGCTTTAAGGTGAGCGGAAAGAGCCTTGATAACTATAGCAGAAGCAACTGCAAAAGCGCATGACTCATCATAATCACCGTAAGCGTTAAGGGAATTAACCTGAAATTTCTCCCACATCTGACCGTAAATATTGTTAAGATGTGCGAAGAGACCGTTGAATTTTACGAGCACTACTATCGGGGAACCGGGTATATCCCATCGGCCGGTACGTATTTCTATGCCGTAAGGGAGATTGAGTTTTGAAGCCGCCCTGCCTAATAAGGTCTTACGCTCGATAAAAGTAGGTGACGGCACCGCATCGCTCCATACATCAGGACCTATAAATATAAGGCGGTCACCATATAATGTCTGCAATTCGCGAGCCTTGGTAGACAAAACGGTGTAAATACCACCGATTTTATTACATACTTCCCAACTTGTCTCAAAAAGCAGATCTATATTTTGTATACTTTTTTTTGTCATTAGTTTATTGAAATAGACGATGGCGCAGCAGACTATTATAATTTGCTACCCAATCATTTACCTTTCCTGTAGATTACCTTAAGTTGCTTAAATATTGCTACTTAATAAAATCGCCTTAAGAGGAGTTTTCTCCTCCTATATTCCGCAAAGTTACAAAAAATCTACTTTATATGCAAGTTTATCAGGGTTTAACAGAAATTCTGAATCAAAAAATTTTTATATGTAAATGATTCTGCCGGATATTTGGTAACGGTACAATAAAAACGAGGTTATCCGCAATAATCCGGATAACCTCGTGATTTTAATTTTATAAATATGATGTTTAAGCCTTGCATCCTGCGTCCATCGGGCAACGCGGTTTAATCTGCTTGAAGAAGTCGTTACCTTTGTTATCAACGAGGATAAATGCGGGGAAGTTTTCTACTTCAATTTTCCAAATAGCCTCCATACCGAGTTCGGGATATTCGAGCAATTCCACATTCTTAATGCTGTCTTTAGCAAGAATTGCAGCGGGTCCGCCGATAGAACCGAGATAGAAACCTCCATGTTTCTTACAAGCATCTGTAACCTGCTGAGAACGGTTGCCTTTGGCAATCATAATCATGCTGCCACCGGCTGCCTGGAATTGGTCAACATAACTATCCATACGGCCGGCAGTGGTAGGACCGAAAGAGCCGGAAGGCATTCCCTCAGGTTTCTTAGCCGGACCAGCATAATAGATAGGATGCTTTTTGAGATATTCAGGCATCGGTTCGCCGGCATCGAGGCGTTCTTTGATTTTTGCGTGTGCGATGTCGCGACCTACGATTATTGTACCCTTGAGAGAGAGTCTTGTACTTACCGGATACTTGTCAAGATCGGCAAGAACTTCCTCCATCGGACGGTTGAGGTCGATTTCTATAACCTCACCTTCTCCTGCCTTACGGTACTCTTCGGGTATGAGTTCACCGGGGAATTCGTCAAGTTTTTCAATCCAAAGACCATCGCGGTTAATTTTTGCCTTGACATTGCGGTCTGCCGAGCAACTGACGCCCATACCTACGGGGCAAGAAGCACCATGACGAGGGAGACGCACCACACGAATGTCGTGAGCGAAGTATTTACCACCGAATTGTGCTCCGAGACCAAGATTTTGTGCTGCTTCGAGCAGTTCTTTTTCGAGTTCGATATCGCGGAAGGCCTGACCATACTCATTACCATGAGTGGGAAGATTGTCGTAATATTTCGCTGAAGCCTTCTTAACGGTGGCGAGATTAACCTCGGCAGAAGTACCACCGATTACAAAAGCGATATGATACGGGGGGCAGGCTGCGGTGCCGAGAGATTTCATTTTCTCAATAAGGAAAGGCACGAGAGTTTTCTTATTCAGAATAGCCTTAGTCTCCTGATAGAGATAAGTTTTATTTGCCGAGCCACCACCTTTTGCTATAAAGAGGAATTTGTATTCATCACCCTCGGTAGCGTGAATTTCAATTTGTGCAGGGAGGTTGCAACCGGTATTCACCTCATCATACATTGTGAGGGGAGCATTCTGGGAGTAGCGAAGATTATTTTCAGTGTAAGTCTTATATACACCTAATGAGATCTTTTCTTCATCGTCACAACCGGTCCATACCTGCTGACCTTTGTATCCTGCGCAGATAGAAGTGCCGGTATCCTGACAGAACGGAAGAATCCCCTTTGCTGCAACTTCTGCGTTGCGAAGCATTGTCAGGGCTACAAATTTATCATTTTCAGACGCCTCCGGATCATTGAGAATCTTGGCTACCATCTCATTATGTTCTCTGCGCAGCATAAATGAGCAATTGTGAGAGGCAACATTGGCAATTACTGTAAGAGCCTCAGGATCAACGACAAGCATTTCGTGACCATTCCAATTCTCTACCTTTACGTAATCTTTGGTAATAAGTTGATACTCTGTGGTATCCGGCCCTAAAGGAAAGGGTTCTTGATAATGAAAGGGTTTAGTAGGCATTTTACTTTGTATTTTATCTTAATAATATCTCATTAAAAACAGAATGAACTTATCCATATCAGTGCTTACTGCCGGCTAACCGATCTTAACAAGGTATAGTTACTACCGTCCGGTTGGATGATACAGATAATTGCATTCCCTGCGAATTTACAAAAAAAAATTTATCGCCCCAAAGAAGCCGGCAAAATATTCTCAGGAAAGATGGTGTAGAGTTATCAGGAGGGTTTGCTGATGATCCCTATTCGATTATTCCCTTTATCTGCAAGAAATGTAATAATAAGTAATTTGCCAATCTCTCCGGTCACAATGCTCGCATTGCTCCCTCTGAGATTGACAAAA
>CAMWNR010000008.1 GCA_947175665.1 uncultured Porphyromonadaceae bacterium
TGATGTGTATAATAGACAGGTCATAACCCCGATTCGTGGAACTTCGATGGAGGTGTCGAAATGACCCTTGATGAAATATTGGCGATAATTGAAGAGGAAGATTTCGATGTCACTCTGACCGGAGGTGACCCGCTTATGCAACCCGAAAAGGTCAGGTACTTAACCAAGGCAATCAAACAGAGATTCAATAAAAATATATGGTTATATACCGGATTTACAATTTCACAAATACGTCTTTCTCCCGAATTACGCAAGGGAGTCGAGTATATTGACACTATCGTAGAAGGTCCGTTTAAAATCGCTCTGCGCAACACTGATCTGCTATTTCGCGGGTCATCCAATCAGCGCATAATTCACCTCAATCATATACCTTAATATAGCATTCCCAACCCCTCAAAATCGCACTCATATTCTCTCCCCTCTCCTCAATTCACTCAGCCCGCTGACCTCCTCATACTGCAAGACTGAATAGTGTGCATATCCGTGTCTTTGCGTTAGTATTTCTTGCGGGTAGGAGCCTAATTTAGATTTTGCAATATTTTTATAGACTCAATAATTTTTTTTTCGTAATTTTGTATCCATTATGTATATTTAATATTTTACTCTTATGGTAGAGTATTATATACCTGGTGATACTTATATAATGCAGTGAGTTTACTTGGATTATTAACTTAGCGAATTGACTATTATTATGCCGAGTATGCAGCATACGGGAAATGAGTATCATTTTATTTAAAAACCGATTATTTATTATATGGGATTCTTTAACAAACTTTTTTCTCGCGAAAAAAAGGAGAAACTTGATCAGGGACTCGAAAAAACTAAAGAAGGTGTATGGTCGAAAATTACTCGCGCGGTTGCGGGTAAATCTACTATCGATGATGAGGTGCTCGATAATCTTGAAGAAGTTTTCATTACCTCTGACGTAGGAGTCGATACCACCCTCGAAATAATAGACCGTATCCAGAAGCGAGTGGCAAAAGATAAGTATGTTTCGACTCAGGAACTCCATAATCTCCTTTCTGAGGAGGTTTCTGATATGATCGTACCTCCTACTCTCGATGGTGAAGAGGTGCTTGAGGATTTTCAGGTTCCCGCTAATAATCGCCCTTACGTTATTCTGGTCGTGGGCGTGAATGGGGTAGGTAAAACTACTACAATAGGTAAACTCGCTCACCAATATAAAGCAGCAGGCAATAAGGTTATACTCGGTGCCGCTGACACATTTCGCGCTGCAGCCATCGACCAACTTGAACTGTGGGGTCAACGCGCAGGTGTAACTGTAATAAAACAGCAAATGGGTTCTGACCCCGCAGCAGTAGCCTTTGACACAGTCAGCGCGGCCAAAGCCCAAAATGCAGATGTAGTAATCATTGACACAGCCGGCCGACTTCACAATAAAGCCGGTCTGATGAGAGAGTTGGAAAAAATCGGTAAGGTTGTAAAGCGCGTAGTGCCGGAGGCTCCGCAAGAAGTATTGCTCGTACTTGACGGTTCTACTGGTCAAAATGCTTACGAACAGGCCGAACAATTCTCTGCCGTTACAAATGTCAATGCGCTCGCTATCACCAAACTTGACGGGACTGCCAAGGGTGGTGTAGTAATCGGTATCTCTAATAAACATAAGATACCTATCAAATATCTCGGACTCGGCGAAAAACCGGAAGATCTGCAGATTTTTAATGCTAAGGAATTTGTAAAATCTTTATTTGATAAGAAGTAACTCATCGGTAACTATCAAAATTTAAGCAAGTTAGATTTTTCCAACGAATATATAAGAATCCGGATAGTATAATTCCGGTTTCTTGTTATCTCTTTACTTTGTCTGGCCATGTCTTATAAAAAAGGAAGAATTGACGTCATCTCAATGGGATGCTCTAAAAACCTCGTTGATTCCGAGCGCTTACTAAGGCGATTGGAAGCAAAAGGCTATACATCTTGTCACGATAGCGAGAACCCATGCGGCGAATGGGTTATGGTCAATACATGCGGTTTTATCGGTGATGCTAAAGAGGAGTCTATCAATCTTATCCTTGAACTCGCCAATGCTAAAAATGAAGGTAAAATAGGCAATATCGCTGTCATGGGTTGCCTGTCTGAAAGATATCCGGGTGAGTTAAAGTCTGAGATTCCGGAGGTTGATAAGTGGTATGGTAAGTTTAATTGGTCTCAATTTGTAGAGCAACTCCCTACTCTTTCACCTATCGATACACCAAAAGTTTGGGAGCGCAATCTGACCACTCCCCCGTGGAGTGCATTTCTTAAAATCTCCGAAGGATGCAATCGTTTTTGCGCTTTCTGCGCAATCCCTTTGATTACCGGACGCCATCATTCCAGACCTAAAGATGAGATTCTTGAGGAAGTTAAAAGTTTGGTTTCTAAAGGAGTTGTTGAATTTAATGTTATTGCTCAGGATCTCTCTTCGTATGGTAAGGATCTCCCGGCACCGCAATCGGGTATGTCCGGTCTGGCCGACCTGATTTCGGATATGGCTGATATACCCGGCGTGGAGTGGATCAGACTCCACTATGCTTACCCGGCTGATTTCCCGATGGATATCCTTGATGTAATACGCGAAAAGAAGAATGTGTGCAAGTATCTTGACATCGCTCTCCAGCATATCTCTGACCCGGTATTAAAGAATATGCGTCGCCATATCACTAAAGATGAGACTCTTAGTCTAATCAGCACGATTCGCGACAGAGTACCCGGCATACGCCTGCGCACAACATTGATGACGGGATTCCCGGGCGAAGGTGAGCAGGAATTTGAAGAGTTGCTCGATTTTGTAAAGTCTCAACGGTTTGACCGTATGGGCGCTTTTGCTTATTGTGAAGAAGATGATACTTGGGGTGCAAAAAATCTTGAGGATTCAATTAGTCAAGAGGTTAAGGAAGCACGACTCGACAAACTTATGGCTCTGCAAGAAGAAATAGCCCTCTCTCTAAATGAAGAACTTATAGGTAAAAGGGTTAAGGTACTCGTAGAGAGACATGACGGCAACGACTCCATCGGACGTACTGAATTTGATTCTCCCGAAGTTGACCCTGAAGTTATTATAAAGGGGGCGTCTCTACCTCTCGGTAAGTTTGTAGAGGTGGTGATTACCGAGGCTTACCCCTTTGAGATTATAGGTGAGGTAATCTGATTTTCCTCACCCCTCTTTCTACACTTATAGGTAAAAGGGTTAAGGTACTCGTAGAGAGACATGACGGCAACGACTCCATCGGACGTACTGAATTTGATTCTCCCGAAGTTGACCCTGAAGTTATTATAAAGGGGGCGTCTCTACCTCTCGGTAAGTTTGTAGAGGTGGTGATTACCGAGGCTTACCCCTTTGAGATTATAGGTGAGGTAATCTGATTTTCCTCACCCCTCTTTCTACACATTGATAATCAGCAGATTGCTAAATAATGAACTTTTTTATTTTCCGACTCCCCGGTCATTCTAATATTTACCATGGTTTTTGTGCTGATGTGAAACATGGCCTTGATGACGGATTCATATTCTCTCGTTATGGAGAGTCGAATTGCATTTTCTCCATCCCTTTTGTTAATACTCCTGTTGATTATGATTTAATTAACAAGTGGGTGATGGAAAATGACACTGAGTATTTTAAGTCCAATGGCGCATTACCTTTATCGACACCTAAAGATTCTCACTTTGAACTTATTAACAATTGCATCGGAGAGATCAGCAGACTTGAGTCTGACTCGGGAGTCAAGGCAAAAATAATAGCGTCGCGCATATTCAACATACCCACCGACGCGAGTGCTACAGAAATTTTCGACAGACTCTGCACAAGGTATCCTGATGCGGCCGTATTTCTCTTTTCAACCTCAGATTTCGGTACCTGGATAGGTGCTACTCCCGAGGTTATACTTGAAAGAGATGGCAATTCTCTACACTCTGTGGCCCTCGCAGGTACCCGACCGGCGGCTTGCATAGACTCCCCTTGGGATAAAAAAAATATCGACGAACAGAGTATCGTTACTTCATTTATCCAAAATATATTTCTCCGCAGCAACTTAAAACCTGAAATAACAGGCCCGTATACTAAGAGATGCGGACCTGTAATACATCTCGAGACCAAAATAAGCACCGTCATGGATAAGGTGCCAGATGAGAATATCTCATCAGAACGAGACCTTTTCACATCTCTGCTTTCCACCTTAGCACCTACTCCGGCCATAAGTGGATTTCCTCGCAAAGAAGCAATGGACTTCATTGAAAAAAATGAATTGCACTCCCGCCAATGCTATGGAGGGATGGTTGGGATTTACTCCGCCGATAACTCTCTGCATACTTACGCCACTCTGCGATGCGGACACTATTCGGCATACGAAAAAAGAATTTCCTTATATGCCGGTGGCGGAATTACCCACGATTCTGACCCCACCTCAGAGTGGGAAGAGACAGAAATAAAGTTATCTACGGTAGCGTCATTAATATAATCTCTTTTCTCTGTGCCTCGAACGATAAATCTATATTATCCCTGACTATATGTAAACACGCGCGGTGAGTAAAATGAAAATAATTAAGATTTAGAGAAGTAAAATTTATCGTTTATCAATAATTTTTTTGTACAATTCAATTAAATTATTATTTTTGCAGTCGCAATTATTACAAGAAATAATATGAGAAAAACCTGGATATATCTTCTCTCCGTTGCTATAATAGGTATAGTCTGCGCCTCTGTACTACTGCCCGGCATTAAAATGATTTCACATTTTAGCGAGGGATTTACAGCGGGCTATAATGCCGGAGTTAAAGGGGAACCCAAGGCCACACCCACCGAATTGGAAGTCCCAATAAATATGACATTTACCCCCACCGGACAGACTTATTTTCAACCCAATGATTCAATCGTATTCGCCAACGGAGAGAAACTACCCATTCTTATAGATTCAGTCGCTGTACTGGCTCCGCAGAAAAACGTACCCTCTTTTTGGCAATGGCTTATTATTATAGCATATCCTATTGAGATAATATTGCTGATACCTTTGATATGGACCTTTATCAAGTTTATCATTAATATCTCACGTCAGGATATTTTTATAAGGAAGAATGCCAAGTTGCTTCGCAAATTTTCATATATCCTTCTTATTATCACTATATTTGAAATACTCACCGGCATCGGCCACGAATCGATATTCCATGCACTTTCTCTCTCTATGCAGGGATACTCTATTGATGCCAACTGGTCTTTCCCTTGGAGTGATCTCCTGCTCAGTGCAATAGGATTGCTTATGGCCGAAATCTGGATGCTCGGTATCAAAATCCGTGAAGATCAAGAATTAACAATTTAATATTTTCCCGATTTATGCCAATAATAGTCAATCTTGATGTAATGATGGCCCGACGGAAAATATCTTTGGGCGATTTAGCGGATAAGATGGGTATCACCCCCTCTAATCTCTCAATACTTAAAACCGGGAAGGCAAAAGCCATCAGGTTTTCAACATTGGAAAGTATTTGTCAGATTCTCGAATGCCAACCTGCCGACATACTTGAATATAAGCCTGACGAGTAACTAATGAAAATCAATATTATTAATCTATATTTTTATGAATAAGTACAGCCTATTACTCTTGGCAGTCGCAGCCGGATCAGTACTGTCCGCTTCTGCCGAAGAGCATCTGAAATCGCTTGATGGCAAAGGTATCTCTCAAAATATACCTGCCTCTGAAGATTTTTATCGTCACGTTAATCAGCATTGGATGGATGCAAATCCCCTGAGCCCGGAGTATTCCCGCTATGGCCAATTTAACATCCTTACCGATTCGAGCAATAACCGCGTGCGCCGCATTGTGACCGGTCTGGCATCTAAAAATCCCGAACCCGGTACAATCGCCTACAAGATTTCCGCTCTTTACGAGTCAGGTATGGACTCCGTAAAGCGCAACCAACTCGGTGCCAAACCTATTCAGGATGTAGTTAAGAAGATCGATTCAACACCTGCCTCGGAGATGACTGATCTTCTTCTCTGGATGCATAAATATTATGCCGCACCTTTCTTTAGTGCATATCCTCAGGAAGACCTTAATAATTCCGCCGAATATGCTATGTATATCGGTTCAGGTGGTCTGACTCTTGGTGACAGAGATTATTATCTGGTCAAAGATGCTGACAATAAGAAGATCCGCGACGCTTATCTCAAACTTATTGAGAAGGATATGATGCTCTCAGGGTTCTCTAAAAAGGATGCCAAGCGTATCGCCAAGAATGTTCTTAAAGTCGAGACTCTTATCGCTGACTCTACCTGGACTCGCGAACAGACCCGTGATATGCACGCTCTCAACAACGTTCGTTCTATCGACTGGGTTAAATCTACTTGTCCCAATATCCCGTGGGATCGCTTCTTTAAAGAGACTATGAAGATCGATACCCCCGATCAGTTTATCGTAACCGAGATCAATACCGTTAAGCAGGCCGATAAACTTATCTCTACTCTTCCTGCCCGCGAAATCAAGGATTATTATCTCTGGCAGTTTGTGCAGGATGCCGCTCCTTATCTGAGCGATGACTTCAGCGACGCTCATTTTGAATTTAATAAGGTTATGAGCGGTGTCGAGAGTCAGCAACCCCGTTGGAAGAGAGTACTCGGTGCTACCGAAGGTCGTCTCGGCGAAGCGGTAGGTGAACTTTATGTTGAGCAGTACTTCCCCGAATCTTCTAAAAAATATATGGAGGGTCTGGTAGAAAACCTGCGCACTGCTCTGGGCAAACACATCATCAACCTCCCCTGGATGAGCGATGAGACCAAACTTGAAGCGATCAAGAAACTCAATGCCATCACCGTTAAGATCGGCTATCCCGATAAGTGGAAAGATTATTCTACTCTCAATATCGACCCCTCTCTCTCTTATTATGAGAACATTCATAATGCTAATCTCTGGCATAACGATGAGTACCTCGCCAAGTGGGGTAAACCCGTAGATCGCTCTGAATGGGGTATGACTCCGCAGACTATCAACGCTTACTACAATCCGCTTAATAACGAAATCGTTTTCCCGGCCGGTATCCTGCAGGCTCCCTTCTTTGACGCAAATGCAAGCGATGC
The DNA here is from genome assembly GCA_947175665.1 of uncultured Porphyromonadaceae bacterium. Classification (GTDB taxonomy): domain Bacteria; phylum Bacteroidota; class Bacteroidia; order Bacteroidales; family Muribaculaceae; genus Lepagella. The sequence goes on from CAMWNR010000008.1 coordinate 7,064, forward strand.
CGAGAATTACGGTGGTATCGGCGTGGTAATCGGCCACGAACTTACCCACGGTTTTGACGACCAGGGGTGTAACTTTGACGCAGTAGGCAATATGAACAACTGGTGGACCGCCGAAGATGCAAAAGCATTTGCCGAATTGACTCAAGGTCTTGCAAACCAGTTTGATCAGGTTGAAGTACTTCCCGGCGTTATGGCCAACGGTTCGTATACCCTCGGTGAGAATATCGCTGACCAGGGTGGACTGCGTGTAGCGATGACTGCATTCCTTGACTCTCAAAAGAAAAAGGGTGTGGATATTAAGGCCGAAGAGGCTAAAATCGATGGTATTGACCCCATTCAGGTATTCTACATGAATTACGCTAATCTCTGGGCTCAGAATGTACGCGATGCAGAGAAGAAAAAACTCACTATGACAGATGTACACTCTCTGGGCGAAAACCGCGTGAACGTGACACTTAAGAATATCGCTCCCTTTATGGACGCTTTCGATATTAAAGAGGGTGACAAAATGTATCGCCCCGCCTCTGAGCGTATCGTAATCTGGTAAATAATCATTTCTACCTGATTTATAATCTCACAATCTGCCTTTGCAAATCTTGCGAAGGCAGATTTTTTTTCTTAATTTTGTAACATGCAATTAAAAATTGACGGTCTACTCGAACGCATCGGTCTTAACCCTAAACCACCTCGCATCGGTTTCGCTTTCAGCGGGGGAGGTGCCAAGGGTTTTACCCATATCGGTGCTATGATGGCTTTTGAGAAGTTTGGAGTCTCTGCCGACATTATCTCCGGTGTCTCAGCCGGGAGTATCGCCGCAGTTTTATATGCCGCCGGCCTCTCTGAGCGTATCGTAATCTGGTAAATAATCATTTCTACCTGATTTATAATCTCACAATCTGCCTTTGCAAATCTTGCGAAGGCAGATTTTTTTTCTTAATTTTGTAACATGCAATTAAAAATTGACGGTCTACTCGAACGCATCGGTCTTAACCCTAAACCACCTCGCATCGGTTTCGCTTTCAGCGGGGGAGGTGCCAAGGGTTTTACCCATATCGGTGCTATGATGGCTTTTGAGAAGTTTGGAGTCTCTGCCGACATTATCTCCGGTGTCTCAGCCGGGAGTATCGCCGCAGTTTTATATGCCGCCGGCCTCTCACCGCAGGATATCATAGATTGTTTTCAAGAGTATGATGAATTCAGCAATTATACTCAACTCACTATCCCGAAGACGGGGCTGTTTAAACTCGATCGGTTTGCCAAATTGCTTGACTCCTGGCTCCCGGTAAAACATCTGGAAGATTTGCGGATACCTACCGTAGTATGCGCTACCGACCTTGATGCCGGTAAATCGGTAGGTTGGTCTAAAGGTGAAATAATACCCCGAGTTCTCGCTTCCTGCAGTATCCCCATCATCTTCCCTCCCGTTGAAATAAATGGCGTAAAATATGTTGACGGGGGAGTACTCCGTAACCTCCCGGCGTGGGCCATACGTAAACATTGCAAAATTCTATACGGTCTCAACTGCTCTCCTCTTAATCGCAATTATAAATATAAAGATACTCTTCTCGATATTACTTTACGTACTTACAACCTGATGTCTAAGGCTAATACCCTGCAGGATCTGAATATATGCGATTTTGTAGTCAGAACTTCCGGCAGCGCTCGCTTTGGCACCTTTGATCTGCACGCTTTGCAAAAAGCCGTTAAGATAGGTTATGATGCTACTTGTAAAGTACTTGAATTATCCATTAAATCCTAATATCAAGTATTTATATGACTAAAGGTGATAACATAATCGGTCGCGGTTCACAGCGCCCTATAATATATCAGACCTTTCCTCGTATCCTCACCAATACCTCTGACGTTAACATCCCCGACGGTAAAATCACCCAAAACGGTTCCGGAAAATTAAATGACTATACTCCCCGTTTGCTTCGATCGCTGAAGGATATGGGGGTTAACTGTATATGGCTGACCGGCGTAATCGAGCATGCCACAAAATCAGATTTCACTTCTTATGGCATCCCCCTCGACAATCCTAACGTGGTAAAGGGTGAGGCCGGATCACCATACGCCATTAAAGACTATTACGATGTTGATCCTGCTATAGCAGTAAATCCGGCAGAGAGAATCAAGGAGTTTGAGGAGTGTGTGGAGCGTATTCATAAAGCCGGTATGAAAGTTCTGATAGACTTCGTACCTAATCACACCGCTCGAATATATCACTCTGATATGGCTCCCGATGGAGTGGAAGATTTCGGTGCTTCAGATAATAAAACTTATTATTTCGCTCCCCACAATAACTATTACTATATTCCCAATCAGCAATTTTCTCCCGATTTTTGCATAGCATCTGAGGGTAGCGAACCATATATCGAGTTTCCGGCAAAGGCTACCGGAAATGATTGCTTCTCTGCATTTTGCGGCCGAAATGACTGGTATGAAACTGTAAAATTAAATTATGGCCACGATTATGGTGATAATTCCGACCATTTCACTCCGGTGCCGGACACCTGGCTGAAGATGCTCAATATACTGAGATATTGGGTATCTAAAGGTGTTGACGGCTTCAGATGCGATATGGTGTTTATGGTTCCGTTGGCATTCTGGCATTGGGCTATACCGCAGGTTAAGGAGGTGAATCCCGATACCCTGTTTATCGGTGAGATTTATGATGTAGGTTTATATCGTCCTTTTCTTGATTACGGATGTTTTGATTACCTGTATGATAAGGTAAACCTTTACGACAAACTCGTAGGTATCGAGCGTTATAATTTCTCAGCGGCTCAACTCACATCGGCTTGGCAGACTGTAGACGGCATCGGTGATAAGATGTTAAACTTCCTTGAGAACCATGATGAAGTAAGATTCGGCTCGATTGAGTTTGCCGGTGATCCTTCTAAAGTTATCCCCTATCTGGTTGTCAGCAGCATGTTATCTTCCGGTCCGTATATGATATATTATGGTCAGGAGTTAGGAGAATCCGCTACCGAAAACGAGGGCTTCGCAGGGTTTAACAACCGATCTACCATTTTTGACTACTGGAGTTACGATGTTATGCGCCGATGGTATGACAATGGTAAATGCTCAGTGGCGAAATTGACCGCTCATGAGAAGTGGTTGCGAAAAGTCTACTCTACCGTTTTAAATCTATGTAACGATAATGCGGCTCTACGCGAGGGGCATTTCTTTGACTTGATGTATGCCAATCTAAATTCTTATGATTTTGACCCTCACTCTTGCTTCGCATTTTTACGCTATACCGATGAGGAGGCTCTCCTGATCGTGACAAACTTCAGCGACTCGGAAAAAAATCTTAAAATCAATATCCCCGACCTCGCCTTCGATATGGCTCACCTTCATGAAGGGGAATTGCACACCGTCGACTTGCTATGGAACGACAATATCCGGTTAACTATCTCAAGAACAGAACCTTTATCTATTACTGTCAAAGGTAAGAATGCACTTGTCTTACCCCTATCCGGAGCCAAGCAGCCTGAGATATTTCCTGATAAGGTCTCAAAAAATCCGAAAAGAGCGAGCAAATCAGCAAAAAAATGATTAAATTTGCACAACTTAACTCCATTTTTACAATATTATGAGCAATAGTCTCCCCCCCATTAAGGTCTTTGCCGGCTCAAAAAGCCTTTATCTTGGCGAAGCCATTTGCAAAGATCTGGGAATCGAACTCGGCAAAATGAAGATTGAGCATTTTGCCGATGGTGAATTCGAAGTAGGCTTTGAGGAATCTATCCGCGGAGCCGAGGTTTACCTCGTACAGAGTACCTTCCCCAACTCCGACAATCTCATGGAATTACTCCTGATGATTGATGCCGCCAAGAGAGCATCTGCAGGAAAGGTTATCGCTGTTATCCCATATTTCGGATGGGCAAGACAGGATCGTAAGGATAAGCCTCGTGTGTCGATCGCTGCCAAACTCGTAGCAGACCTTCTGAGTGTAGCCGGCATAGACCGCCTTATCACCATGGATCTCCATGCTGATCAGATTCAGGGTTTCTTCAATGTGCCTGTCGATCACCTATATGCTTCATCTATTTTCATTCCGTATCTCGAAAGTCTGCATCTTAAGGATATGGTTATCGCTTCTCCCGACGTAGGTGGTGCTAAACGTGCTAATTCTTACGCTAAGTATTTTGACGTACCTCTCGTACTTTGTCATAAGCAGCGTGCCAAGGCCAACGTAGTTGAAAAGATGACTGTAATCGGTGATGTAGAAGGTAAAAATGTAGTGCTGATTGACGACATCGTTGATACCGCCGGCACTATTACCAAGGCTGCCGACCTCCTCCTCTCATTCGGTGCTTCATCAGTAAGAGCCCTCTGCTCACACCCCGTAATGTCTGATCCCGCAACTGATCGAGTTGTATCTTCCGGACTCACAGAGATTATCTTCACAGATTCTATCCCCTACGTTAAAGAGAACGATAAGGCTACCATTCTCCCGGTTGCCAAGTTGTTTGCCGATACAATCCGTCGTATCCACAACAACCAGTCGATCTCTTCTCAATACCTTTTCAAATAATTAATTACATACCATAATACTCCTCAGGAGGTTGCGCCCGGATTGCGCAACCTCTTTTTTATATCCCATGCGCCTGCTCTTCGCAGATTTTATCCGGATTATGCTTTTTATATGAGTGATGAGATTCGAGGTACCGGTTATTAGTTATGAGTAGAATCGGGTATCTGTTTTACGTTGAGCGTATCCGGGCGATCAGACTTTTCCGACTTTTCCGACTTTTCCGATTTTTTGCGACGTGGCAAGAGAGTGTCAAAGTCTTTGCGCCACACTAATCCTATTCCCTGTGTGGTTAGCGCGGATTTCAGGTAATAGTTCTGGTCATTAAAGTGGTTATATGCTTTAAGACGGAAATTACCAGATCTGTTAAGCAAATATTCTATATCAAAATCACCTATAAAGGTTGTACTGCTCGTAGAGGGGTCTCTATAACCAAAGTTACCGTTGATCAGCAACCGGTTGTTAAACAATCTCGATGATAATGCCACATCTACCTGCAGATCGCTGAAGTCTCCTTTGTCAGATCTTAATGATGGCGCAACCGTTACTTTATCGGTCAATTGCCCCAGTATATTCTGCAGTTGCGAAGATAACGTTGACGATGCCACCGACGCCCATTCTCCTCCGGTGTTGGAATTGCCGGAATAGTCCGGTGTATAGAATCTGTTGAGTGCAAGCAGGTATATCATCTGCATATTCATCATATCATCTGACGATATTATACTGCGCACCTTCTGTTCTACCTCCGAATTTAAAGTAGGTAATTCTATGTCAAACTTTATATCCGGCGAATTGAGATCTCCTGTCACGAGCAACATTGCATCGACGGGTACATTAACCCGATTGAGATCTTTATCGGTGGCAAAACTGGCATCAAGATCTGTCAGATTGGTATTCACTCTATACGCGCCTCTGATGTTGAGCATCGCCGCCATAGGATCTCCGTTAAACGAGATGCTGCTGCCGTCTTTAATAATGAAATCCTTGAGTATCAGATCTTGCAATGAGAAGTTATAGGTACCCTCACTCAGAGTGTATTTGCCATACATACGCAATTCATCACTCTCCGTGCTGTATCCGAGATTCATCGAACCCTCTCCGCGGGCTGTAATCTTATCTCCCGCTACCGGATCCATCACTAATGTCAACTTTGCCGATGGAGTGATAGTGGCTCTGATATCCATTGCAAACACCGTTGGCGGTCCCGCAGATGCCTCGATCTTGCGGTTGAAGGCTTTTACTATTTCATCGGGTTCAGACAATTTTACTTCCATCTGACTCTCGGTCAGGCTCTTTTTGCGATCGGTAAAGGTTAAGAACTGGTAATTGATCGCTTCTTTCGAATCGTCTAATACAAATGTAAACTCCGAGTTTTCTTCGGTTGTCATATCTGCAATCAGACGTATATACTCCTCGTCACCAACTATTCTACCCGTACCCGAACCGAATATCTTACCGTACCATACAGGATTTATCGCTGCATTGGTATTATACAATAATAACTTATCGGCCTCGGTAATCCTGAAATCAAACTCCGGACGATGGAAGTTGTCATGTTCAAGTATTCCCGACAGATACCCCTTATGACCGTATAAATCATGCAGTTCAAACCTTGGTATCATAATTTTGCCGGGGTCGATTATTATGGAGTCTGAACCTGTATAGGTTACATTGGAGTAATCAACCTTAATCGCTACTGAGTCGGCCAGCATACGACCTTTCATATTCACGTCCTTAAAGGTGCCATAAAGGAGTGCTTTGCCCGATGCGCGTCCATCTACATGTGATGTAAATGCCTTCATAAAATATTGTAGGAATCCAACCCTTACCTTATCGGCGCCAAAGTCAAATGAGAGTGAATCCTTCCCGATCCAGATACCTCCGTCTACAGTCGCGGCATATCTGCCGTTTTCGTGTATATCGGCATATATTCCCACCCTCTTCTTAGTTACATCAAAGTCTCCCTTCAGGTCTCCGTCGCCGAGTACACAATTATTATAACTTAGATCGTTGACATGCAGTCGCTCGGTATATGCCTGCATATTCTTGGAGAGCAAGCCTCTACCTACTGCGATTCCGGTAGCATTACCTCCAAATTGTGCCACATCTATATTGAGAGTATCAAAGACATAGTTTAAATCTATATCTTGCAACACTACTCTGACCTCATCATCTAATGAGGGTGATGCTACACCTCCGATATTGATATATTGGTCTCCATGCCCTAATGAGAGTCCGGTAACTGCAATTCGCTTGTCGGCATAATCTATTTGAGACTCGCTCATATCCCACTCGGCATGATTGAGATATATTTTAGATGGGTGTATCGTTACATTAAGTTCTTTACCTGCCGAGTTTAGCATCGTTTTTTCGGATGCGCTTATAAATAAGTCGCCATAGAATGCACCGTTACTTCCGGGATTGAAATGTATTCCTACGTTGGCCGTTTCAGGTGTGGTATTAAGATCTATACCTAAATTTAGTATACCTTTCTTGGTGGGAATCGAACTAAAGATGTTTCCCCTACCCTCACCATCCTTGACACTGAGATTAAGAGCGGTGTGCTGTATGAGTTTGTCTTTACCTTGCTGTATATACGGAGCATCAATCTTGAGGTCAACCGTATTATCTTCGGAATTCCAACCACCCGTTATAGTAGCCTCATATAGCAGATTGACCGGGAGATTCAGATAATCTATCCACCCTCCGTTTCTGAATATTACAAACCGGAAATCTCCCCTCTCAACCGACTCCCGGTCGACATGAGGTGACGGTACAAATGTCGGTAATGCCCGGGCTATAATGTTTTGTACCGAATTTACACACCCGGTCGGAGTGAAGGTGCCGGTAATTTCTCCGGCAAACCAGTCGCTCGTTACAGCATAGTATCTGTTGCCGCTATTCTCTATCCCCGCTTCTAAATCTAATTTATTGAGTGATAAAACTTTGCCGTTTTTAAGATTTTCCAATCCGAGATTTGAAAATTTCGCATTGCCGCTAAGATTATCTATATTATTTCCTTGTAAATCTATATCAAATTCTCCTGACAGCAACATCTGTTGGATTGCAGGTAATTCATGAGAAATAGCATCTGCCGGAGTACTCCCTTTTAATCCGAGGATACCGGGACGACATTTGTCTAACACTCCGTTCAGGATAATTCGCGAGTCGGTACCATTTACCATGACTTCTCCATTGATACCGAAATGCAGATTTTTATCTCCTGATTCGATCTCAAGTTTTGTATAGTTGCCCTCTTTCTCTATATACGCGCTGACATCGCTGAGGTCGTACGAATTTATTTCGGCAGAGGGGATTTTAAAAGATAGTTCCGCGCTTGGTATTAATGATGATATGGTACTGATTTTGGACTCCGGAATACCGTCAGATTGTAACAGGCCGGATAAATAACCCTTTTCGAATATGCGATTGTTGAACTGCGCCTCTCCGTCAAGATACATCTCCACTCCTCCTATAGCGGGAATAAACAACATTCTGCCCGCTTCTATTCCGGAAGTTGCTAAGTTGAATTTCAACTTGCCGAGATTATGCTCTTCTGCAAGCAACAACGCATCCATATCAAAATCGCCGTAACCGCTTTTAAACAGGAGGTTCAACGATCCGTTATTTTTTATTAAATCACTCTCACCCGATACCCGAAGTTCCACACTCCCGGCATTTTTAATTGATTCGCATACCTTTGGTGGAAGTAGATCTCCAAATACTTCTATCAATACGCTATTAAATTCAGCACCACTCTTTAATGCCAATTCTTCTAATTCAAGATTGCGGATACCGGTAACTCTTGACAACGAATCAGTTACGGTAGCAAGCGACATATTGTTGACATTGAGCGACATATCACCCTCACTTTCAGAAATAGCCAACTTATTGAGTTTCAACCCTTTCAAACCTCCTGTAGCCTGCAACCGAAGATCAAATTTATTTTTGAAGTTCTTCAATGCGGGATAAAATGCGGCAAATTCACTTGGCACACAATCCGTTATATCTATTTCTAAATCTACCGTTTCCGAGGTCAGCCATTTTTTTAAACCCCCTTTTGTTTTAATCGGCAACGTCAGATCTGATAAGCGCAATGTAGTCTTTTCTAACTGCAATACAAAATCATGGACATCTATATCACCTCCGTTTAATACGGATACCTTAGAGGCAATCTTCTCGACTTTAAGGCCCGGAGATAATACAAATGCCAGGCGGCGCAGGTCAAACTCCATATCCTCATTACTGAGGCGGGGAATATTTACGTCAGCACTCAGTGAGGTAATTTTGAGATGATTATAGTCTATAACATCATTCGGTTTGCGTCCGCACCAAAGTTTGTCAAAACTTATCGTTCCTTTACGAAGCACTACATTGCAGATGCGCAAATCAAACTTTGTAGGGGGTTTATTCTTATCCTTAGGCGCAAACGCATCTATAAGAAATTGTATATTGAGCGGCGACCCTTCTTCTGACTGCGTTATTTTTATATCGGGGGATATTAGTTCAGAATATGTGATCATAATCTTGCCATGACGCACTAACTCCCAGAGACTGATACCCGCACCGACTTTATCTATCTCGATACAAGTTTTTTCAGTCATCGGTTCGTAAAGTTTCACATCCCTTATGACTACCTCATTAAATGGACGTATCGTCACGTCACCTATCTCAACCCTTGAATTGCACAGTTGCGACAATTCTTTCTGTGCCACATTGCAGATATATCTCTGTATAGGAGGCAGGCTCAACAAAACATAAAGCAAGACCCATATAGCGCATACAAGTGCTACAGACGTGAAGATAATGCTCCTCACGACTTTATAAAACCATTTCAATTGCTCGCTCTTGCTCATACTATATGTAGCCGGTTAAGAATGTCCCCCAATATTTTTTTTAGATTATGGCAGACAGAAAAACGGATAACATGATTATTAGAGTACAAAATTAACGAATTTAATTGGATTGATAATTTTTTTAGTTAATTTTGTTATCAAGAATATCTACGGATTGACACAATCTGTTAAGTAAGTATCTTAACCGACACAAGCATAATGAATGTAATATTAGGAATAGAATCATCATGCGATGATACCTCGGCGGCAGTGCTTATTGACGGCATCCTGCGCTCTAATGTCATTGCCGGCCAGAAAGTACATGAGGCTTACGGGGGTGTGGTACCTGAATTGGCATCCCGCGCCCATCAGAAGAATATACTGCCGGTAGTGAGTGAGGCTATACGACAGGCAGGTATTAAAAAAGAGGATTTGACTGCTATAGCATATACCCGCGGACCGGGCCTGTTAGGGTCTCTCTTAGTTGGCACCTCTTTCGCTAAAGGATTATCTTTAGGTCTTAATATTCCGCTAATTGATGTCAATCACCTTCAGGCTCACGCCCTGTCGCATTTTGTAAAAGAGAATCCCGAGGATGAGACTCCCTCTTTTCCTTATATGTGTCTTCTGATTTCGGGCGGCAATTCGCAAATTATCATTGTAAAGAGTCCGGAGGAGATGGAGATCGTAGGCAAAACTATCGATGATGCCGCAGGTGAAGCATTTGATAAATGCGCTAAAGTGATGGGACTCCCCTATCCGGGAGGCCCGCATATTGATCGCCTCGCTGCAGAGGGTAACCCTGATGCCTTTAAATTTTCAAAACCTCATATCCCCGGTCTCGATTATTCTTTTTCCGGGTTAAAGACCAGTTTCCTCTACACACTTCGGGATAACCTCAAGCAGAATCCTGACTTTATTGAGGAGAATAAGGCCGACTTGGCAGCCTCGCTTCAAAAAACAATTATCGATATCCTGCTCGATAAATTAGCAAAAGCAGTCAAGATCTATCAACCCCGCGAAATTGCAATCGGCGGAGGGGTTTCTGCTAATTCAGGTGTAAGAGAAGCGGTAAAAAAATTCTGTGATGAGCGAGGTATCAGAAGTTGGATTCCAAAAAGGGCTTTCACTACCGATAATGCAGCGATGGTGGCTATTGCCGGTGCCTTGAGATTTTCTAAAGATTACAACACAGATTATTCTCTTCCACCATACGCCCGAACTACAATCTCTAATCAAGATTAACCCACCGAATATAATCTATAACCACTTATATTACCATGAGCACAAATAATCCTGAGCAAGATAAGCGACCCACATTTACTGAAAAGCGACATATTGTAATATATGGATATACGCGCGAGGAACTCGACAAAGTAATGCGTCATTTTGAAGAGACTCTGCCGGAGTATGTCAAGATCAGTATCGACACCACTCATCTTGTCACCACAATTACACTGACAGGAATTCATAGCGGAATAGAATTATTGCGCTTCCATCTTAATAAACTACATCGTAATCTTAATGATATATTTACCGAAGATGTAGTCGCTATGGAGGAGACAACTCTGGCTGAAACACTCGGAATGCTGTTGAAGGAACGCGAACTCACCATCGCTTGCGCCGAGAGTTGCACCGGAGGGAATCTCGCGCACCGTATAACAGAGATACCCGGTTCGTCGGCATATTTCCTCGGCAGCGTAGTGAGTTACTCTAACGATGTAAAGGCGGAGATATTGAAAGTGCCACGCGAAGCGATATCGACTCATGGAGCAGTCAGCCGTCAGGTTGTCACTGCTATGGCAGAGGGTGTTGCAAAACTCATGCACTCCGACTGCGCCATTGCTACATCCGGAATAGCCGGACCTGACGGCGGGTCGAAGTTCAAACCGGTTGGCACAGTGTGGATGGCGGTTAAGTATGGGGAGCATATAGAAACCGAGTGTATGCACTTCCCCGGTGACAGGATTCAGGTAATAGAAAGCGCAACTAATCATGGCATGGTTATGTTGCTCAATCTTCTGCGTAAACACTATACTATCGAAGAAGATTTTAACGACGAGTAACCGTCTGCAGTACCTGATTACTCACTCCCAAACTCAAAATCGTAACTCCAAGAGTCAAAATCATAACTCCAAAGAGTCAAAATCATAACTCCAAAGACTCAAAATCATCTCTCCAAGAAATCAAAAGCAACAAATAATATAAAAAAAGAATTAGCAATAGTTGCATAAATCAGATGATTTTTGTAACTTTGCACTGATTTTGTGGCACATCCTGTAAAGTCTTTAAAAATGATGCACTTAAAGACGATATGAGAACTGAGATGGCGGCCAGGAATCACAATAAAAGTTTTTTAAGCAAAAAAATTTAACAGCCATGTCAAAAGTTTGTCAGATTACCGGCAAGAAAACCCAGGTGGGCAATAATGTGTCTCACTCAAAGCGCCGCACCAAGCGCAAATTTGAAGTGAACCTCCACAAGAAAAAATTCTACTGGGTAGAGCAGGATATGTGGATTGAACTCGTAGTTTCAGCACATGCCCTCCGCATTATCAACAAAATCGGTCTTAACGCAGCGCTCAAAAGAGCAGAAGCAGAAGGCAATCTCGATTTCAGAAACATCAACATCCTTTCACTCTAAAAGGGGATCAGACTTTTTTAGTTTCCGGTAACATATCTCCGGTTCTTTAAAATGTCAACCCTGCATAAGCAATTCTATTTACAATTATGGCAAAGAAAGCTAAAGGCAATCGAGTGCAAGTGATTCTCGAGTGCACCGAACACAAGGCAAGCGGCATGCCCGGTATGTCTCGTTACATTACCACTAAAAACCGCAAAAATACACCCGGACGTCTGGAGTTGAAAAAATACAACCCCATCCTCAAAAAAATGACCATCCACAAAGAAATAAAATAAGCATCTGAACTATGGCAAAGAAAACCGTCGCGTCTCTTCAAAAAGGTGAAGGACGCACCTATAGCAAAGTCATCAAAATGGAGAAATCTCCCAAGACAGGCGCTTATGTCTTCAAAGAGGAAATGGTGCCTAACGACGCAGTACAAGCCGCTCTCAAATAATTTCGGCTTCTATTCAATATGCTCCCTGCTGACTTTGTCAGTATAGCAACCTGATTTCCGCACAATCGATACTTCTTTCGATTGTGCGGTTCTCTTTTTTATCCTTATGTCTCTTAATTAGCGATTTAGGCAGATTTCAAAATGATGTGTAACACTTTTCAAAATGATGTGTAACACTTTTCAAAATGATGTGCAATACGTTTCAAAATCATGTTTAACACGTTTCAAAATCATGTTTAACACGAGGTGATTTAAATTTAAACAGTTTCTTAGATTATCTCAACTTTTTTAGTTAAATTCGCATTAATGGCTTTTATTCCGGAATGGTAATTATTTGATAAGAGATAATACTTTTTCAGTATGCCTGATATCATTCAGAATATTACATTTGGGAATAATTGCACTTTATTGTTTATATTTTAAGAAAGTAATGAAAAAGGGTGAGTTCCGTTATTGCGGTTTGTGTCGTATTGCCGCTGCCATACCATTTGTTGCATTAGGCGATGTATTGTCTAATACCAACAATATTATTGATATTATCAATCATAATCGGGATTGCGACGTTATTCTATTTCCTGAGTTATCTGTGACCGGATATACTTTGGGTGACCTCGTTCTTCAATCTCTTCTTCTTGATAAGGCAGTTGATGGATTACAACAAATAAAATTAGCATCGGCTGATTCGGATGCTATTATCGCTGTTGGTGCCCCGATTCGTAAAAATAATAAGATTTATAATTCTGCTGTCCTGTTTCATAATGGTAAAATTTTAGGAGTCGTACCGAAATCGTATATCCCTAATTATTCTGAATTTTATGAGCGCAGATGGTTCGAACCGGGTATTAACGTCAAAAATCAATCTGTGTGTATAGGTGATGATGAAGTCCCGTTTGGTAGCGATCTTATATTTGAGTGTGGCGCAATGAAGATAGGTGTCGAGATCTGCGAAGATCTTTGGGTCACCATACCCCCCTCTTCTCATCTCGCCATGGCAGGCGCAAACATCATCCTGAATCTGTCGGCTTCCAATCATACTATCGGTAAGCAGGCTTATCGCAGGTCTCTTATTTCGCAACAGTCGGCAAGATGCCGATGCGTTTACGCATATTCTTCGGCAGGTAGAGGTGAGTCCTCGACCGATCTGGCAATACCCGGTTACTCTGCTATCGCGGAAAACGGCTCCATCTTAATCGCTTCTGAAGATTTCCCGCTTGATCAGACCGTGGTAACGCGCAATGTCGATCTGCAGAAAATAGAGGCTGACAGGATTCATTATAATACCTTTAATGATTTCTCTTCTGATGAGGGTTTCAGATTTATATCTGTCAATTACAAAAATCGTAAGGCGGAAAATCATGATGATTCTGTCTCGGTCGATATTAATCCCCATCCATTTGTGCCTTCTGACCCCGGACATAGAAATGAAAATTGCAGTGAGATAATTGCAATTCAGTGTCATGCTCTGGCTCAACGGCTTAAGACTATCCATTGCGATAAACTGGTAATCGGTGTATCGGGTGGCCTGGATTCTACCCTCGCTCTGCTCGTAGCATGCAGGACTTTTGATATGATGGGTATCTCTCGCAAGGGTATACACGGCATAACAATGCCGGGTCTCGCTACAACGTCAAAAACCCGCAATAACGCCTGGCAATTAATGAAATTGCTCGGTATTACATCTATCGAAATACCTATTGGGAAGGCCGTAGAACAGCATTTTAAAGATATTGACCAAGACCCTGATACTCACGATGCCACCTACGAAAATTCACAGGCTCGCGAACGTACCCAGATCATAATGGATTATTCCAATAAGATCGGGGGAATTGTACTCGGCACCGGTGATCTCTCGGAGTTGGCGCTCGGATGGTGCACCTATAATGGCGATCAGATGTCTATGTATGGCATCAACGCTTCTATCCCTAAAACCCTGATACGTTATCTGGTGGAGTGGTTTGCTGACCGCACGCCTAATGAGAAGGAGCGGGATGTATTGATCGATATCGTTAATACTCCCATCTCTCCCGAACTTGTGCCGGCTAAAGATGGCGATGATAGCATAGCGCAAAAAACAGAAGATCTCGTAGGTCCATACGAGTTACACGATTTCTACCTTTATCATGTATTACGTTATGGGGCTTCTCCGAAAAAAATCTATTTTTTGGCCAAGGAAGCATTTAAAGATAAATACGATGAGGCAGTAATACATAAGTGGCTGATTAACTTTTATCGTCGATTCTTCTCACAACAATTTAAACGCTCATGTATGCCCGACGGACCCAAAGTGGGTTCCGTATGCCTCTCTCCGAGAGGAGACTGGCGCATGCCCTCAGATGCGTCAGCGGCTATGTGGCTCAGAGAATTGGACGATATAGACCCCATGTCGAAAGAAAAGTAAATACCGTATCAACATATTTTTGTGGGAAGCAGTCTTAAATTATGCGCGATTCTTACTATCTTTTCCACAAAAATTTGCTATCTTTGATATAAATATGGAGAAAGACTTTGAATTAGATTTATCCAATGCCCTCGATGCATTACGCTCGGGGGGAGTAATCCTTTACCCTACAGACACCATCTGGGGGTTAGGGTGCGATGCCTGTAATCAGGAGGCTGTGGCTAAAATCTATTCAATCAAGAAGCGTGAAGACTCTAAAAGTATGCTTTCGCTCGTCGGTTCACGGTCAATGCTTGCAGACTGGGTTTCTGAAATACCTGAGAAACTTAAACGTATTATGGATGAGTATGATACCCCGGTAACATGCATCTACCCTACTCCCGTCAATCTTGCCGAGAACCTTTTGGCAGATGACGGATCAGCCGGATTAAGAGTTACAGGCGAGGATTTCTCTTCTCGTCTTTGTCTGGCCTTCGGCAAACCGATTGTCTCCACTTCGGCCAATATAAGCGGCAAAGCGGCTCCTCGGTTTTTCGATGAAGTAGAAAATGAAATACGTGATAAGGTTGACTATATTGTAAGATACCGTCAGGACGACACCACACCTCGCTCAGCAAGCAGGATAGTTAAAATCCTGCCTGACAATACTGTTCTGACCATACGTTAACTGCAATAGTAATATAGGAAATGAAAGGGAAAATGGTTTCTATCAAGATTCAGCGGTGGCGGTATGTAGGGATTGACCTGCTTACCACCAATATCGCTTTTTTCCTTTTCAATTATGTCAGATACCTTATTCACATTCACGTAACCCATAAAGAGGATGCTCTATCTTTTCTGACTTACATCTTTAGCCCCAAACTGGTAACTGAGCAGATTCTCCTCCCCATTTTATTTTTAGGTGTATATTGGTTGTCAGGATATTATAACTCTCCTTTCGGTCGATCTCGTTTAAGCGAATTTTCCACTACTTTCTTCAGTACTCTCTTCAATTCGCTCCTGATCTTCCTGACTCTCCTCATAAATGACCAGTTGCCTACGCGCACCTTAAATTACGAACTCCTGTTTATACTTATTCTGCTTCAGTTCGTATGCGTATATACCGGACGTTTCATATTGACTTCTAATGCTTTAAAGAAGTTGGCCAAGAATGAGTGGAGTTTCAACACCGTCATTATAGGTGATTCTCCTAATGCACTTAACACAGCATCCCGTATTACCAATGCCGGTACCAATTTAGGCTATACTGTATTGGGGTATATCCCGATCGAGGGTGAAGTGAGTGCAACTCAACCTCACCCGGTCATTTCAGACCGGCATCTTGAGTTGCTATGCAAAAAAAAGAGTGTGGACCAACTGATTATTTCAGCCGAAAAAGGTGATGAGCAGATCATACTCTCCACTCTTTATAAATACATATCTTACGGTGTTCCTATTAAGATATCCCCCTCCTCCCTTTCATATCTCACCTCTCACATACGTTTAGCCGACATTCAGGCCGAGCCGTTTGTAGACCTCTCTACTCCATCTATGAGCGACTTCCAGAAAAATCTGAAACGTGTGATTGATATACTTGCCTCCTCTCTGGCCATGCTTATTTGCGCACCTTTATATGCGGCAATCGCCATAATGGTCAAGAGTGGTTCGAAGGGACCGGTATTCTATTCTCAGGAGAGAATAGGTTATCGGCAAAAACCTTTCAAGATTTATAAGTTCAGGAGTATGCGCATAGATGCCGAGCAATCAGGGCCGCAACTCTCTGAGGAGGATGACCCGCGTATCACAAAAGTAGGTCATGTCTTGCGCAAATACAGATTGGATGAGATACCTCAGTTCTGGAATGTGCTGAAGGGTGAGATGTCGCTTGTAGGGCCGCGTCCGGAACGCGAATTTTATATACGGCAGATTATAAAAGAGGCCCCATATTATACCCTGTTACAGCAGGTAAAACCGGGGTTGACATCTTGGGGTATGGTTAAGTTCGGCTATGCCAAGAATGTTAAGGAAATGGTAGAGCGTTCTAAATTTGACCTCCTGTATCTGGCTAATATGTCGGTACTGATGGATTTTAAGATACTTATACATACTGTCAAGACAGTTGTGATGGGAAAAGGGGTATAAAAAAGAATATTGATGGCTTACAAAGAGACTCATAATAAATATACCGATGCCTGGATGAAGTTTGTGTTATGGCGCGAACGGCATATCAAGGAGAATCAGTTTGTATATCTCGTGGCACTCATAGTGGGCGTGATATGCGGTTTTGCAGCGCAGTTGCTCAAATTTCTGATTCACTTTATATCCGGCCTTCTTACTTCTCACCTTTCATCTACTACAGCAAACTGGACTTATCTTGTATATCCTGTTATCGGCATACTGATAGTGACCTTGTTTGTAAAATATGTAGTTAAAGATGATATATCACACGGTGTGACCAGGGTGCTTTATGCCATTTCACAACGCAAGTCAAGACTTAAGAAAAAGAATTGCTACGCATCACTTATCGCCTCCTCTATCACTATCGGCTTTGGCGGTTCTGTGGGAGCGGAGGGTCCTATAGTGTTTACCGGGGCGGCTATCGGTTCAAATATTGGTCAGGCTTTCCGACTGTCGCCTAAATTGCTCATGATTCTGGTAGGTTGCGGTGCCGCTGCCGGTATTGCAGGCATTTTCCGCGCTCCTATAGCGGGTATGCTTTTCACCTTGGAGGTGCTTATGATTGATTTTACAGGTGCCACTGTCATGCCGTTGCTCATCGCTTCTATCTCCGGTGCTACCGTAGCCTATATCTTCGAAGGGTACAACGCCGAGTTCTTCTTCTCGCAGAGTGAGCCTTATATGACTCGTAAAATACCCTATACCATAATCTTAGGCATTCTCTCAGGTTTTGTGTCGCTTTACTTCACCCGATGCATGTTTTTTATGGAGGGGATGTTTGGCAAGGTTAAGTCGACATGGCTTAAAATCGTTATCGGTGGGGTGATTCTCGCTCTGCTCATCTTCCTGTTTCCTCCTCTGTATGGTGAGGGTTATGGCGCTATCAATTCGTTGCTTGACGGTAATGTAAGTTCGATTGTGGAGGGGTCGCTGTTTTATCTGGATCGCGAATCTGTCTGGTTTATAGCGTTGTATATCGGCTTGATAATCTTAATGAAGGGGTTTGCCACCTCGGCCACCAACGGTGCCGGTGGTGTGGGCGGTACTTTTGCCCCCTCGCTCTTTGTAGGTGCTATGACCGGTTTCGTATATGCTTATATTCTTAATAATCTTGACATTGGCATTGATATAAGCAATAAAAATTTTGCATTGATGGGTATGGCCGGAGTTATGAGCGGAGTAATGCACGCTCCGCTTATGGCAATCTTCCTTACCGCTGAGATGACCGGAGGCTACGAACTCTTCCTCCCGCTGCTAATTGTATCTACTTTGAGTTATATGACTATCAGGATTTTTCTCCCTTATAGTATATATTCCATGCGTTTGGCTCAGCGCGGTAAATTGATGACTAATGAGAAGGATCAGGCCGTACTTACACTTCTGAAAATAGATAATCTGATCGAACGTGATTGCACACCGGTCCATCCGGAGATGAGTCTAAAAGAGATGGTGGATGTTATTGCCGCGTCCCATCGAAATATCTTCCCCGTTATTGATGCCGACCAAAAATTGAAAGGCATCGTTCTCCTTGACGATATAAGAAATATAATGTTCCGGCCGGATCTGTATCGCACTATGCATGTGTCTCGATTTATGGCAATGCCTCCTGCTAAGATTACTGTCACCGATACAATGGAGAATGTTATGAATACTTTTGACAAAACCAATGCATGGAATCTCCCGGTAGTTGACGGGGATGGCAGATATGTAGGATTTGTAAGTAAATCAAAAATATTCAATTCATACCGTAGAGTTTTGCGCCATTATTCTGATGATTAATATCCCTTATGGATAATTTGCCTTATCTGGATTGTAATGTGCGGATATTCTGCCCATATAAAGTATCTTTTCTGTTTTAACGAAAAAATTATATGATGAATAAGCAAGATCTTAAAATAGTATTTTTTGGAACTCCTGAATTTGCTGTAGAAAGCCTCGATGCACTTGTAAAAAAGGGGTATAACATAGCCACGGTAGTGACTATGCCCGATAAACCTGCAGGCCGCGGGAAAAAGATTCAGATGAGCGATGTTAAGAAGTATGCTCTCGAACACGATCTGCCTGTTCTTCAACCTGAAAAATTGAAATCCCCGGAGTTTGTAGAAACATTGCGAAATATAAATGCCGATCTCTTTATTGTCATCGCTTTCCGCATGCTCCCTGAGATTGTATGGAGTATGCCTCGACTCGGTACATTTAACCTGCATGGCTCTCTGCTCCCTAAATACCGAGGTGCCGCTCCTATCAATCATGCTATAATGAATGGGGAGACCGAAACAGGTATCACCACCTTTTTTCTCAAACATGAGATTGATACGGGCGATATGATACAGCAGCGCAGTATCCCAATCGGTGAGGATGATAACGTAGGTATCATCTACGACAGACTGATGCACCTCGGTGCTGAGGCTGTGACCGATACGGTGGATAGTATTATCAATGGCACTCTGCAGACTCAGCCTCAGCCTGAGGGGGATTTTATTCCGGCACCCAAGATTTTTAAGGATACTTGCAAAATTGATTGGAATCGCAGTCAAAAGGAGATTCATGATTTTGTAAGAGGTTTGTCGCCTTACCCTGCGGCTTGGTGCAAAATGATAGAGAAGTCCGGCAAACCATCGGATGTCAAAATTTATGCAACTTCCCGTAAAAACATCCCGGATAATTTATCGTTATCTCCCGGCGAAGCGGCCGTGGTGGGTAAACACCTTTACGTCGGTACCGCTTCATCACCTGTCGAAATACTTACATTACAACCTGCCGGCAAAAAGCAGATGCCCGCAGAAGCGTTCATTTTAGGTTATCATCCCCAAAAATTTGAATAAACAGTAGGATAACTCTTTATTGAAATCTAATTAGCAATGCTGGATACCGGTAAAAAAATCGTACAGGATTTATTTAATATTCTTGAATCGCATGGTGTGACGCAGGTTGTCTGTTCGCCTGGCTCAAGAAATATGCCGCTTCTCATGGCCGCCGATGCTCGTGAGAAGTTAAACAAGATTGTGGTGATAGATGAGCGCACAGCCGCTTTCGTAGCCTTAGGTATTGCTCAGCAGTCTAATACGCCTGTGGCGCTGGTGTGCACTTCCGGTACTGCTTTGCTCAACTATTCCCCGGCTATTGCCGAGGCCTATTACCAAGGCTACCCCCTGATTGTTATTTCTGCTGACCGCCCCAAGGAGTGGATAGATCAGGATGATTCTCAAACTTTGCGTCAGTTTGACGCTTTGGCCAATTTCGTAAAAAAGAGTTATGATGTCGATGATACTATACATTGCTCTGATTCTCTTTGGTATGCCAACCGGATTTTTAATGACGCGTTGATAAATGCTACCCGTCCCAAGCAGGGTCCGGTACACATCAATATCCGCCTCTCAGTCCCTCTCGATATTACCGATACCACTGAAACTACTGCTCACTTTGCGACGCGCACCATTTTGCGTCACAATTCACCTGCTGTTTACTCCAGAACCGAATTACAAACCTTTGCCAAACAATTAATCGGCAAAAAAGTAATGGTGATAGCGGGGTTTATGAAACCTGACGCTAAAGTCAATGAGCAGTTGAAGAAGTTCGCTCGCCATGATAATGTAGTGGTGATGGCCGAAACGATTTCAAACCTTCACCTCCCCGATGAGGCCTACGTGATTGATCCGGCTTTATCTATTCTGAAGAATTGGGATGAAACTGCGCTTGATACTATGATTCCTGATATAGTCATAACTATGGGGGGAGCACTTGTATCAAGAATGCTTAAGGAGTTCCTGCGCAAAGCGGCTGCAAGTAATAAGAATCTCGAGCATTGGTCGTTTGGCGAACAGGAGTATGTAGTGGATTGTTTTAAAGCACTGACTCTCAAGATTGAAGATTATCCCGCTCCAGTTATCGGTCAGATCAGTGCAGAAATGGCTCACCAGATTAAGATTAATAATGCGCGCCCGGATAACGATCCTGATAAATTTGCTTCTTCCGACAATATCAAAGAATTTAAAAATAACTGGGATATTATCCGTAAAGCCGCATCGCACCGCTTGTTATCTCTTGCTGAAAACGCACCGTGGAGTGAAATGAAAGCACTTCATTACATATTCTCCAATATACCCGCGGGGTGCAATATTCAGTTGTCTAACGGTACACCTGTCAGATACAATCAAATTCTTACCCGCAGGATACCGCATACTGTTTTTTGTAATCGCGGAGTTTCCGGGATAGAGGGTTCTACTTCTACTGCTGTGGGATTTGCCTCATCATCCTCTCACCCCTGCCTCCTTATTACCGGTGATATGTCGGCCGCTCATGATTTGGGCGGCTTGTTGACGGCTGCCAATCTTAATTCCCACATAAAGATCGTTATTATTAATAATGCGGGTGGAGGCATTTTCAGATTTGTCAAATCTACGAGAAGTTGGGATAAGAGAGAGGATTATCTTTGTGCGGATCCTAAGGCAGACTTCACCAAACTTGCCGATGCTTTTGGCTTCGGTTATAATGTAGCCGATTCTTACGAGTCGCTTATTAAGAAGTTTAAGATATTTATAGAGCAGACCGGAAGGAGTATTTTAGAGATTAAGGTGCCCCCGACACTAAGTGCCGAGATTCTTAAAGAAGCACTGAGACAATAACATAAACATCTTAATTATAGAAATTTATATTAAAATTACAACTATAGAGATTTATACAAATAAATATACTTATGGATAATTGGATTACAATTAAAGAATATACCGACATTCTTTTTCAGAAAAAAGAGGGTGTTGCTAAAATTACTATCAACCGACCCCGCGTATATAATGCATTCCGACCTCTTACAAATCAGGAGATGTTAGATGCCATGCGCATTTGTCGCGAGGATAACTCCATTCGCGTTGTAGTGCTGACAGGTGCCGGTGATAAGGCTTTCTGCTCGGGTGGCGACCAGCACTATAAAGGTCACGGAGGATACATTGATGCTGATGGTACTCCCAGACTTAACGTACTTGATCTGCATAAGGCCATTCGCTCCCTCCCCAAACCTGTCATAGCAATGGTTAACGGGTATTCAATAGGGGGCGGAAACGTACTTAATGTAGTCTGCGACCTCTCTATTGCATCTGAAAATGCTCGTTTCGGCCAGACCGGGCCCAAAGTGGGTAGTTTTGATGCCGGTTTCGGAAGTTCGTATCTCGCTCGCTGTGTGGGTCAGAAAAAAGCACGCGAAATCTGGTTTTTATGCCGCCAATATACTGCTGCCGAGGCACTTGAAATGGGGATGGTTAACGCGGTAGTACCCTTTGACAAGTTAGAGGAAACTACCATGGAATGGTGTCGTGATATTATGAAGCGTTCCCCTCTGGCCATTCGCATGATCAAGCGCGCGCTCAATGCCGAACTTGATGGCCAGCATGGTCTAATGGAATTTGCCGGTGATGCCACTCTGATGTATTATCTTATGGATGAAGCACAGGAGGGCAAAAATGCTTTTCTTGAGAAACGTGATCCCGATTTTGACCAGTTCCCGATGTTCCCGTAATTATGCGTCTGGCTATTTGTCCTTATATGCTTAAATTCAAGCAACCTGCGGGTACTTCCCGCGGTATAATGCTTGAGAAACCCACTTATTTACTGAAATTGTGGGATGAGAGGATGCCCGAGGTATTCGGTTTGGGCGAGGCGGCGGTGTTTCCGGGTCTGTCGCCCGAGGCCGATTATCGTTATGAGTATAAACTCATGGAGTTGCTGGCCAATGTGGCGATAGGGCGACCTACCGACCTTTCGCATCACTCTTCTATACAGTTTGGCTTCGAGCAGGCTCTAAGGGATTTTGCTTCCGGTGGTCGCCATATCTATTTCCCCTCTCCTTTTACTGCCGGTGAGGAGACTATCACTATAAACGGCCTTGTGTGGATGGGAAGTTACGAAGAGATGAAGCGCAGAGTGGAAGAGAAAGTCAAAGCGGGCTTCAAATGTATTAAACTTAAGATCGGTGCTATTGACTGGGATAAGGAGTTGTCGCTGATTAGCGCACTGCGCAAGGATTATTCTCCCGAACAACTCACTATCAGGGTAGATGCCAACGGTGCATTCTCGATGGAAAATGTATTCCTGCGTCTTAAACAACTTGCCGATCTTGGGGTACACTCCATTGAGCAACCTATCCCGCAGGGATTCCCTGACCTTATGAGATTTATATGCGAGACTTCTCCCCTCCCCATTGCTCTCGATGAAGAACTGATAGGTATATCAGGACTTGAAAAGAAAAAAGAATTGCTCAATTTTATCAAGCCCTCATATATTATCCTTAAACCTGCTCTTTGCGGTGGCTTCTCGGGTGCCGAGGAGTGGATATCGGTGGCTGAGGATTCAGGTATCGGCTGGTGGATTACCTCTGCT
Source organism: uncultured Porphyromonadaceae bacterium (assembly GCA_947175665.1). Taxonomy (GTDB): domain Bacteria; phylum Bacteroidota; class Bacteroidia; order Bacteroidales; family Muribaculaceae; genus Lepagella. The sequence continues at coordinate 30,445 of CAMWNR010000008.1, forward strand.
TTGGAATCTAATGTAGGTCTGGACGCATTAGCACAGTTCACATCTACGCTACATACCGATATTCCGCAGGGGTTGGGAACCGGAGGATTGTATACCAATAATTTTAATCTTCCGCTCACCCTGACAGGCGAAAAACTCGGTTATGACCCCACGATGCAAATTGATCAATCTCAATTTCTGAATCTTGATTGGAAAGCATGACATATCAGGAGTTTATAAAAGAGTGGTCTGATAATAATCCTTTTTTTACCGCACATACCAGTGGCTCAACGGGAATCCCTAAAGAGATACAAATATCTCGAGAGGTTGCCATAGAGAGTGCAAAACGTACGATCGTGTATTTTCAAATCAATGAAAATACACGATTGCATAGTTGCATCTCACCCGATTTTATAGGGGGTAAGATGATGGCCGTACGCGCCGCTCTGGCTGACGCTCATTTAAGTTGGGAAACACCCTCAAATCATCCTGTCCTTATCACCGTCGATAATCATGGCAATAGAATAGTACCTGATTTCGTAGCCGTTGTTCCCTCTCAGATGCTGGGAATAATGGAGTTATTAAACAGTTCGTCACTCTCGGCAGATGAGAAATCCAAGATTCGCACAAACACGGTATTTCTGTGTGGCGGAGCACCGGTTAACGACAATCTTGCCGGCAGAATTATCAAGGAAAATTTACGCGCCTTCGAAAGTTACGGTATGACGGAAACCTGCTCGCACATAGCGTTGCGCAGGGTTGGACAGGATTTCTTCACCCCTCTCGACTCTATTACAGTCACTACCGATAAGCGTCAATGCCTTGTTATAGAGGTGCCGCATCTCAATCCTATAGTCACTAATGACATTGCCTTTCTGAATACCGATGGTTCTTTTCGTATTCTGGGTAGATATGATAATGTTATAATCTCAGGCGGGAAAAAGATTTTTCCCGAAGAGATTGAGAAGACATTACAACCGGGCCTTTCACCTTATGATGTTACGGATATTATGGCTTACGGACGTAAAGATAATCTCTGGGGTGAAATACTCTGTATAGACATTGAGTGTGATAAGGAGACCGACAATGTAAATATAATAGAAATTTGTCGTAATCTTGCCGCCTCTCTTCTACCCTCCTGGCAACGTCCTAAACAGATACGAATAGTCTCCCGGTTACCCAGAACACCAAACGGGAAACTTGACCGCAAAATCAGCGCAAAATGAGATATTTATTAGGATAAACACTTAAATTTTATTACCTTTGTAAATATTTCGCAAATACAGCGAATGTAAAAAAGACCACGGAAAGAATACTGTTATCCGGTCGGCATAAGTAAGTTTTATCTTCACCTTACGGAGCGATGCTTGCATCTAAACCGGAGAATTAGAAAAATTTTATCGAAAGCGACCGAACTTAAAACTGACTAAAAGGCTTAATTCTTACATAATTTTCAATTAAAATCTTAACACATGAAAAAAATCTTACTTCCGTTGCTGATGGTGCTTGCTGCCATCATGCCGTCAAGTATGAACGGTGCCAATCAGTATGGCATTCCGGAGAAGATTCAGGACGGCAATATCCTGCATTGCTTTGACTGGACCTTTGCAGACATAAAAAAGGAATTACCTAATATAGCCGCTGCAGGTTTTGGTGCGGTTCAGGTTTCTCCCGTTCAGGGCAACTGCGCTACTAACGCTGAGTGGTTTTACGCGTATATGCCCTACGATTTCAAATTCCGTACCAATGGAAACGGCTCAAGCGCTGCTCTTAAGGATCTTTGTACTGAAGCATCTAAATACGGAATCAAAATAGTAGTTGACGTTGTAGCAAACCATATCAATCAGGCTGCAAATTACCACGATACATGGTGGGACTCTAACGGCCGTATCCGCTGGAACGGTGGCGTGGACTATGGCAATCGCTATTCTATCACTCATAACCAACTCGGTGAGTATGGTGATGTAAACTCGGAAGATTCACAGGTACAGGCGCGTGCCAAGGCTTTCCTCGAAGATCTCAAAGCACTCGGTGTGGCCGGTATCAGATGGGATGCTGCAAAACACATAGGTCTCCCCTCCGAAGGTTGTAATTTCTGGAGCCAGATGGCATCTGTAGCCGGTCTCTGGCATTATGGTGAAATCCTCGATGGCCCCGGTGGTGATAAGTACAAACTTCTTAAAGAATATACCAATTATATCGGCGTTACCGATTCTGAATATTCTAAATGGTGTCTTAATGAAGTGAATTCAGGTCGAGTACCTTCAGGTGGTCAGAGTTGGGGTGCTAACGGTGTGCCTACAAGTGCTATAGTACTTTGGGCTGAAAGTCACGACGACTATTCTAACGATGGTCAGTATGGTCAGAATACCGCCCTCATCTCTCAAGACAAAATGGACCGTGCATACGCTATCTCGGCTTGCCGCAAAAATGAGACCGCTCTCTATTTCTCTCGCCCCTCGGCTACTACCCGCACCACTATCAAGATGGGTCAGAAGGGTAGTACTCATTTTACCTCTAAAGAGGTTGCCGAAGTCAACAACTTCCGTAACGCTATGGTAGGTACCGATGATTATTACTCTTCTTCTAACGGTGTTGCTTGCATCACCCGTAAAGGGGGCGGTGCGGTTATCGTAGTCGGTGCAGGTGGCAGCAGAAGCGTAAGTGTTCCCAATGGCGGTGCATACGTACCTGCCGGCAAATATGTCGACAAAGTATCGGGCAACACATTTACCGTGACTTCTTCTACCATTTCAGGTCAGACCGGTTCTACAGGTATCGCAGTTATTTATGGAGAAGTTACTCGCGAACCGATGGTGACTCTTTCTCCTGCTGGTGGTGAATTCTATAATACTCTCACCATTACCATTACTCCCGAAAACTTTAAATCAGCATGGTATAAACTCGGCAATGGTGCGCAGACTACACTTACCGGAACTAAAACAATCACTATCGGTGCCGATATGAGCGTTGGCCAAAGCGTAGTCCTCTCTTGGAGTGCTACCGATGACAAGGGTGTCACTAAGACCGGTTCGGCTACATATAAGAAAGTCGAAAAAGTTGTTCCCGCCAATCCTTACGTTTACTTTGAGAATACCTCCGGCTGGAGCAATCCGACCGTATGGGCTTGGAATGATGATGCTAACTGTAACATGAATGGCTATTGGCCCGGTGATGCCATGACCAAGCAGGCTGACGGTAAATATTTATGGACCGCTCCCGATGGCAAAGTACCTACCAAGATAATTTTTTCTGACAGTGGCGCTCCTCAGACCGCTGACCTTGAGTTTGTAAACGGTGCTACTTACAAAGCAGACGGTTCTTACTCAGGTGGTGGTGGTGATACTCCCACTCCTCCCACTCCCGGCCCCTCTGATATGCCCGACGAACTTTACATCCTCGGAGACCTCTCTACCGGTGCATGGAATACTATGTCAGGAGTTAAGATGACTAAATCCGGCTCTCTCTTTATTGCCGATGAGGTAACATTTACCGCGGCCTCAGGTGAGACTAAATGTTACTTCAATCTCACTGACGCTCTCGGATCTTCTTGGGATATCCTTAACGCTACAGCCAACCGTTATGGCGCAGCCTCTGAAGGCGCTATACTTGATATTAACGGTTCTTCGGCTATGCTCAAATATGCTAACGGAGTTAATGCTTCGGGTTGCTTGTCATGGATGATCAATCCCGGCAAATATTCTATTGTAGCAGATTTTGACAATATGATTGTAAAGGCTCTCCCCGCAGGTTTTACCGCGGTTGAAGAGATTGAAGTGGCTGATGAAGCACCTGTATACTTCACACTGCAGGGCGTGAAAGTCAACGAACCTGCTGCCGGAATCTATATCAAAGTACAAAACGGCAAGAGCACTAAAGTAGTAATCCGCTAATCTGTACATTTATCACGATATCAATTACTATATGTAAACCGATATCTGATACAATCCCCGCAAGGGTTCCCTTAACTGACCCGCATCAGAATGATTTAATTCATTTAGATGCGGGTCACTCATTTTCATTTTTAACACTTTAGGCCGCTATTCTCAAGACTCATTTTTGGATAATTAAAAAAAATGCTGTAAATTTGTGTTAAATAACATAAGAGGCCGATATTTGAGTTCTTATATTTACTCAAATATCATCGCCGGATACTACGGTATGATCAAAAAAAGTACTTTTGAGAAAATAATCAGCGAGGATATGGCCGAGATGTGGAATGCTCTACGTCCCGACGAGAAACGTATTGTGACTGAGAATTTCACAATACAGAACTTTAAAAAAAACCAGATCATATATGCAGAAAAGGAGACTCCCGAAATGCTGTGGTGTCTTCTTAAAGGTAAGGTTAAAATGTATAAAAGCGGTATCGGTGACCGCGTACAGATACTCAGACTTTACCGCCCCGTACAGTATTTCGGCTATCGCGCTTATTTTGCTCAGGAACCTTACGTAAGTTCGGCAGCCGCTTTTGAGGCCTCTACTCTTGGCGCTATCCCTATGCATATTGTCGATGACATTATCAGAAAAAATAATGATCTGGCAATGTTCTTTATCCACGAACTTTCGCGAAACCTCGGTGGTTCGGATACCAAGATTGTAAATCTTACACAAAAACATATACGTGGCAGACTGGCCGACTCGCTCCTGCTACTCGCGGACAACTACGGTCTGGAAGAGGATGGTGCCACCATCAAAATTTATCTCAGCCGTGAGGATCTTGCCAATTTATCTAATATGACTACTTCAAATGCTATCCGCACCCTTACTGCATTTGTAACCGAAAAATTGATACTCGTGGATGGCAGAAAGATAAAAATTATCAACGAACCTCAATTACGTAAAATATCAAAATTCGGTTAATCGATACCCCGATCGCTTTTTGCGGTATTATTAAAAATTTTCCTCTTATCCTTTCAAGATCAATGATACAGTGATTCAATGATGCAGTGATATTGATTCCAAATAAATTTATTGATTCGATACATTTTACTCCAAACTTATAATAATTAACCCCGCCATAATGAAATTTTATGGCGGGGTTAATTATTAATTGATAATATCCTATCAGAAGGCTGAGCGAATTATGCCTCGCTGAGAATTTTCTACAAATGAGAGTATCTCATCGCGCGTTTCTGACGGCTCGATATTCTCTCTGATCTGTCGTATGGCATTGGTTACATTCAGATCACTCAGATATAGTATACGATACACCTCTGTAATAATCTGGATACGTTCAGGCGAGAAACCATGACGATGCATACCGACAGTGTTAAGACCTACGTATGAGATCGGCTCACGGGCAGCCTTTACAAATGGAGGTATATCTTTATTTACCAAGGCCCCGCCCTGTAACATTATATTCTTACCTAAATGGCAGAACTGATGCACAAGGCTGCCACCTCCAATCACGGCACAATCATCTACAATAACCTCACCGGCAAGTTGAGTGGCGTTGGAGATTATAACTCCGTTACCTATACGGCAATCGTGAGCAATATGAGTATATGCCATAATCAGACAGTTCTCGCCCACTCGCGTCTCACCTTTTGACGCTGTACCGCGATTTACAGTGGCACATTCACGTATCGTAGTACCATTGCCGATTATGGCCAATGTATCCTCTCCTTTAAATTTAAGATCCTGAGGCACACCGGCTATAACTGCACCGGGAAAAATCTTTACACCGTCACCTATTCGAGCACCGGGGAAGATTGTAACATTATTTCCTATTTCACAATTATCCCCGATCTCTACATTATCGTATATGCAGGTATAAGGACCTATCTTAAGGTTATTTCCGATTTTTGCATCGGAATCAATATGATACATATTGCTCATTACTTATTCTTGATAATTTGAGCCATAAATTCTGCCTCACATACAATCTTCTCTCCCACAAAAGCATAGCCTTTGACTACAGCGCATCCACGACGTATCTCTGTCATAAGGCTTACATTGAGAAGAAGCGTATTTCCGGGAACTACTTTCTGGCGGAATTTCACATTATCTATCTTTAGGAAATATGTAGAATATTTCTCGGGATCTTCAAGATAATTCAGCACCAGCACTCCTGCCGCCTGTGCCATAGCCTCAACCTGAAGCACACCGGGCATTACAGGTTCCTGCGGGAAGTGTCCCTGGAAGAACGGTTCGTTGACGGTGACATTCTTAACAGCGACCACGTGCTTTCTGTCAACCTCTATGATTTTATCTATGAGCAAGAACGGATAACGGTGAGGGAGAAGTTTCTTGATGCCGTTTACGTCAATTATCGGAGCCACGTTGGGATCATATACCGGTGATTGGATTTCAGTATGTTTTACCTCTTTACGCAGCATTCTCGCAAATTTGTTATTGACAGTATGACCCGGGCGTATGGCTACAACTCGACCTTTAAGCGGACGGCCTACAAGTGCAAGATCTCCTATGAGATCCATAAGTTTATGGCGAGCAGGCTCATTATCCCATTTCAAAGGTGTGGGGTTAATGTAACCAAGACCTTTTAACTCCTGATGATCTACATTTACAAGATCACAAATTGCATTTATTTTCTCCTGTGATACCGGCTCATCGTAAATTACAATAGCATTATCCAGGTCACCTCCCTTTATGAGACCATGTTGCAAAAGTTTCTCTATCTCCCGCACAAATACAAACGTACGGGCTGAGGCTACCTTTGAGCCGAAGTCTTCCAGATTGTCAAGAATAGCAAACTGATTGGGGATTACGGGAGAATTGTATTCTACCATTACCTCTACACTAAAACCATCATCGGGATATATAGTGATAGAAGAACCGGTCTCCTCATCCTTGAGTTTGGTCTTGCTTTTGATAATGTAATAATCTTTTTCTACGCCCTGCTCCTCAACTCCTACATTTTCTATGCACTCGATATACGGTGCAGCCGAGCCGTCGAGAATCGGCATCTCGGGGCCATTCAGTTCTATGGTACAGTTATCAATACCCGATGCATATAAGGCAGCCATAGCATGCTCGATGGTGGAGACTCTCACATCTCCTGCTCCGATCACAGTGCCGCGGGTAGTATCGACTACTTTCTCAGCAAGTGCCGGAATCTCGGGAGCGCCCTCTATATCCACACGCTTGAATTTAATACCATTTCCTACCGGTGCAGGGTTAAATGTAGCCTTTACAACTACTCCTGCGTGGAGTGTTTTACCTTCAATGCTGAAGGGGGCTTTTAAAGTCAGTTGATCCATATATAGATTTATATTTATTATTCTTATTAATGTTAGTATACCTCTTCGGGTCAGCAATGCTAACCGGCTTACAACCTTAAATATACTCCTGAAGTATAATCCGGTTTTATTTGCTTAAAAATATACTATGGTATTATTTGTTGAAAAGTTTTTCCAAACGTTTCAAATATACTTGATTTTTAGCAAACTGACGGGCTTCTATCGCTGGGTATCCTATAAGTCGCTTGCCATCACCGACATTGTTGGGTATCCCCGATTGTGCCCCGAATTCATTACCATTACCTACGCGTATATGACCGGCAAATCCACATTGTCCGCCTACTCGGTTAGAGTTGCCTATCTTAGTGCTTCCGGCCACTCCTGTCTGTGCGGCAAATACATTATTCTCCCCTATCTCAACATTATGAGCCACCTGCATCAGATTATCGAGTTTTGTGCCTTTACCTATGCGGGTACTACCGAATGTGGCACGGTCGATACAACTGTTAGCACCGATCTCCACATCATCCTCTATGATGACATTCCCTATCTGCGGTATCTTCTCATATATTACACCTTTAGGTGCGAAGCCAAAACCGTCAGCACCTATAACCGTGCCTGAATGCAGTATACATCTTGATCCGATATGGCAACCTTCATATATGCGCACCCCGGCACGGATTATAGTGCCGTCACCGATTACAACACCGTCGCCAATATAGCACTGCGGGTATATCTCTACTCCGGTACCTATGCGAACTCCCTTTCCTATATAAGAAAACGCCCCTAAATATACGTCTTCGGGTATGTTGACTCCCTCCGATACATAAACAGGTTGCTCGATACCACGACGGCGTGGCTTTACAGACTCCATAGCCATCAGTAATTCGGCAAGTGAGGAATATGCATCTTTAACCCTTATCAGGGTCGGGCGTATGGTACCTTCATATTCGAAATCATCATTTACAATAACTACTGATGCCTCAGTATCATATATGTAATGAGAGTACTTCGGATTGGCTATAAAAGTGATCTGGCCTTTGCCCGCTTCTTCTATCTTACCGAATCCGGTTATTTCAATATTTTCATCCCCTTCTACTCGGCCATTAATCATGCCCGCAAGTTGAGCAACTGTAATTTGCATATCGTTTCTTGATGTTTGAAGTGTTTGATAACGCTTTCAAACTGCAAATTTCGTAAATTTTTCTGAATTCCCAATAAATTCCACTCTTTTCCCGCTCCATTTTCAAAAATATGTTGATAAACATATATTAACTGCGTTACAATTCTACTCAATATTACATTTTTTATTTGTCAAAGAGATTAAATTTATCTAATTTTGCAAGATAAGAAAGTGGGTGTAGTCTGTACTTATCCGGATACAATCACTTATTGAAGTTGTTTAAACTTATTTCTTCGTTAAGATTTCGTCAGATTTTTGAGTGGATTTCTCCATCCGAAGAGGGAGTTTAGCGTGCTAAGCGACCGATGAGGAGGAAGAAAGCCGCCAAAAAGATGGCGGAAGATTAATGAAGAGATTATAAAATTCACAACATTTTACGATTATATTCAATCGTAAATAAGGTTATACAACTTCAAAAATATAGTTTTGATTTATTGGATTTTTTTGCTATTTTTGCACTGAAATTCAGAAGGTGAGGAGCCGTTGATTTTTTTACGCGCTTTTAACCTTTAGTTTAGAGGATGCTTACTTTTAAAAGTAAACACGCACTTAATCTAAACGAGGCATTAGATTGTTATAAACAATAGAGGTAGAGTATCCGCGCTGTTATGCCGTATCTACCCGAGACTGACAGGTAAAAACATACATAAATATTAATAACCCGTTTAAAATCAATTATTCTCAAAAACTATGGCAGAATTAGATTTGGCACAGTATGGGATTAAGGATGTGAAGAAAATCATCCACAACCCCTCTTACGAAGAACTTTACAAGGATGAAACCAACCCCGAACTCACAGGTTACGAAAAAGGTATTCAGACTGACCTCGGTGCTGTAGACGTAATGACTGGTATCTACACCGGCCGTTCGCCCAAAGACAAATATCTTGTTAAGGATGAAGTTACCGAGAACACCGTATGGTGGACTTCTGAGGAATATAAAAACGACAATAAGCCCATCACTACCGAAGTATGGGACGAACTCCGCGAAAAGGCTGTCAAGGAACTTTCTGACAAGACTCTCTATGTAGTAGACCTCTTCTGCGGTGCTAACCCCGCTACCCGTCTTGCCGTACGCTTCATCATGGAGGTGGCTTGGCAGGCTCACTTCGTTACAAACATGTTTATACGTCCCTCTGAGGAGGAACTCAAAGACTTTAAGCCTGACTTCGTTGTATTCAACGCTTCTAAGGCTAAGGTTGAAAATTACAAGGAACTCGGCCTCCACTCTGAGACTGTAGTGGCATTCAACATCAAGGAGCGCCAGCAGGTTATCCTCAACACTTGGTATGGTGGTGAGATGAAGAAGGGTATGTTCTCTATGATGAACTACTTCAACC
>CAMWNR010000009.1 GCA_947175665.1 uncultured Porphyromonadaceae bacterium
GAAGATTTTTGCTGATACGTGCCTATGCTGAAATCCCGCTACGCGGGATGCTGGTGCTAAAAATATTTTAATACCTCGTGTGTATTCGCTACGCGGGATGGTCGCCCCAAGTATCAACGTAAGTTTTTAACACTTTAACGAACTTTTGCACTTGATCCGATAGGAGTACACTCACGACATAGGGTATTTACACAATTATTCTGTTTTTTATAAAAAGTTTACGCAACTTCATTAAGCATAATAACAAAAAAAATTGTAACTTTGCACACAAGAGTTTCTACACCCGTACTTTGGCCCTCTCCGCAAAGACTTATAATACCAGAGGCTCTCACAGAAGATTAAAAACACCAATGGAAAATAAAGTTAAAGTCAACGGACTGACATTTGTACCATTCCTTACCCATGATAATATCTTGAAAGAGGTTAAGAGAGTGGCCGGTGAGATTCATTCCGATCTCAAGGATAGCGATCCGGTTTTTATATGCGTACTTAACGGTGCCTTTATATTTGCGGCCGACCTGATACGTGAAATCGGTCTTAATGATGCAAAGATAGCATTTGTGCGCTATGCCTCTTACGAAGGCACAAGTTCTACCGGCAATGTTCGCCAACTCACCGGTCTTACCGAAGATATTACCGGTAAAGATGTGGTTATAATCGAGGATATCGTAGATACCGGTCTTACCGCCGTGAAGATGATCGATGACCTCAAGAAACATAATCCGCGCAGTGTGCGCTTTGCCACTCTTCTCCACAAACCGGCGTCTTCTCATACCGGTTTTACCCCGGATTATGTAGCATTTGAGATTGAGCCGAAGTTTATAATCGGTTATGGACTCGATCTTGACGGTAAAGTTCGCAATCTCAAGGACATTTATGTAATCGAAGAGGAATAAGAATCCTCCGTCGCGCACTCTCCTTACTACAGGTAATAAAAAATCTAATTTCGCCGGTTATTTAAACCGGCCTATCTCTTCAACGTTATGCTTAATTTAATACTTTTTGGGGCTCCGGGCTCCGGAAAGGGTACTCAAAGTGCCAAACTCATAGATCAATTCGGTTTATTTCATATCTCTACAGGCGAAGTTCTGCGTGACCATATAGCACGCGGCACCGAACTTGGCAAAATTGCCAATACTTATATCTCCAAAGGTAATCTTATACCCGATGACCTTATCATCGATATTATCGAGCATGTTATAGACAATGAGGCCAAAGATTCTAAAGGGGTTGTATTTGACGGCTTCCCCCGCACTATCCCTCAGGCGGAAGCGCTCAAGACTCTTCTGGAGAAACGCGGTCATAAAGTAGATGCGGTGATCGGGCTTGAAGTGCCTGAAGAGGAACTCATCGAGCGCCTTCTGCTACGTGGCAAGGATTCCGGTCGAGCAGATGATAATCTTGATGTGATACGCCAGCGTCTTGAAGTTTATCACAATCAGACTCACCCGCTCAAGGACTTTTACATCACCGAGGGTAATTATCTCCCGGTAGAAGGCTCCGGCAATGTCGATGACATCTTCAACAGCATTGCCGAGGGTATAGAAAAAGCCACCGGCAAAATCCGCCGCTCACACAAAAAATAAATAATCACGCATAGCGGGATTCCACCATATACACGTATCGGCAAAAATCAAAGATTTTTGCCGATACGTGTATATGGCCGCCTGCTCTGCAGGCGCTTCGGGCGCTAAAATATGTCGTAGGTGATTGAGGTTACCTGAAACTCTGTGCGGCGGTTGATCTGATCGGCTGCATCACGATCCGATTCCTCTTCGAGTCCCATGATAAACTCTTCGTTAAGTATCGTACCCTCTTCAAACTGAGGATACTCTTTGTTGATGCGTTTGGTAACGGTTTTCGGACGACTCTCTCCGTAACCTTTCCAAGTTAACCGGTCGGCATTTATACCAGCGGCTACCAGATAATCCACTACACTCTTCGCCCGGCGGTCTGACAGAGCGTTATTATACGCATCCGAACCGTGACGGTCGGTATGCGATCCCATTTCGAGTGTCACATTCGGATTATCTCTGAGCATCTGAGCCATCTCATCAAGTGCCGCTTTTGACTCCGGTCGCAAAGTAGCCTTGTCAAAATCATAAAATATATTTTCCACGACCTGCGGTTTATTGATTGCCGCAAGTATGAAGTCTACTCCATATTCCGCATCGGCCTCTTCGATATCACTCTCAAACTCCTGCTTTACATTAAGATAACCCGGCGCACCGGCCATCATTACATATTTCACTCCGCGCTCCAGTTTGAAGCGGAAACTACCGTCATCGCGAGCCACTTCCTTCTGATTTGAACCATCATCGCCCACAATTCGTATTATCGCGTTAGGTACCGGTTCGTCATCTTTATCTACCACCCAACCGGATATGCCTATTTTCAGTTCCGGAAGTTCAAAAGAGAATATATGGTCGTATCCGCGGCCGTCACCTCGGTTTGAAGAGAAGAAGCCACTCTCTCCGGGACCGAATGTTATACCGAAGTCATCACCTGCCGAGTTGAGAGGTATCCCCATATTCTCTATACTCCAACGCTCTCGGGTAGAGTTCAGAGAGGCTTTGAAAAGGTCAAGACCACCAAACCCGGGATGACCGTCAGAGGAGAAATATAGCGTAGAGTCATTGCGCACGTATGGAAACATCTCATCGCCGGGAGTATTGATTTGCGGGCCGAGGTTTTCCAGACTGCCTGCGCGCTCATTGAGATTTATACGCCATATATCTTTGCCTCCGAATCCTCCGGGCATATCAGATGCAAAATATAGATAAGCACCATCGGGCGATACCGACGGATGTCCCAAAGCAGAGATAGTATCGTTTATAATATCAAACTTTACAGGAGCACTCCATGTCGCATCAGAGCGTCGCGATGTGTAAATCTCAACTGATGTAGAGGCCGTAGGAGAGCGCCGGGCCATAGTGAGATACATAGTCTGGCCGTCGGGCGAGAACCCTACTATACCCTCATCCATCTCTGAATTCAGTTCTCCGCCTGCAGGTTCGGGGCGTTGCCATTCTCCCCTTTCATTCTTCTTACTATACCATATATCACTCTTCTTCATGCCGGTAATTTCAGATTTGTTGGTACCGGTCACCTTCTCATTGGTCGTGGTAAAATAGAGTTGGTCGAAGTTTTTATCAAGATACATCGGGGCGAAATCGGCTCGGCGGGAATTGAACAGTTTGGCATTCTTTACGACATATCTTGATTTCTTGTTTTTATTTCTTTCTGCCTGCATGGCTCCTTTCAAACCTTCCTTGGCCAGCAGGTTGTCGGGTTGCCACTCCAGAAATGTACGATAAGCCTGTGCCGCAGCGTTATATTTACCCTCAGCCTGAAGCGATCTGCCCAGGTAATAAAACGACATGGAGTCAGGATACTCATAGCGTATCGCGTTTTGATATGCTGCTGATGCCCGGGCAGCCTGATTAAGTTTGCGATAACAGGTAGCCATCTTATACGCTACTTCTCCGCGAAGAGGGCGCTCCTCCCGCTTGGTGAGTTTATTATATATCTTACGGTAACTCTTGGCGGCATCAGCATATTCCCCCCTATCCAACTGCTGGTCGGCATCACTCATCTTCACACTTTTACATCCTGCTGCTGTAAAAATTATAATCAGAGCAAGCACACTGCATATACAGGTAATAGCGTTACTGAAAAAATTACCGGAGCGTAGGGAAGATATATATCTGTTCATAAGTAAGATTAGACAATACGAATAATTAACTACTTATATAACGTGAATCATGGTTGCAAATTATTTATTAAGGTGCAGAATTTTGATTTTCGCCGATCGTTGACTATATTTGCATAAGTTTGTATTAAAACTCACATTTCGCACACACTACCTTTTAATTACTTAACGTAACATCATGAATAAATATATTGCTACTCTATTTACATTGGCAGGGATAACCGTCTCGGCTTTTGCCGCCACCGATGATTTATCTTCTCATCATAATTATCAAGTCGTTGCCAACGATATTTTTTACGACGGTTATAACACCAAGGAGATTTTAGATGCAGACCGCAATGACGGTGTGATTCGCCATACCAATTACCTGCATGAGTATCCTCTTGATCTCAACACGCTCACCGATATTGACAGTAATCTGAAACTTGAGGTCGAGATTGGGGCGCGCTGCGACAATTATGACCGCATGGGGCGCGTTATGCTCGTATTTAAACCGAAAGGTGAGGATGCAACCGGCACCGGTGAGAATGCCGACCGCATAGAATTGGCGCGTTTTATCACCCCGTTCATGAATATGAATCGCCAGCCCAATACTGTACCATACATCTATGAACTTAATGATCTCTCATATATCTTTAACGACCGGAGTCTGCGTGATAATTATGATTTCTCTCTTCAGGTAGAGGTCTTCGGCATACCTTACGCGGCCAATCAGCAGATTATAGGTTGCGCAAACCGGCAGGATGTTTTTGCGATAAACGCTTCTTTCTCGTGGGATAGTAACGCAGATGTTGCCCTTCCGGATTCGAAGCCGGCCTCTGCTGCCGCTCCCGCATCTTCTACCGCCTCACTTATCCCTATCTATACTTCCAAGACAGAGATACATGGTAATGTAAACTTTAACAATTACAAGGAGGCCGCTACCGACACTCTCGGTGTCGCTACGCGTACCTTTGACTTCGAGGTGGATAAAGATCTGCAATACTCACGCCTGATGCTGATACTTACCAATCACGGGGCTGCGGTAAATGGTGAAGAGTATATCAGACGCACTCACCTCGTTTATGTAGACGGTCAACTTGTACACTCCTTTATCCCCGGTGGTGTATCGTGCGAGCCTTATCGAGTATACAACACTCAGCGCAATGGTATCTATATGGATACTCCTCAGGATGATTGGGAAGAATGGAACAACTGGTGCCCCGGCCAGGCAGTACCTATACGTCGCATAGATCTTGGACTGCTTAAGCAAGGTCATCATAAAGTAATGATAAGAGTGCCTGATGCAGAATTTTATGGTCAGGACGGCGACTTCCGCCCCTCTCTTTATCTGCACGGGCGTACTGACAGTGATTTTGCTGAAACCGGCATCAATACTGTTCAAGCCGATGACAGACTTGCGGTGACCCTCACCCGTCAGGGCGAAAACCTGCTGTTTGAAAGCACCGAAGAGATTGCCGAACTCGCACTTTACTCTATCGATGGTTACCTGCTCGAAGGTTTATATAATCCCGGTAATTCATACTCCATTTCAGACTATGCTCAAGGTCAATATATATTGATGCTTATAGGCCGAAGCGGCAAATATGAATCATTTAAACTGATTAAATAATGCATTTTTTTTATTCCGATATATGGGATATTGAAAAATTTGTTTAAATTTGCAAATATGCTTTATGTATTCAGTATCTCTAATGTTTTCACCAACACCATAAGAATCTGTAATACTACAAGTTAAATCTAACCTTAAATAAAATCTAACGATTTTCAACCAAGCAAATTAACACTTTATCATAGAAATGAAAAAAATAGCACTTCTTCCCGCTATCGCGCTTCTGCTTTTAGGCGCGTGCTCAGACAATGACGATCCCCGTCCCGTACCTACCGATAAGGTTATCTCTGTTCAACCGGTACCCGACAATCAGACTCTTGTCGCTCCTGAGCAGATTAAAGAATATCAAAGAGAGGTAGCCTACGGTTCTTCTGCGTATCGTTTTAAATATACTAATGGTCAGGAGATTATTTACGATGTACTTACTGATGGCACAAATTATTTCGCTGCCGTCAAGAAGATTGAGGGTACTGCTGAAAATGTAATCCTCCCCCCGACCATTACCGCTGTACTTAACGATGTGGTTACCGATATACCCGTGTCGGCTCTCAACCTGTTTGTTGACGCCACCTCTGATAATATTAAAAGTATCGGTGTTTCGGGCGCTACCCACTATATGGTAGTTACTGCCAACAATGTCAACACCTTGGAGCCTGCTACCGCTGATCATATCCGCGTTCAGGTTTCAAAATGTCCCGGCGTATCAAAATTCATTTTTGATGCTTCTTATCCCGACTATACTACTATGGAGGGTGCCATCTATACTGCTGATTTCTCTGAACTCGTAGCCGTACCTATGGCTTACGAAGGCAACTTCACAGTAACCGACGGTACTGTGAAGATTCAGGATCGCGCACTCTTCAAATGTACTGAAATCAACTCTCTTACTATCCCCGCTTCTGTAAAGAGCATCGGCCATGAGGCTGTAGTAAACACTACCAAACTGGCTCTGGTAAATATGCTCTCCGACGAAGCACCGATAGCATACGATGACTCTTTCGGTTCGTACGCATTTACAGGTCTGCTCCGCATACCTGAAGATTCTATCGGCAACTACACTTTTGCCAAGCCTGATCTTACCGAACCCACTGAGCCCGCTTTCCCCTCGGTAGATGATCCCGATGAGGTTTGGGACGCTTATTATGATGCGCTCGATAAGTATGACGAAGAACTTGCAGAGTACAATAATGCAATGTCTACTTATACCAACCACGCAGCGTATACTCACTTTACCCGCATAGAGCAGGTAAAATTTGAATTTTGAATTAAAATTTCCTTATAGGATTTTAATTGGTTATAGTTATAATGAATGGAAAAGAGGCTGTGTGATACCGCCTCTTTTTTTTTGTAACTAATGCTTAAGTTAATCATTAATACCTAATACATAAAACTTCTAACTAATCACTAATACTTAATAACTAAAACTTAATACTTAAAGACATGGGACGCAAAGCCAAACTTATAGATCAGCAATTAGACCTTTTACGCAAGCGAGGTATGCTCATTTCCTCGCCCGATAAGGCTTCTAACGCCCTGCTCGAAATAGGATGGTACAGGTTGAGTATGTATTGGTTCCCCTTCGAACGCCGTTATCCTGACCTCCTATCGGAAGATCATTATTTTGTACCCCATACTCGCTTTGAGGATGCCATGATGCTCTATGCCTTTGATTTCAAAATGCGTAATCTGCTCATACGGATGCTCGAACGCATAGAGACCTCTTTTCGCACTTTCCTGATATATAATGTCTCTAACCGCTACCCGGAATCTCCTACCTGGTTTGCTGATGAGAAAGTGGTAGGGCGCGGCAATGCCAATGCTTTTGAGAGAACCGTATATCAACCCTTGCGCCGTCTCAATGCGGATATAATCTTGCACCATAAGCGTTTCCCGCGCGATAGATTCGCACCGGCCTGGAAGACTCTGGAGTTCGCTACCCTCGGCACTGTCATCAATCTCTACTCATCACTGCGCAGCAGTAATCTGCGTGAGGAGATCTCGGCGCATTTCGGTGTCCGCCATCCTGAGGTTTTCGAGAATTATCTGGATATAGTAAGAGACCTCCGCAATATCTGCGCGCATGGCAATCTCCTTTACAACTTCCGACCCAAGCAGATAATGCGCGGCCCGGCTATGGGCGGCACAGCCACACCACCGACAAATCTATACGGGGCAATTACAGTCATAGAGCATTTCCTATCGGTTATTTCTCCACGATTACATGGAGAGTTTCGCAACGAATTGTCGGCTATAAAAAAGGAATTTTTCAAAACAGAGGGTACCGCGAGAATTTTACGCAAAATCTCAGGATTGAAAAACCGATAAATTTGTAAATAAACAAGTCAGGGCAACTCTCGCGAGTCGCCCTGCCTATTGCGTTGAATGTCTAAATTTTGTTTTGGCGGACGATACGGTATTATCGCTTTTCCAAGGCTTCCGTATCGTTTGCGTAAGATGGTTATATTAATAATTTCATAATTCTAACACTCTGCTCATCTTTTTGGTTGATGTAATGCTTTTATTTAACATTTATTTAAAAACCGATATTACGCCATTAGGTATTTTTTGACTAATTTTGCATAACTTTCTTTAAGTATTAAGTGCCCTCCATGAATCCGACTCCCGAGTGTAAAACCGACATCATCACCCCTACATCTCCCCCCGATCCCGTAAAGGCTGCCGAAGAGATTGTAAACTCGACAGGCATCAATCTTTTCCTTACCGGTAAAGCCGGTACGGGCAAGACCACATTCTTACACAATCTTGCCAACTCTACTTCTAAACGTTTTGTTGTGCTTGCGCCCACCGGTGTGGCCGCTATCAATGCAGGTGGTAATACAATACACTCGTTTTTTCAACTTTCTTTCGCACCATTTATACCCGGAGCCACGGTGTCTGACAGTAACAAGAGTTTTAGAAGGATGACCAAACATAAATTGAAACTCATCCGTACTCTCGACCTGATAATTATAGATGAGATTTCTATGGTGCGCCCTGATCTTCTCGATGCTGTCGACGATGTATTGCGCAGGCTTCGCAATCCCCTTAAGCCTTTCGGCGGTGTGCAGTTATTACTTATCGGTGACTTGCGCCAACTCGCGCCTGTAATGCCCGATGATGAATGGGCATTACTGCGTCAGCACTATAACTCCCCTTATTTCTTTGAGAGTCAGGCGCTGCGCAAAGCCGGATTTCTGATGATCGAACTCACTAAAGTCTATCGTCAGAGCGATCCTGTCTTCCTCGACATCCTCAACAAGATTCGCGATAATAATGCCGATGAGCAGACTCTCGCTTTGCTCAACACCCGCGCTGATGTGAGTATTATGCCTAAGCCTGAAGAGGGTGTGATACGCCTTACCAGTCATAACTATCGCGCTAACACTATCAATAACAAGCATCTTAATGACCTCGATACCCCCGTATTTACTTACGAGGCGGCAATACAAGGCAATTTCCCTGAAAGTTCGTATCCGGCTGATATATCTCTGCAACTTAAACTTGGTGCGCAGGTGATGTTTATCAAAAATGACATATCCAACGAACACCGATTCTATAATGGTCTTATCGGCCATATCGTCGAACTTGATGATACATCTGTGACCGTTAAGGCTCATACTCCCGCGGGGGAAATTATCAAAGTGACATCGGTATCCTGGGAAAATCTGAAATATACTCTCAACCCTTCAGGTGAAATCAAGGAGGAAGTAGAGGGAGTTTTCACCCAGATACCTCTCAGGCCGGCTTGGGCTATCACAATTCACAAGAGTCAGGGGCTTACCTTTGACAGGGCAATTGTCGATGCAGCACAGAGTTTCGCCCCGGGGCAGACATACGTGGCATTATCACGATGCCGCAGTATGGAGGGTCTCTATCTCGAATCTCCTCTCCCTGCAAGCGCTATAATGACCGATCCATCAGTTAACCGGTTTATCTCCTCCCAGCCGCGTATGGAGGGTAATGACGAGGAGTTGGCCGCTTTTAAAGATTCCTATTACCGCGAACTCGTAATGGAACTCTTTAATTTCTCTACCCTTGATCTGGCTTTTGACTCCTATTTCAGAGCCGCTACTTCAGCACTCTCTTCACTTTATCCTATATTTATATCAGATCTGTATGAGTATAAGGATACCCTTAATGACAAGGTAATTAAAGTCTCTGATAACTTCTCTCGTTTTCTGCGTAATAACCTTCCTATCCGTTCTCTGCCTGAGGTTAAGGAAATATTATGCGACAAAATGAGAAATGCCGCTGCCTATTATTGCGATATCCTCTCTTCAATATCGCATTTTGTGGCGGATACCCCCTTGGAGATTGATAATCAGGTGCTGTTAAAGCGACTCGCAAGAGACACCGAAGAGTTGCTGGCTCTGCTTAAACTTAAAATCTATATCCTGCGTCATTTCAAGAGTCATGAGTTTGATCCTCAGGAATATCTTACTGCCAAGACTCAGGCCATTTTGCAACGGGATTCAAAACCCTCGGTCACTGCTGCCGCTAAAAAGGTTCGCACCGCATCTCCTAAGAATACTTTGCCTGCCGACATTTCAGATCCTAAACTTTACCGCGCTCTGC
The DNA here is from genome assembly GCA_947175665.1 of uncultured Porphyromonadaceae bacterium. Lineage (GTDB taxonomy): Bacteria > Bacteroidota > Bacteroidia > Bacteroidales > Muribaculaceae > Lepagella. The sequence goes on from CAMWNR010000009.1 coordinate 9,900, forward strand.
AACAGTGGCGTAAAGATAGAGCAGATGGCAAACCGGCATATACGGTACTCAGTAATAAAGTTCTGATGGAGATTTGCCGTGAGTTGCCTGTAAACCTCTCCGAATTGAAGATGGTAAAAGGTATGGGACCTGTAAAGTTAAAAGAGTATGGCGTTGAAATTCTCGATATAATCAGCCGCACATTATCTGATTAATCTTCCGATAGACCTACCTTTTTCAGCATACTTTATTTACCTACTCAATTCAAAAATACTTTAAACTATATTTATCTGTAAGTCTGACTAATGAACTTTAAATTTTTACTTAAATATTCTCTCGCCGGCATTATCTCGTTAATACCTTTTGCTGATTCTGTCGCTGACTCGGATCTTGATAATAGTATCACGGATACCGAAGAGACGGGTTATTACGATCTCATTCTTAAAGTTGATGTAGATGATCCGGATACCGACATTCAATTCCTGCGTGATAACGGTATCATCGTACCTAACCATCGCGGTGAGATATGCTTGACTTTTGTGCCGGAAGATCTTGATATTGATGCAGTTTTAGAAAATCTACCCTCTCTGCGTGTTGATGATGAGGTCGCTAATGCTAACCGGAGCAAAACCGTCAGATCGGTTCAAAAAGTACGCAGACTGAATAATATACGCAACTCCGTGCGCAGGACACAGTCAAGAAAACGCAACTCTCTGATTCATAACACCCCGGCTATGAATATGAACCGACATAATTTTGACCTGCAATCTACGCTGCTCTCTCCGGAGGTCACTACAAGGTTTCCGGAATTGACCGGCAAAGGTGTTGTAGTAGGTTTTAATGACATCGGTTTTGATGCCCGGCATATCAATTTCCGCAATGCCGACGGTTCTCAATTAAGGGTTAAGAAGGCTGTGCAGGTTAAGGAGAGCGAGGGAACCATAGAGATTTATGAAACTCCTGAAGATATTTTGGCGTGGCATACAGATACCGATGATAATTTTCATGCCACTCACGTAGCGGGTATATTGACCGGCGGTTATACGGTCAACGATATGCACGGTCTTGCTCCGGCAGCGGATATTGTTGCCACCACCTCCGAACTCACCGACTGCGGTATTCTGGCAGGTATAGAAGAGGTCATCTCTTACGCCAAGGCCGTAGGTAAACCTGCAGTTATCAATCTCTCGCTGGCCAATTACACCGGTCCGCATGACGGCTCATCTCTCTTTTGCCAATATCTGGACCGGTGTGCCGAAGATGCCGTGATTTGTGTGGCATCAGGCAATGAGGGTAATATTAATGCATCTTTCTCTACAACTCTGACTACTCAGAAGGATTATATCATGCTTGAGGTGGAGAGCATGGACTGGGTTCATTTCAACGTATCAGGAATGACCGATATTTACGGTCAATCGGCCGATCCGATCACCATTTCCCTCATGGTGCTCTCTTACCCCGTCAAAACCGCCAATATCCACTATGAGACACCGAAACTGGACTTCACTAAACGAAGTCAATATATCCTCACCTCGGATATAAGTATGAAAGATGTGGATGGATACATTTATTCCGATGCTTTTGCGGAGGCTATGTCGGGCGAAGTGCTTGCATACGGTGAGGTTGACCCGGAAAACGGGAGATACCATGTAACTGTGATTTACGACACTATTACCGAACGTAAGGCTTCTGATAAATATAATTGGGCGCATTATTATACCGGTATCAAGGCTTGGGGTACTCCGGGTGAGCGCATCGATGCTTTTGCCGATGGTATACAGAGCCGTTTTGGATATATTTCGGGCTATACCCCTCGTCCGGGTTCGATGATGTCGGTCAACGACCTTGCTACCGGTCATAATGTAGTGTCGGTGGGTGCGTATGTAGGTCGCGAAGAAGTGGCCAACCTTGGCGGAGGCGTATGGGGAGCAGGTCTTACACCTATGGATATATGCGATTATTCCGGCTACGGCACTCTTATAGATGGCAGAGTCTTGCCGCTTACCGTCGCTCCGGGTGTACCTTTGGTTTCCAGTCTTTCCGGTGCGTATATACGTAAATATCAGGATGAGAGCCTTACAAACCTTAAAGTAGGAGAATCCAAGGCTTATCCTACTACTAAGATTGATGATAAAGAACCGGAAAATAACCCGGATGATAATATGGGAGATATTATCGGTAACGATGATGATAATGACGTGACCGAGGAGATTTATCATTATTGGGGTCCTTACGGTGGTACCTCCATGGCAAGTCCTTACGCTGCCGGATTTATAGCGTTGTTACAGCAGGTCAACCCCGATCTGACTTCGGCAGAGGTTATCGAACGTATCAAGCAATCGAATGACTCGGAAAATCATCCTTATTCCGCCAATCCCCGCAACGGTCAGGGATACCTGAATACCTCAAAAATGCTCTTGAACCTGATCAAGGATATTCCGACCTCAGTAGAGACCATTACCGATGGGAAGATGAGTTATATGACTTCTGTAGATGCTGAAAAGGTTCACATCCTTAACCCGGCACAACATAACCTGACTATCGAGATATTCACCGCCACAGGTCTGCGTCTCTCCACTACCGGGTATACCGATACCAAGGAAATTACCCACGACCTCACCGGTTTACCCAGCGGCATACTCCTTATCCACATCACCTCTCCGACAGCCGAAAGCCGCACCCTAAAGATAGTCCGCTAAAGAAACCGGATATTCACCGCTTCGATATATGCCAAAGAGGTAAAATCTTATTACTCAGGATTTTACCTCTTTGTTATATGTTCGATATAAGGGATATATATTCAAGATATATGTGCGCGGGATGATTCTGCGTAGTGTGATTTTTGATTACCCTTTACTCAAGGCAAGACGATACGTGTCTTCGTAATCTTTGACTATCTTTTTCCATGTATAGTGACGGTCGGCGAGTCTGCGCATTTCCGCACCATTATCTTCATAGTTATTTAATAGAGTCTTGAGCGATTCCACATCGTTATAGTATCCTGCCTTGTTATATGTAGTCTCTCTATTATAGATTACATCGTAGCATAATATGGGTATGCCGAAAAACATCGCTTCTACAAGCGATGGATTGGTGCCACCTACCTTATGACCGTGTATGTACACTCCGGCATTCTTACGCAACGCGTAAAGTGTATCAAGATCATATATCGGATCCTGAATATGGATATTCGGGCATTCCGAATACTCCGATTTTAGATTTCTACCGTATTCACTGCGATCCCAGTTGCCTATAAAGATGATCGGCATACCGGTCTGCTTGCAGGCCTCCAAGGTAATGTGACAATTATTCTCGGGCTCTATACGACACACTGATACTGCGTATTGACCGCGTTTAAGATTGTATTTATCCAGAATCTTCTGTTGTTCTGCGTCTGATAATTCACGCAGTACCTGATCTCCCCCGTATGGTATCATTATAGTATCTTTGCCATATTTATCTTTGGCAAAGTCCTGTATCCCTTTGTTATCCGCTATCACTATATCGGGAGCAAGTATCTTGTTTTTGGTTAGAAAGTTGAGATATGTCTTCTTTAACCAATTGAATTTATCCCTCTCCTGATCCAGACCGTCTATGTTGGCTACAATCTTACCTTTACAGAACTTCTTGAGTAGTGAAAACAGAGGAATACACACCCCTAAATACAATATTACATCGTAATCTCGCATCGAACGCAATAAAGATATCGCATCAAATGGAATACACTGTATATCGTTGGCTCTCAGCGGTATATATTTTAATTTCGCATTCTTATACCTGTCGAGTTTTTCTTTGTATGCCTTTGAGGAGCAGAACACCGTATATTCTACATCCGGTGCACAGTACTCTCCTACCAGGTTCTCGGCAAGTGTTTCAAAACCTCCGTAACAGGCGGGTACACCTACCGTTCCGATTATGGCAACTTTCATATATTTTGTCGGGGTATTAGTTTCTGTAAAGTGATCAAGCCTCTATTATGGGCGTGTATATAATGAGTTTAATTCACTTCTGTCTACAAAAATAAACATTTATACTATTATATGCAATTTTATACTCTTTTTTATAAGTAAGTAATTAAAATTAATGTGCAAATAAAACTTAAAGGTTTTTGAGATAATTTACATGCGGAGCGCAGTCAGATACTTTGTATCTGACTGAGTGACAATTGGAAATTAGTCACATTAGGGGGTTGCATTTTCTATGGGTTGGGGTCTAAGAAAAAATGTATTATCTTTGCGCTGTATTATGAAGCAATCTTTTAGAAATTCCCAATCGGGTGAAATATCACGATTTGTGGCCAAAACTTTAATTTTGGCTCTCATCGTCATATTACCTCTGATCGGTGTGTATATCTGGCTGGACCCCTATAGGTTTATCCGTAGCGAAGCGGCCTTTCTCCCTAATCCTACGGGCAAAGTTTTTGGAGAGTGGGAGGGTAAAGATTTTTTCGGTCCCCACAATTCCGGTCATTTATATCTCAACAATTATTTGAAGCAGTTGGGAAAGGGTCATAATTATACCGGCTTCATATTCGGCGCTTCTATAAGTCAAAATGTTACAGTTGATGATTGGCGTCATGCCGCCTCTATACCTGACTCTATTGAAATAATACATCTCGGCACCGATTCCGAATCCCTTATGTTTATGGATGAGAAGGTTAAGTATCTCGACCGCAATAATATTGATATTAGATACGCACTCCTTATTATTGATGCAAATACAATCAAATTCTCTCGCCCTGACGGAATCGCAAATATAAACCCGCCGGTGATTCCTCCGGAGACACCTTTGCGACCGTTTCATCCCATAATCTTTCATTACAAGGGGTTTAGGGCTGTTATGAATATCCCGTTTATTGCGTCTTATATCCCCTCTGTTTTAAATGATACTTCTTTTAGTGTCAGGGGGATCGATCCTTTATCTCCGGCCGTCATGGGTTTTGACGGTATAAAAGGTGAGGAGAGTCCGAGAGGTATCGAACGTCTCAGACATGAGGATTACCGATATTTTAGAAAACTTTACCCTCTGAAAAATCAGGATACTGTCAGCAGAGTTCCCACCCGCTACACTCTTGCCTACAATAATAGTTTTGATAACATCAAAGATGCGCTTACCGACTCTTTAGGCCTCTTTATTTCTGGCGAGGGGATTGGCAACTATCTTGAACAAGGTTTCCCCTCTTCGATTGCCGCCGCTTTCAGCACAATGGAGCATAGACGGCTTCAAAAGGTTAAGGCTCTCGAAGATATTGCCGGGATATTCCGAAGGCATAATACGGAGTTTATGGTTTTTATCCCTCCTACGTCAGGTGGTGCATATATCGGTGGTGAGGATTTGGATATGCTTTACCGTATATTCGGTAAGGATAGGGTTAAATGTCTTGATGACGAGTATAAGATTCTCAGCACCGACTCGATGATGCTCGATGGCGCTCACTTCTCTCCCGCTGCCGGCAGATACCTGATACGCAAAGCATACGGCAAGACTCCTGATCAGAATAAATAATGACACCGGGTTGACATTATTTTTAATTACCTGCTTGATAATATATGTTTAACCGGGACGTTATTCTATTAACCTCTCCCCTTTCTTTTTTTGCATCATCAGATATGATGCATTAATCTCTGATTAACCCTTATCCCGGTAAGTGAAGTATGAAACTGACCTTTTTAGTTCCCCCTTGTTATGATAATAAGCAACCTGCCGAAAGATCGGCCGGCTGTACACGTGTGGTATACCCGATGATCAATATCTACGAGTTGACCGCTGCGGCTGCGCTGCGCGATCTCGGCGGATACGAGGTCGATTATCAGGATTTCGTATTCAACGGTACCGGTAGCGCTTCTGAAAAAGATTTCAAGGATTTTCTGCAAAAGGATAACTCGGACGTCTATCTTATATGGACAGTTAATCTCTCGCTAAATTCTGACCTTACCGCTATAAGCATTATCAGAGAGTTTCATCCCGATACTCCCGTCATTCTTATGGGTCCGGGGGCGACTTACTTTATCAACCGCGCTCTACAGACTCATCAGAATATCTTTATCGTACGCGGCGAACCGGAATTGACTCTGCTCGAACTCCTTGATGCTCTGAGCAGTGGCCGCGAACCGGAAGGTATTAAAGGTGTTTCTTACACCGATAAGAATGGGAAGATAGTCAATAATCCGTCACGCCCGCTCAATGAGGATCTTGATGCCCTCCCCTTTCCTGCCCGCGATCTTCTTAAGGGTAAGATTTATCATAATCCCAAACTTAAGACAGGTCCATACACTACGATGTTTACATCGCGTAATTGCCCTTACAGATGCATCTATTGTGTACCCTCATCTCTTACATTCGCGCGCGAGATTGAGTTTCGTAAGGATCATCCCGGCCGTAAACCTACCATCGGCTTCCGTTCGCTTGAGAGCGTGAAGAAGGAGATAGATATGCTTGCCGCGCAGGGGGTAAAGGCCATCGGGTTTATGGATGATAATTTCATCTGGAATGAAGAGCGCACCAGGGGTATATGCGATATTCTGCGCCCTCACGGCATCGTATGGGGGTGTCAGGCGCGCGTGGACGCCATCACCGAACCGATAGCCAAGATGCTCGGAGAGAGCGGTTGCCGATATGTGGATCTCGGCATAGAGTCGTTTGATGAGGGTATCCTCAAATATATCAAGAAGGGGATCACCCCCGAAGATATTTACAGATCTGTCAATCTGCTCAAGAAGTATAATGTACCTGTTAAACTTAATGTCCTTCTCGGCAGTTCGCCGCTTGAAACCCGCGATACTATACGCCATACGCTTAAAGAGGCTAAGAAACTTGATGTAGATCAGGTGATGTTTAATATCGTGTCACCTTTCCCTGGCACCGAGTATTATGAGATTTGTATGGAAAACGGATGGATAAAAGGCAACCAATACCGTCCCACAGATGTGCAGCACGAGTCAATACTTAATCTGCCTCAAATCTCGGCTGAGGAGATGGAGAAACTTCTGTTTCGCAATAACATAAGTTATTTCCTCTCTCCTCGATTTATCTCCAAACAGATCCGTCGCTTTTCTTCATGGTCTGAATTTAAAGCCGCAGCCAAGGCTCTGAAACTCAAACTATTCCATTAAGCAGGTTTTAGACTGATTTTAACATCCTCGCGTTATGCTGAATATATCTGTTGTCGTTTTGACTTGCAATCAGGCCACATACACTCTCCGCTTGTTGGAGACCCTCACACCGTGGCTTAAGAATAATCCTGATTCTGAATTGATTATAGTCGATAACGGATCTACAGATAATACTTCGAAGATAATTGAAGAGTCGGGACTGATCTCCCCGTCGCAACTTCATTATATCTATAATGCTAAGAACTTAGGAGTGGCTGGCGGACGCAACATCGGGCTGCGTAAAGCATCTAAGGATCTTGTACTTATCCTTGATAATGATACCGAAGTCTCTCCGGCTGCTATCGATGGATTGCGATCACATATCGCTAGCCGTCAGAATTGCGGATTGTGCGCACCGGCTTTAATTTCCCCCTCGGGAGATATTCAGGATAGCGCCAAGCCTTTCCCCGGCCTGGGTATAAAGATTGCCCACATTTTGGATCGTAAGGGAAGGTCGCGATCTGAAGAGGAGGCTATGAAATCGCCTCACCCGTTTTACGTGATAGGTGCTTGCCAGATGTTCAGACGCTCGATTATTGATGAGATAGGACTTCTCGATGAGAACATCTTTTACGGCCCTGAAGATGCCGACTGGTGCATGCGTATACGCAACGCCGGTTATACGATTGATTATCTCCCTCAATACAATATCATCCATCATTGGCAACGCGCCACCAATCGCTCCCCTTTCTCTCCACTTTCGCGTCTTCACTTGAGGGCATTGCTCTATTTCTACCGCAAACATCATCGACTTTTCTAAAATGCTATCGTTTTTTCCAAGATACTAAATCACAAATATTGTAACTATACAAAGCAAAAAATGTTAATGCCGGGTAAGCATTAACATTTTTTGCTTTGTTAAGATATAAACTTACTTATCACTCATGTATCAATGCGGCGATCTGCTCCGGGAGCATACCGTTATCGCGAAGTACACTCTTTGCATCGTACTTATCCATAAACTCCTTTTGCAGTCCAAGACAAGTTACTTTCGGGCCTTTATCACCGAGATAAGCGGCCACTTTCTGGCCAAATCCGCCATCAACGATACCATCGTCTATCGTCACGACACGCTTGTAGTCACGCAATCTATCGAGTGCCTCTTTATCCACCTCCGAGATTATACGGGGATTTATCACCGTTACCTCCACACCTTTCTCCTTGAGAATATCAGCCGCTTGCAATGCATTTTGCAACATAGCGCCTTCGCCGATTATGGCAAAGTCCTTACCCTCTCTTAGTATCTCGTAACGGTAGAAATCGGTATCTACCTTACGGTCGGAATGGAGCAGTCTGCCTCCGGGAGTACGCACTACCACGGGTGATTCTGTCTGTGCCACTCCCATTCTTATCATGGCTTCATACTCTTCTGCATTGGTGGCAGAGAACATCTTGATATTCGGGATATTTGATACCATTGCCACATCAAAGAGACCTAAGTGAGTCACATCGTTCATGCCATATACACCGCAATAGAAATCTACTATCACCGAGGGGAGATTATTTACGGCAATATCATGACTGAGTTGGTCGTAGGCTCGCTGCAGGAATGTGGATACCACTCCCATCACCGGACGCAGACCACCCTTGGCCATACCGGCAGTCATGGTCACACCGTCCTGCTCGGCTATACCGACATCTATAAATTGCTTACCGGCACGCTCTCTGCGCGGTTTGTCGAATCCCATGGCACCGGGTGTACCTGCGGTCAGCAATACCACTTTATCATTCTCCTCTATAAGAGAAAGCATCGTGTTGGCAAAAATATCCAGATATGACTCACCTCCCTGATATTCCGGTGCTCCTGTTTCGGCATTAAACGGTCCGGAGTAATGGAAGGCTTCCTTATTGGCTTCGGCTACCGGCAGCCCTTTACCTTTCATTGTATTAAGATGCACCACCACTGCCTTATCGGTATCTTTTACCTCTTCAAAAGCCTTGATAAGGTGTCGCAAGTCATTACCTTCGGCTACATAAAGGTATTCGTAACCCAAAGCCTTGAATATATTGTTGGGCGATTGGCCGTCGGTGTCACGCAATTCTTTAAGATGGGCGTAAAGTTCACCGTGATTTTCGGCTATAGACATCTGATTGTCATTAAGTACCAGAATGAAATTACTACCTAGACACGGTGCGTAGTTAAGAGCCTCCAGTGCCATACCTCCACCCAATGAGGCATCACCTATAAAGGCTATGACATTCTGCTTGCCTCCCTGAAGATCTCGCGCTTTGGCAAGACCTGTGGCAAGTGAGATGGAGGTGGATGTATGACCTACCTCAAACAGGTCATATTTACTCTCATCAGGCGATGTATAGCCGGTAACCTCATCATATCGGGCAGGATCGATAAACGCTCCTATACGTCCGGTGAGCATCTTATGCACATAACTCTGGTGAGATACATCAAATACTATCTCATCAGTAGGAGCATTAAATACATAATGTAGCGCCACAGTAGCCTCTACTACTCCTAAATTGGGGCCTACATGACCACCATGCACCGCTAATTTCTTGATAAGGGCGGCTCTCAGTTCGCCGCTGAGTAATTCCAGTTGATCAATACTCATCTCCTTTATATCTGAAGGAGATTTGATCTTAGATAAATCTATCTGCATTTTATAATATGTTAATCTCTGACCGGTGTAATCTTTCTGTATATTACATTTAGTTATTTGGAGTTCTCAGGAAATCCGTTTTGAATAAGTACACCAGTCTTTTAATATTCTATCTATTATTGAAAACGTGGTAATTAGGTTATTTGTTTACGCACTCCTTACAGACCCCCTTAAACATCAGATTTACTGATTTGGGCAAAAAATTATCAGGAAGTGAAAACTCCGGCATTTTCACTTCATCCAGACAATACACCGACCCGCATTTCTCACAATAGAAATGGGCATGCTGATCAGCAAGGGAATGCTCTCCATGACCGTGACACAATTCATACTTGAGCGACCGGCTACCATCTTCTATCACATGTATGATGTCATTGGCCGAAAAGAGTTCGAGAGTGCGAAATATACTCGCTTTATCCATCGGGTCTAAAAGGCGCGACAGATCCGCAAGACTCACCGGATGACTGCATCCCATCAATTCTCTCAACACCAGTATACGGTTTGCGGTAGGTTTTACACCCTTTTCTTTTAATATCTGCTCTATCTCGGAATTGTTCATTTTATCATAAGTAATTGAAATCTTGTACAATTATACAAATATTATCACAAGAATACTTGAGAAAATAAGTATAAAATTGGCCGCAGCATAAGTTACCGTGTACCCGATCGCCGGGAGATTACTCCCTAACGCATCCTGTATTGCACCGATTGATGCCACACCGCATCTGCTACCTGCCACACATCCCAAAGTCTCCGCACGTCCGAACTTGAAAATACGGTGCCCTACAAGTGTCATAACCACCAGCGGTATAAGCGTACAGATAATTCCTACGATAAAAAGGCTTATCCCGACCTCGGCAATGCCGTGTATAAAGGTAGGACCTGATGAGAGTCCGATGACGGCTATAAACATATTTAGCCCGAGTTTGTCAAACATCCATGACACCTGAGGTGGTATATATCCGAACGTTGGTTTCCGCGACCGGAGCCAACCGAAGAAAAGACCCGAGAACAAGGCACCTCCACTGGTGCTGAGAGATACCGGAATACCATCGACCATAAAGGATAATGCTCCGATAAAACAACCCAACGCCACGCCTAACCCTATCAACACCATATCGGTAGATTCCGACTGTCTGTCTGCATAACCAATATTCTCTGCAGCATTCTGCACCTGACTTGGCAACCCTACAAGTGTCAGAACGTCACCTCTCTGTATCTCAGTCTTCTGACGCGCCGGCAGACTCACACCGTTGCGCGTCATAGTCTTGATTATCACACCCTTCATATACGGCTGACGGCGTATTTCACCAAATGTCATTCCGGCTGCACCCTTCTTTGACACGGTTACCGGCAGATTCTCCGCACCGAAACTCATCAACTCATTGTCAGACACTTCCGGACCTATAATCGATGCCTCATCCACTATCACTTCGCGTCGTCCGCTCAATACTATCGTATCACCCCGACGTATTTTCAATCCCGGTTTCGGGTCATATATCTTACCGTTTAACCTTAACCGCTCGATAAAGAGACGTACATTCTTGCCGGCAAAAAGATCCTCCACATACTGCACCGTGCGCGGCTCCGAGAACATATCCGACTCAGCACGGTATGCTCTAAAGGCTACCGGGCGATTGGCCTCTATCATACCATCATCTGGGGTAAACTCTCCATCATCCATCTTAGCCTCGATTTCTGCAGTCTCCTCCTTTACCTTCTTCATACCTCCCAGCAACCACGGCCCTACATTCGACAAAATCCAGGCCGAACCGATTGTGCCGAAAATATAAGTCACAGCATAGCAAGCCGGTATCATGTCGGTAATCTTCTTCTTAGCCTCAGCCGACATAGTCATGGAGTTAATGGTATCGGTAGTCACGCCAAGAGAGGCGGAGGCCGTCTGCGAACCGGCGAAAAGGCCGCACGCAGTACCGGTATCATAACCCATAATTTTAGCGGCAATGATAACGGTCGAAGCACACACCACCGCCTCAAGAATGGCAAAACCCACCTGCTTCAGACCGCTCCCCCTTAACGAACGGAAGAACTGCGGTCCCACACTATAGCCGATACTAAACAGAAAGAGCATAAAGAACACCACCCGGACTGTAGGTGAAATATCAATCCCGATCTGACCGATCATAACCCCGATAATCAAGGTTGCGGCCACCGCTCCCAACGAAAAAGACTTATACTTAAGTTGTCCCACCCAGAACCCAAGTCCCAGAGTAAGGAAAATAGGTATCACCGGATTCTGCCGCAACACCTCAAAAACATAGTCAATCAACCACATAATCAAAAACAAATTTTACCAACCAACCACCCCCGAAAACCTCCATTCCCCCCTATCCTACCAAATCCTATGCAAATATACCGAATACTTTCGAGATAACAACTCTCCCACTCCATAAATTCTTTTCTCGGCCCCTGCATCTCAATCCCATTATTAAAAATCACTATCCGCTAAAAATTATTGAGCGGACAGTGATTAATATAAATCATTGATTGACAACGTTGACGGCTTAATAATTATTTCAAAACCTCACATTTTATATATCTATTGTTATATAACTATTGATTTTATTTATATACCTTAAAAATAAGATTATCCTTGCCATATTGCATACATTGTTAGCATACACTATTGTATCTCTTGGATATATAAACTTGGCACTTCTTTAGTCAGCCAAATTCCTTCACTCGCTTTAAAAAATAAGAATCCACATTTTGACATAGAATACGAATCAATAACCAATAAAACCGCCTCTCCATGCCGTGTGCCGGTCAATATTGCTAAGTCTTTATCTTCTGTCAGATGTACATATTGTCTGGATTTCGGTCTGAGTCCATATTTCTTAATTGAATCAATATATTTTAATGCAGTTCCATGATACAACACTCCGGGCGGAACTTGGCTATGTAGGGATAAGTCTACATTTACAGAGTGGCCATACAACGCCCTAACCTTAGTCTTATCTAAATTAACCTCGAATCTACCCTTGCTATCGTTGGATACAATATCTATTATCTCCTCAGTCGTAAACGAGTATCTCTGACATAAATCATCCATATTTCTCCACCCACCGGATTCTAATTCATAATTATGATCGTGCCGCAAGAGGAATGCTAATTGCTTGCTTTTATTTGTGTTGAATTCCATTATTGTGTGTATACTGATTATTTATATTAAACACTAATTAATTGAAGGACCACCATATAATTATTAAAGTATGGTTTTCACTCATACCGAATAACTAACCTAATGTATCTCTTCAAAATTACCTGTATATAGTAAATCGCCATCCGAGTTATAAACTCTCAATTCATTTAATAAATATCCATGCGACATTCCCGTTAAGAATCGATATTTGTAGCCATCAATACAAAAGATAAATTCATCGGCATCGGGAACAGACTCATCATCAGAGATCCATTCATTATACGGAAATCTATAATCCCAACTAATGAGTTGTCTAATCCCATTCTTGACTATCAAGTTTGGGTTACCGTTTTTTTCGCCCCCATTCCAACACATATATGTACATCTACCATCATTTTCCTGTTCAATCCTGATAAAGTAATCTTCATTGAAGAACTCAAGAGGACTTATCAAGGTTATATCGCAAAAAATATTTCCATTCCAATGATAATGTCTGAACGTCCCTATCATTACTTGTGAACCTTCTGATGTCATACCGGTATCGGCCACATAGAGATCCTTGCGAAATTTATTATAAAGAATGGCTAATTTATCTATCTCATCAATATCTTCTATTATAGCCTGGTTGCGATAGGCAAGCAATACATAAATCTCATCATCTTTTGAAGAATAATTTCGCTCGTACCTGACTGCTATCTCATCTATTCTCTCTTTTCCTAAGAGAAAAGCATCTGATAATTTGCTGAAATTTTGATTTTCTATCTTATATACATTGGCATACTTATTTGTTTCACGGTCTCCAAGAAAAATTCCCCGAGCCACACTTTGGCATGATTGTATAAATAAATAACGATTATTTGAAAGGTAATATATATTTTCTATAGGGGTAATAGTATCATGGAATAGTACGGTGTTTATCTTTCCTGATACATTATTTTGCAGAATTACCCTACACGCACCGTTATAATCATGAATACTGTCACATATTCCTATGCAATAAGCCTTGACTTTTTTATCATCCGATAAAACGCTGTTAAAACAATTAATATCTTCAAGAACCATATTAAATGTTTCAGGATTCTCTTTGATAAGTTTATAGATATTTTCTATTTGTTCATTTGAATATTCTCCCAAGCCGTCTTGATCATGAAGAATATTAGAAATTTGATCTTCAATACTAATATTCTTTGAACACCCTATAAGTATCAAAAAACTGATGCAATAACTACACAGTGATTTATAATACATACTCTTCATATTCTAAGAAGTGAATTATAGATTAAAAGAACATGCCTATTCCTAAGATAAATTGATTTAAACCACTCACTCCACTTACAATATTATATCCAGCCATTATCATAAGTCCACATGTATAATCAGAATTAAATGGGATGAAGCCATTTATGGTGGGCCTAACAAGCAGTCGGGTTTTATTTGACTCATCACCAGATAAAGATCCGGATCTAAAACCATCTTCTATTGATAGTTCTTTAGTCATCATCGTTCCTAAACCTACTCCCAATCCGAAATATTTAAGATTAATTCCAGGTGTTATTGCTAACTGCATTTTACCCTGAACATAGGTTTTATCATTTATTTTTACGCAATTCTTGATATATTTTTCATAAAGAAAACCATCTTCAATACCTTCTTGATTCATTGGTCCTCCGCCATCAAGACTTAACTGAAAGTACGACACATTGAATCCAATACCACCTCCAAATGCTACAGGGTTAGAAAATCCACTATATATGAAATAGTTGAATTTATTCTTAAAGGGACGTAAAGACTTTTTTGTTGGTTCTTTAACGAATACTGTTTTAATTTTCTGATTTAAACTGTTGACTTCTGCTAAACGATGAGCACTGATTGCATCTGTGGAGTTATAGGAAAGGATTTTATCTAAGTAGATTTTAGCAATATCGTATTTTTTATTGTTTATTGCATCATTTGCTTCATTTCTCCATGTTATACATTCAGTTATAGAAATTAATAATTCCTCATCTGTTTGTCCGGAGATACACGTATATTCACGCAATTTATCTCTCGCTTCGAGATATTTCCCTTCCCGGTACAAGTTGCGAGCATTATCCAACATTGGTTGGTACTGTTTTTTCTTACAATTGGCAATGTACCCGGCCATATTAGGGTCTTTGCTATTAAGTCTCAGGATGGATTTATAGTTATCTATTGCACCCGAATAATTGTCCTCGCGTTCAAAACTCATTGCTTTTGACAATAAATTGAGGCATTCTGTACAAACATCTACTTTGTCAAGCGCATCTCGATTGCCGTAATCTAGATACACATCAGAATATTTATCTTTAGCGTGTTTATATTCTCCGGATTCAAAAAGCCTATTCGCTTCTGTCATTAATTGTGTGCTACTGCCGTTAGACGTTTGCGATATTGCCCAAAGTGGCATAAGTAACAGAAAGATAATTATATTGATTACCCTTTTCATATATAAGTTTGAATACTAAAATGATTAATCCACTCCTTGATGTGCAAAGGGCACAGAATTTGTATGTGGGTTATTGAATGTAATTCTGAAATAAACTAAGTTTGACAAATTAATTACGTCACCTTCTTTCAAGTAAGGAAGTGCCTTGTGTGATAGAGTAACTAATTCCTCTTCAATACCATTTGCTCTATTTATTTTAGTAAAGACTTTATTCTGATTATTTTTCGCCCTGCAGCCTCTCGGCTTACATTTTAAATAATATTTTCCTTCATCTAAAATAATGGCAGCATGCAATCTACTTATCCCTTTACAATCATCCAAAATTACTATGTCGTTTTTTTCAACAACCGAGAGGTTTTCTGAGCGACCGATATTCCACACATATCGAGTATTGGGCTCTAATTCAAAAATCTTTTGATTGACATTCTCCACTCCGCCAATGCACACGAGCCATGCTGGAGCAAATCCATGAATAGAAGTCGAACCTTGCTCAGAGATACCATGAGTCCTATAATATAAACGTCCTTTTATTATAGGTAAAATCATATTTTCTCCGGTAATGAGACCACATATATCATCGGGAGAAATATGATGTAATTCTATAGATTTAATACCTGTTATCAACTCCTGTTGAAGGCGCGATTTAAGTTCTTTTATAAATGTACCATCAGCCCATTCAACATGCTCGTCATCTAACGTAGATACAATCCACAACTCAAGGACTGCTAAATTACGATCTGTTGAACGAGAATATCTTGAGAGATGGCTGCATATAATGTTTAAGGCATCATTTTTATTCTCAATGAAGTTTTCCTTGTGATTAAGGAGCCTTTTAACTGACTGTATAATAGACATAAATACTTTTACTTTTTTCGAGCCAATTCAACTGCGCGGTCTGCACGTGCACGCTCGTTTTGAACTTTAGTTTGTAAATTTGAAATTTCTCTTCTGAGTTGATTCAACTCATTTTGCACATTTTGAGGTATCCGATACTCGATTTTTGTTTCGATAACCGGGACTTTGACTTTAACTGTATCTTTTTGAGTAATTTTTACAGTATCGCGTTTTGTAACTTGAATCGTATCATGAACTATCTTTTCAATAATTTCCTTATTACCAACGTAACTTATTGTTGAATCAACAACAGCAACACGTCCTGAATTATTATCACTGCTTTTACTTCCGGTTGTTACAAATGCAATACTAAGAGCAAGAAAAATTATAGGTATCAATATCGACAAAATTTTCCACTTCCTAACGGCAGATTTATTTGTCTTCAAGACTCTTTCAATCTGTTGCGCCTCATTTCTGGAACTTTCAAGTTCTGAAGATAATGTTGAAATCTTCTTTTCTTGTTCTATTGAAGAAGCATCTTGTTCCGAGATACGATCATAGGCCAAAGTGAGTTGATTCGATAATTCCACATTAACATCTTCAAGGTGTTTTGAAGTATCATATGAATTATACGCTGATTCGAGAGCAAGAAGGATTTCCTTAGCATTTGAATACCGATTTTTGGGTTCTTTAGAAAGACACTTATTGATAATTGTATCAAATTCCTCTGGATAATCCCTTACATAGGTAATGTCTCCAGATGCTTTTTTTCTAAGACTCAAAATATCCGGAACCGGGTTATGCAGTACCGCTTGCCAGAAATCACTTTCTCCCTTTGGACTTTCTTCTTTTAATCTGAAAGGTACTGTTCCGGTCAATACTTTAAATAATAATACCCCTAATGAATAGACATCCGACTTTACCGTAGGTGGGTCTTGGTTGTATTTCTCCGGAGCCATATATTCCGTGCAACCTTTTCTTGCATTGGAAGAATTTACAGCATGGTGGTTTTGAATTGCCAAACCAAAATCTAATAGCACATACGAGCCATCAAGATTACGACGCATAACATTGCTTGCATGTAAATCGTTATGACAAACACCATATTTTTTTACCAGTTCTCTCTCTTTTTCTACGTTAGGATATATATATTTTCGACCATCCTTAGGATCTGAAATTAGACCATCCTGTTGCGGATTCTGCAAAAATTTGTAAACATCAACATGGCAATATGCCATGGCTCCAACAATTTGCTGAATAAATTTCCAAACTTCTTGAAAAGGTAAGAATCTGACTTTTTCTATATAGTCATGCAAGGTATCACCATCGATATAATCCATTTCTACCATGGCTTGATTATTTTCAAGACGCGGGTGATAGATCTTAACTATATTGGGATGTCCTCCGTTACCTATTTGTAGAAGGAGACGACATTCTTTAAAGAATTTGATCCATTCCTTATCTCTCTCTCCATGAATTATCGGTTCTTTACTAACCTTAAGGGCGCGAATATAACCAAGAGATTTATGTCGCACCAAGTAAACGTTAGCAAATCCGCCGCTTCCTAAAGGGCAAATCTCGTCGTAATCTTTTATATTTAAACTCATACTAATAAGATATATAGCCACAATCTCTAAGAGCGGGAAGAATCGCTGTCTTTACCACTTCTACTGCAGAAGAAGAAATTGTCTTATCAGGAAGTCTTTCTAATCTCAGGGCGATTGATATGACACGATTATCTTTGGCATTCCGGATGTAACATATATACCATCCGTCATTCATAATTCCATTTTTTACTCCTTTGATTTCTCGCATTGGAGTTCCTGTTTTACCTCCCATAACCGAGAGAATGTTTTTAGGAAATGAATGCGAAGGTTTTGATGCTTCACTATTCATTGCAGAAGCCAGTAACTCATTAGTTTTACTCTCAAGTATCCTAATGCCCTCTTGAACCGGTTTATCTAATATATACCGGGTAGGAATTAGAACTCCATCATTGCCAACTATACCTGCCACCTTTGCCATATTCAACGGGGACGCTTCTAATTGTGATTGTCCCCATGCTATGCCGGTATATTCCTGAATATTATTCATTCTGTTGTTGTGATGTTTGTCACCTCTGCTCCAACGGGTATTTGCCGGCAACTTACCCTTGGTCTGCATATAATTTTTATAGTCTCTTAGCCCCTTTTCTCTGAAATTCCGAGTGATGCTATCAAATTGGTATGTATCACCTTTTTCTCTCATACTGAAGAAATAAGGACGTTGATTTGCCAAGGATACACCGGTATTCCAATAAATCCTGCCTAATTCTTGATACAAATCGTTTTCGTTGAGCGACATGATGAAATAGCAGTTAGAAGATGATTTTATGGCATTTTCCATAAATGTCTTTCTTCCTCCATTCCTATTCTTATCTCGTGTATTTATATTTGGCTCAGTCCCGGCAGGTTCCACACTCATAAAAGGTAATATTTCATATCCTTGATTATAGGCATCCGTTCCTAATTTTTGCAATCCTGCAATAGCGGTCATTACTTTGGCTGTGGAACCTGGTGCAGTCTGATAAGTCGTACCCAAGTCGCGCTCTGTTATAGGTGATCCTACTCGCCATTCCGAAGGTGCGCCACCTTTACGATCTAACTCTAAATCCCGAATCTTGGATATTGAGTCTGTAATAGGAAGTGGATAATTGGCAGATGTAAGGAGGTCTCCCGTAGTTGCATCAAGAATTACAGCACTTGCGCGTAGGTACTTCAAATTCTTAAGTTTGGCATTTGATTGAACACTTTTTGCGAGATTATCTTCAATTTTTGCCTGAAGAATAGCATCTAAGGTAAGATTGATATCGCGTTTATTTCGTTCCTTGTTAAATCTTTCTATCCAAGGATTTCGATAAATTGGACGAGATAAAGCGGGTAACAACGCTGAATAATCCCTTAAATAGTCTTTACTTAAATCTCCTACATTCGTGATAGGATCAACAAATCGATTATATCGATACTTTGAATCAGGGAGATTAAACGGTTGAGGATGGGTTTCAAACCCTCGTAGCAAATCTTCTTCACGTGTTTCAGCGAAGAACCCCATAGGCACTGTTTTCTCTTGTGAATTTTGGTAATTTGCATAAATGCCAGGATTGTTTAAATCACCGACCATAAACACAGTATACGATCCAAACGGATAATAACGTTTAAGTCTTCTATTCTTTTGTTCAGAAAGAGATAATAATTTTATCCCGATACGGTCTTGCAAATTCTTCCAATACTCATTATCGCTCAGATTTGATGTGTCTGATGTCGCAAGTAATATATTATTTCGATCATAAATATTACCCCGCTCAAGCATATTCTTTATTTGAGCAATACGTGGATTGTACTCTAAAACACGAAGACCGGAAGATGTGGAAGTTATTGCAGGACGTATCTGAGTTTTTCCTGCCACTATTAATTGGTAATATGCATTTATTGCTGTAAAAAATACTATCCCAACAAAGAATAGTGTCATTCCCCAAAAAATATTCTTTTCAAGAGATTTTGCTTCTCGACTTTCAGGCGTTTCTTTTATCCTATGTTCGTTATACACATACGATTTAAGTGCTTCTTTTGTCCCTTTAGCACGAGAGATCGATAAGACGATACCATAGGCTCCAAGGGCCATTACGATACTTGTACCGCTGTAACTTAAGAATGGTACAGGCACTCCGGACAGAGTTATCGCACCAACACACCCTAACGCTACGAATAAAAACTGAACGCCGGTTAGAAGTCCTATACCAAGACATAGATACAAAGTAAATCTATGCCCGGAATATTGCGCCACCATGGCTGTTCTTGAAATCAATAAGTAGAAACATACAGCGACAATGGCGATACCGAGCCATCCCATTTGTTCCCCGAGACTGTTTAATATAAGATCTGTGTGACCTGCCGGGATAAAATAAGGTGAGCCACCACCTAATCCCATTCCGGACATTCCGCCGGCCGCTGTTCCCCATAAACCTTGAGCAATCTGATCTCCTTGTGGAATTGCATTGTCAAATATTCCTGACCAAGCCATATTTGTTCTGTTAAACAGACGGTCTGCCATGTGAGGCAATAATGGCCTAAGAACATATCCGCCTACTAAAAACAGAGAAACTAATGTACTAAAATATATGGCACTCTCAAATATAGTCTTATATTTCTTTATGCCTATCCATATCCATAATACATACCAGACAATGACTGCCGCTATCCTTATAATCGGTATATCAGTCAGCATATATACACTTCCTACAAACGCGATGTAACTCATTATCCCCACTATAAGTGGTAGGAAATCCCTTCTTACCACAGAATATAGAAGAATGAATGCGACCAAAATTACAATGCCAGGTCCCATATCCTTCAACATTGCGAGGAATAGCAGGCTAACTATTGCAATGACGGCTACAATTACACCTACTATTGCGAAATGTCGTCTTTTTGAAAGTTTAGTAGTCACTTTCTCCCCAAATGTCTTTATCACATCTCCCTTTGCAATAAAGAAAAAGACGATGAACAAAAGCAGTATATATTTAACCACTTCACTTGGTTGGAAGAAACCAAAAAGATTTACTCTGGCATCACTTCCTTCCGGTGCTGTACCGGCAAAACGTAATACAACCATTAACAGAATGGCGAGTATTAGGAAAGGATATCCGGGAGCAATACTTACTAAAGTACTACTGCCTAATCCGATGTGGTTATTCCACAATATACGGTAGCGTTGGAATAGTTTAAGATAGTTGATATAAGAGAAAATTAGCATTAACCCACATCCAAGAACCATATACCCAACCATTTTATACGCATAGAATATGTCTGTAAGCGGTAGCATCTGCCCATAAAGAGTCAATAACCCCATACCACTTAAAATCATAAGTGTCAGCAATATGACGCGTTCTGTTTGATCTCCTTGCTTTTTATCTATCCAGCCCGCAACAAGAAAAACTATTAGCCAGCAAACAATAAAAATTGCAATTCCGAAAATCACCGCATCCTTATATTCTGCAGGTGTACGCGCTATAAGCGCTTTGTCAGACTTAAGCAACTTATAGGTTGAACCTTTAAATGGTGTTAGTTGATGGCTGGTTTGTGTAAACTTTATATCATCTATATTTTTATCCAGACATCCGTTTGTTGTTCCCTTTTCTTGTCCATATTGAAATCCGGCACGAATAGGAATTACACTGTAAAAATGACCCTTTGGGACGTAAAATTGAGCAACACCCTTTTCGTCAGTTTTTGCGTAGCCGAGAATTCTGCTTTCATGGGATACCGGTAAATTGTTTGATTTAACCTTCGTATTAGTCCAATGTTCCGTGATACGAACAATGACATTCTTCTCCGGCGCACCACTACGAGGTATTACCTTGAGTAAGTTTGATCGTTCTATTTCAACCTTAACTTCAATAAGAGCCGTGCTGTCACTTTTACTACCGAAAGTTGATTTAAGAGTATTTAGATCTTGAGATGCCCACAATGAGTCCTGACCGAGATTTTCAATCTCAGTGCTCAATCGGTCTTTCAATTCGTTTCCTCCATATAATAGAGCCGTGTCTGCGGGTATTTTGAAATCCTTGCCATTGATGGCTCCAAGATTTTCAATAGGGTCGTTCGTTTTTAACTTCTTTTCAAACCATTCCCCTATAAACTTGGCATCCTGAGGATCTGAAACATACCCTCCGGTCAATAGCAACATCGACAAACTATCTGCCTTGAGATCTTGGCCCATAACAATAGTCTCACCGCATTCAATTTGTTCATTTACTTTGTCAAACAGAGGCTGAAAGTTATATAACAACGACGCTGCCCCCAATATCATGAACATTGAGACCAAACAGAAAGCATATAGGGTTGTTTTCTTATTCATTGTTAATTATGGTATCATTGTTTAAGGCGAAAGTATCCGGAGGCATAATATTCCCTTTAATTTCTGCATCATTAGTCACAGAAATTTTGGGAGTTATAGTGATGGTTGTGTTATTTTGGAGGGATTCATACTTGATCCCTATCCAAAAACCTAATGTTAGTAAAAATACAGAGTATAATATGATAATCAGACTCTTAATAATAACTCGTTTTAATTTTGACTTATTAGTAGAATGCCCACATGAGACTTCAGTATTATCCTCTGCATCACATTCTGATATTTGCTCACTTATACTCATATCCTTAGATTCAGAGATATGGGCAATTACTACAGTAATATTATCTTTACCTCCTGCGTTATTAGCATTTGTGATCAATTTATCGCATTCACTTTCAGGAGATAACTTTGATGAAAGGCAATTTCCTATCTGGGACGAAGTTAATACATCGCATAATCCGTCAGAGCAAAACAGATAAGTTTCTTCATCAAACAATGGGAAGACAGCGGCTTCGATAAACGAAGCATCGTCTGCCAAGTGGTTGTCACTACCTAAGCACCTTTCAATAACAGACCTTCTGGGATGTTTCATAGCCTGTTCTTCTGTTAGGATACCTTCCTCTTCTTGATAACCAACAAGGCTGTGGTCGTGGGTTAACTTTATAAGTTCTCCATGAGAATACCTATAAAGGCGGGAATCGCCTACATGAGCAACTGAGAGTGTTTTTTCGTCAAGGTCTATTATGCCTGCGGTAGCGACACATCCCATTCTCCTGTATCGAGGTTGTGCCTCTTTATTTCGGACAATTTCATTATTGGCATCTGCTACCGCTCTCTTAATCAAATTAAGAATGGTGTCATTTGGGAACTCTTCCAAATACCTGACAATGGAAGAACGTGCGATCTCCGCAGCAACCTCTCCGCCTTCTTCTCCGCCCATGCCGTCTATGACAACAAGAAGTATGTGCCTGTCATCCCATATTGTCTGTGCAATAAAGGTATCTTCGTTATTGGTTCTTACTTTACCAACATCGGTCGCACCGAAATAAGTTACATTTAACGACGACATTATCGTTTGTGGTTTTGGCTGTTAAGAAGAATGGTGCTTACAAGAAAAATCAGTAGTACGACTTCAATTACAATGAAAAACAGATCCCACATGGCTTACTTTTTATTGAAAACAAACTCAATACTGCCATTCAGTTTTATTGTAGTATTTTTATCAGAAAGTCTTGTCCATTTGTTACGAGTGGCTGGAATCTGATTTACTTCGACATCCCCGATAGGCCGAATATAAAAACCACCGTCAGTATCCCTGCGTATTTCAAAGTGCGGGCTTTGGATAGTCTCTGAATCAAGTGCTACCATAGGTTTTCCTTGATACATTGGTGATGCTGAACGTCCGCCAAAGAACATATCAGTTAATCGAATATCAAATATGGAATATTTGTTTTTATGAGCATCTAAGAAAGAAATTCCATCACACGATTTTAAGGTAGCCAATGCTTCATCATTGTTTAACGCAGAATTTACAGGAGCAACAGGAACCCCCTCAATACTTATTGGGTATGAATATCCGGTACCACTTGGCTTAAGTCCTGCGATAGCACGAATACTAAGCCGCTGCATATTTTCATATTTGCTGTTTGGCTTTGAACGATTGGTTTTAACTTCAGCATCTTCGTCAAGCGCAGTAAAATTATACAATTCTGTTGGAACAAAAGACGATCGAACCGCAACGAAGTTCTCTTCAAGATCTTCGTAAGTTACCCTACTATCCGGATTATCTTCATCAGGAATATCTGATCCTTCTTCCTTTAACGATATAATATCAAATGACCAACTATCACAGATTGGCTTCATTCTCAGATTCCTGTTCTTTTTAAGTCGTTCAACAAGAATTTCATTGAACCTCTCTACCGCTTCTTGAGTTGCAACGCCAAAAGCAAGATGCAAATCCCGAAAGTTGCTATGAGGAACATATACAACGTAAGCAGTATGAAACATCAAAGTCCGCTCCGTTGACATCTGCTCAATCGATTCCTCGAACGCACACACAATCTCATCGATCACAAGCGAAACCTTGTTCCTTTTTGATGATAATCTTCCCATATATTGCTTAGGAAGAATGATATTTTTTAGTTTTGTAACCAAGTCCATGATTATTTGGATATATAAGTATTTCTGTTTCTGTTGAAATATGCGTTATAATAGTAGTATATTTCTCAAAGCATGATATCCCTTGAAATGATGTTAATGTTTTTTATTCCTTGATATGGAGATAGAATAGTTTAAAAATTTAAAAATATTTATAATCCAGAGTATTCCACATGTTAATAAAGACCAGAATACAAACCAAATAATTTTAAACAGAAAACCAAAAGAATTACCCTCAAATGACATTCCTTTATCTGAATCTTTTGATGAATTATATAAGAAATTCCAGGGTGCTTCAGATAACCCTAAAGTACATATAGCAATGATTGCTTTTTTACGTTTTACTCTCCACACTTCAATTGTATTCATTATTCCTTTATTCTAATAGATTTAATTTTTCTTTATTTATAATATGATTATTTCAGCAAATATTTTCTTCAACTTATAACCATAACGCCCTTTTTAGATACTCATAAGTTATTATTTGTAACATTTATTCTTTGTGTGAAATCACGATTCTCTATCGTACTTGAATTCCATTAAACCTAAAGAATCTATATGCTACCTTTATTGTATTGGATTTTATTATTGCTATTCAATACTATATTAACCGCTATTAAACCTGCATATCCAACCTTCATTTTCCCAAATAGGAAGGGTATTTTAAGGAGATACCTTTCCTATTTGAGACGTAGAATACCTATGATGCAGTGGCAAAAGAAGTTATAATCAAAGTTTAACTGGACTTATCAAAAAGATGTAGCAATGTTAAGAGATTTAGAATAAAAATCACATAACCTCAAAAATATAGCCACAACAGGAACATATTAAACCCATTCACCTTCTGTTATTTCATGCCAGTCGTGGCTATCGCCACATGGACATGGACCACTTTTAAGTTGGCCAGATCCATAACCATTTACAAAACCTGCATCTTTTTGAACAGTTCGTACGATGGCTCTACAATTATAGCATTGCCAGGTAGTTACATAAGTAGACATATCATATACTTTTTATTGATGCCCTCTTCTCGGGTGTCGGGCTTGACCCATAATTATTTAGTACTTTCTTCCTGTCAGAGGATTGGCGTATTTATTTCTGGATTGGCAAGTAAATCTCAATTCCCATTTTATCCAGAATTTCCTTAACTTTCTTTTCGCTACGAGGGCGTGTATAGAGGGCATTCCAAAATTTTGGATGCGCTTCGCGGTCGTCAGTCCCATTTATCGATGATTCTCTTTGCGTTGTTCCAAATCTTACCATCGCACGATATTATTAAGGTGTTTTAATTATCTCTAAATAAGAGATAATTAATCTGAATGCAAATATAGTTATTTTCATATAAAAGAGCATATAAAC
>CAMWNR010000010.1 GCA_947175665.1 uncultured Porphyromonadaceae bacterium
CTTCTCGGATTCGCATTTGAGGCGATTGCCAAGGGGGGAAATATGCCGTGCATCCTTAATGCGGCCAACGAGGTTGCTGTCGCAGGCTTTCTCCAAAATCGCATCCGATTCCTCTCTATGGCGGAGGTGGCTAAAAATTGTATGGATACTATACATTTTATATCAAATCCTACGTTAGATGATCTGATAGCCACTCATCATGAGACAACACTTTATGCAAAAAATCTTATTGACCACTTTTCAACTCTTTAGTAAGTAATGGATGTTTTTCTGATTAAAGCAACTCAACTTATCCTCGCCCTCGCTTTTCTTATCATTATTCACGAATTCGGCCATTTCTTCTTTGCTCGCATTTTTGGCACCAAAGTAGAAAAGTTCTATATATTTTTCGATCCCTTCACCGAGATTTTCAAGTGGAAACCGGGCAAATATTTCGGTTTCTTCGGTTCTCACCATGAGATCAAAAAGAATAACACTAACAGCAATGATACTCAGGGGTCTGACAATATCGCAACTGCTGCTGATGTTACCGCCACCGAAATTACTGACAAACCTTCAAAAAAGAAAAGTTCTTTCTGGGGCGACACCGAGTATGGCATTGGTTGGATTCCTCTGGGCGGTTATTGCCGTATAGCCGGTATGATCGATGAGTCTATGGATACCGAGCAGATGAAGCAACCTGTACAGGATTGGGAATTCAGAGCCAAACCGGCTTGGCAACGTCTGCTGATTATGATCGGTGGAGTGCTCTTCAACTTCCTGCTTGCCATTCTCATTTACGCAGGTATCGTTTATGCTACGGGTGAAAAATATGTACCTTTCCGCAATGCTCAACTCGGCATGACTTATTCACCCGCGGCCCACGAAATCGGTTTTAAGGATGGTGATATTCCACTTTATGCCGATGGCAAGGAACTCAATTACCCCGCCGATGCCATAATGGATATGCTTCAGGCGCGTAAAGTCACTGTCTTGCGTAATGGTAAGGATACTGTCAATATCTCTATACCGGAGAAGTTTATCTTTACTCTCGAAGAGGAGCAGAAAGAGGGTAAGACTCCTTTCCATTTCATGACTTACCGCTTACCGACCCGCATCACTCAGGTTATGAATGGCGAGGGAGCGGCCAAGGCCGGTATCCTTTCGGGTGATGAGATTATCGCAATCGACTCTATACCTACGCCCTCTCTATTTGAGTTTCAGGAGACTCTTGCCTCTGAGGCAAATCGTGTCAAAAAGAGCACGAACAGTAAAGAGGCTGACGTAACTCTTACTGTAGTGCGCGATAATGATGCATCTAAAGCAACCGCTAAAGATACCCTGCAGATACCGGTGCATCTCTCTGAGGGGAATAAAATGGGGGTAGGTCTTGAGGTGGATATTACTAAATTCTATCCTGCCGAAGAGAAACATTATTCTCTATTTGCAGCGATTCCTCGCGGTGTTGAGATGGGTACCGACAAACTGACTGCTTACGCAAAATCCATGAAGTTGGTAGCCACCAAGGAAGGCGCTAAATCTATAGGCGGCTTCGGGTCTATAGGTGCCATATTTCCTGAGAAATGGGATTGGATCGCTTTCTGGAACATTGCTGCTTTCCTATCGGTGGCTCTCGCTTTCATGAATATACTTCCTATCCCTGCTCTCGACGGCGGTCACGTTTTATTCCTCCTTTATGAAATAATATTCCGCCGCAAACCGAGCGAGAAGTTTATGGAGAGAGCCCAGATGGTGGGTATGGCGATATTGCTATTACTCCTTATCTATGCCAATGGTATGGATATTATAAGACTGTTCAAGTAAGTAACGACTAATATATATCAGAATCTACATTGATTCCTATATATACAATCTACAAATATATTTAGGAAATGAATAAAACCGAAATAATTCTTAAACCCGGCAAAGAGGAATCCATCTTACGCCACCACCCTTGGGTATTCTCGGGGGCAATTGCAAAAATCAACGGCGAACCCGAAGAGGGTGATTACGCAGTGGTAAAAAGTGCGGATGGTCGCGTATTGGGTATAGGCCACTACCAGATCGGCAGCATTACCGTGCGCCTGCTGGAGTTTGGCAAAGATTCTCTCGACGATGATTTCTATTTCCGCCGTCTGGATAATGCCGCTAAATTGCGTCGCTCACTCGGCTTGATCCGACCCGACAACAATTGTTTCCGCCTTATACACGGCGAGGGGGATTTCTTACCCGGTCTCGTGGTTGACATCTATGGTGATACCGCCGTTATGCAGGCTCACTCTCCGGGCATGCACTTCGAGCGTAATACTATCGCCGAAGCACTCACACGCCTCCCTGACATAAATATACGCAATGTCTATTATAAGAGTGAGACCACTCTGCCATTTAAAGCCCAACTTGATCCGCATAATGACTATATCATCGGTTCGTTTGACGGCAACATTGCCATCGAGAACGGCCTGCAGTTCAATATCGATTGGCTTAAAGGACAAAAGACAGGCTTCTTTGTAGATCAGCGTGAGAATCGCGCCCTCCTCGAAAAGTTCGCTTTCGGTCGTAAGGTTCTTAATATGTTCTGTTATACCGGAGGCTTCTCGGTTTATGCCATGCGTGGCGGCGCACTTAGTGTCGACTCGGTCGACTCTTCGGCCAAGGCGGCCGCTCTGACCGATGCCAATATCGAATTAAACTTCCCCGGTGATGCCCGACATCAGACTCATGCCGTAGACGCATTTAAATACCTCGCGGATATGCCAAAAGATAAGTATGACCTTATTATACTTGATCCTCCGGCATTTGCCAAACATCGCTCTGCATTAAAAAATGGTCTGATCGGTTATCGCAAACTTAATGCCAAGGGGTTTGAGAAAATTCGTTCGGGAGGTATCCTGTTTACTTTCTCCTGTTCGCAGGTTGTAAGCAGAGAGGCTTTCCGCCTTGCAGTCTTCTCTGCCGCAGCAAAATCCGGACGTAAAGTGCGGGTGTTGCATCAACTCACCCAACCGGCCGACCACCCCTTCGACATATCCCACCCCGAAGGTGAATACCTGAAAGGCCTCGTACTCTATGTAGAGTAAGTAACCTGCCTAAGGTCTCCGGAGCAAGTAATTTACTTTATGAAGATTATATATGGTATATACACCTTAGATATACTCTATCTAAATTACTTACGGTTCCAACCTTGTTTACATTAAAATTAAACCTGATATTTATGAAAAAATTTATTCCGGCTATGGCTCTCGTACCTATGCTTTCATTATCGCTCCATGCAGCCGAAGACAAAAATTTCAACTACCACGTTGATGATTTTGCCGACATCGAGGTGCTTCGCTACGAAGTACCCAAGTTCAACTCTCTCTCTCTGCAACAGAAGTTGATGACCTATTATCTTACTCAGGCTGCTCAGGCCGGTAGAGATATTATCTGGGATCAGAACGGTAAATATAATCTCCCCCTGCGTAAGGCTCTCGAAGAGATTTATACCCGATATGACGGTGACAAAAACAGTCAGGATTTCAAGGCCTTTGAGAAATATCTTAAACAAGTCTGGTTTGGCAACGGTATCTATCACCACTATGCCAATGATAAATTCATCCCTGAGTTTTCGCAAGATTTCTTCTCGGCTCAGTATGATCTGATTCCCGCTGACCGACTCCCCTCTATACCGGGTCTCGCAGGTAATGAAGTTAAGGCGATGCTTAATAAGGTTATTTTTGATCCGGCATTTATGCCTAAGAAAGTTAACCAGGACAGCAATGCCGATGTAGTCGCCACCTCCTACGGTAACCTTTATGAGGGAGTCACTCAGCAGGAAGTGGAAGATTACTATAACCTCCTTAAAGATCCCAATGATGCCACCCCCATCTCATACGGACTTAACGCTAAAGTAGTAAAAAAGGACGGTAAGGTTCAAGAAGAAGTGTATCACCTTAACGGCCTTTATGGTCCTGCAATCGCCAAAATCATATACTGGCTTGATATGGCTAAGAGCGTTGCTGAAAATGATGCTCAGCGGGAGTACATCACACGCCTCATCGATTTCTATGTTACCGGTGACCTCCGACTCTTTGATGAGTATTCTATACTTTGGGCCGAAGATACCAAGTCTGATGTAGATTTTGTAAACGGCTTTATTGAGTCGTATAACGATCCTCTCGGCATGACCGGCTCTTGGGAATCTTACGTCAACTTTAAGAACCGTGAGGCTTCTGCCCGCACTGAGGCCATTTCGGGCAATGCTCAATGGTTTGAAGACCACTCTCCGGTAAACCCTGCTTTCCGCAAACCGGAAGTTAAGGGGGTATCTGCTAAGGTTATAACCGCTTCTTACCTCGGCGGTGATGCGTTCCCCGCTACCGCGATTGGTATTAACCTCCCTAACGCCAACTGGATCCGCGCTGCTCACGGTTCTAAATCGGTAACACTTGAGAATATTACCGAGGCTTACGCACTCGCCTCTATCGGCAACGGTTTTAACGAAGAGTTTGTAATTGATGCTCCCACCTCCAAACTCCTCGATGATTACCTCTATATTACCGATATGCTCCATACCGACCTTCACGAGTGCCTCGGTCACGCTTCAGGCCGTCTTAACCCCGGAGTGGATCAGGATGCTCTTAAGGAGCATGGCGCTACCCTCGAAGAGGCGCGTGCCGACCTCTTTGCTCTTTACTATCTCCCGGATGCAAAACTTCAGGAAATCGGTGTGCTCGATAATCCCGATGCCTACAAGGCGGAGTACTATAAATATATGCTCAACGGATTGATGACTCAACTCAACCGCATCGAACCCGGCAAGGATGTAGAAGAGGCACACATGCGTAACCGCCAACTTATCGCCAAGTGGGTACTCGAGAAGGGTAAGAAAGATAAGGTTATGGAACTGGTCAAGAAAAATGGTAAAACTTACGTCAAGATCAATAACTACAAGAAAATGCGCGATCTGATCGGCCAACTCCTTGCTGAGATACAACGCATCAAGAGTGAAGGTGACTATAAGGCAGGCAATGATCTCGTGCAGAAATATGCCGTTAAGGTTGATCCGAAATTACATAAGGAGGTGCTGGATCGCTATGCCAAACTCAATATTCCCCCATATCGCGGATTTATCAACCCCGTTTACAAACTCGTGAAAAACGATAACGGTGAAATTATTGATGTCACCATCGATTACACCGAAGGGTATACTGACCAGATGCTCCGCCTCTCACGCGATCATTCCAATTTATAACTTGAAGTTGTTTAAACTTATTTCTTCGTTAAAATTTCGTCAGATTTTTGAGTGGATTTCTCCATCCGAAGAGGGAGTTTAGCGTGCTAAGCGACCGATGAGGAGGAAGAAAGCCGCCAAAAAGATGGCGGAAGATTAATGAAGAGATTATAAAATTCACAACATTTAACAATTATATTCAATCGTAAATAAGGTTAAACAACTTCATAATGTTGAAATCTATTAAACATCAATTTATGGCTTTCCGCAATGGCATCGTTGCCGATGCCTTGCGTAAAGCCGGTGATCCGCACAGTGTGATATTCGGTCTGCAACTTCCGCAGATAACCGAAATTTCACGCACTCTCCCCCACGATGCCGATCTTGCCCGCGCCCTTTGGCAAGACCGCAATGTCAGGGAATCCAGACTTCTCGCCACGCGAATATTCCCTGCCGACCAACTTACAGTTGATGAGGCTTACGATATGATTCGCTCTGTATGCACCCGGGAAGAGGCCGATATTATCACCTTCTATCTGCTCAAGCACACCCAACATCTCCCTACTCTTCTTAATATGATAGAGACCTCCGAAGTTCAGGACAGCGGGCAGCAGGGAGACCAAAACGAAGCGAGCGCAGCCAACTGCAAACTCTCAGATACAGTAAGAATGTGGATCACAGACGCCATAAAAAGAAATATCGGGTAATCCCGATATTTCTTTTTATGTATATACTTCAACCCTGCTGATCTCACACTACATTCTAACCTCTCGTGCCTGAGAAAATATCTGATAGCGATATGACGCTTATTCACCCACTGCCATTCATCGTCCCGGTTCTTGCGTATTCGGATCGTAAAACTGTTTAATACCCTAATCTACAAATACTTTTTTGCATATTTAATGTATATAAAGCGAGTAAAAATAATAAAGTAACAATTAAGAAATGAAAAATTTAAAAAAAATTTTCATTTCTCATTTTTTTTATTACCTTTGTGACCGAAGATTACCAATAAATGTGATATCTATTGCATCTTCTAATTTTCCTCCTCAACCGCGTGAATATTATTTTTTTTAATTAACCAAATTAACTACAAATGAAAAAGTTTTTACTCGCATTTGGTGTTTTGGCCACTTTGACTGCCTCTGCAGCCAATCAGTACGGAAGTAAGCCTGCCGAAGGCTTTCTTAACACTGCCGACAATTCCGGTGGTATCGCAAGTATCGAGATTGATGTTAACAATGCTGTAATCAATCGCAACTGCACTCTGTATGCAACTCTTAGTAAGGGTGGTCAAATCATTAAGGCTATCCCCGCCAGCAACACAAGAATGGTTTATACCTACCAAGGATTTGACCGTACAGAGGTAGGTACTCCCCATATCACCTTCTACAACGAAGCAAATTCTCCCGCTTCTACAGGTGGTAATTTCGTAGTTACTATCCCCTCTAACTTCTTTACCGTAAATGGCAAGCCCAATGCTCGCCTTGAGTATTCATTTACTGTTGAGGGTGACGGTGTGACTAAAGTCGTAACTCCTACCCCCGGTGCAAGCATCACTGAGTTTACTACACTCAGCATCAACTTCGAGAATGCTTCTCGCATACAATATACCGGTGGTACTACAGGCATCAATATCGAATATGCTAACCCTGAAAATGACGAGGAGACTCTCTTTATCTATCCTAAGGATGTAACTGTCGATGGTACTGTTCTTACCGCTACTTTCGACCCCTATACCGTAGAAGGTCAGATATTCGTAAACGTTAACTCCGGTGTTGTCCGCTATCAGGAAATCGGTGAATCCGGCACTAAGACTATGGGTCAACAACTTTACCGTTACTACATCGCTCCCGCTATGGACAACGGTTTCACCCTCACTCCCGGTCCTGCCACTGTAACTTCACTCAAGCCCTATAAGAGCGGCATGGTTACCAGCACTGTAAACGGTTCTACTTACGAAATCATGCGCAGCGATTACTTCGATCTTAAACTCCCCGAAGGTTATACTTGTGGCAATGTTGCCGCTCGTCGCGTAGTTCTCGCTCAGGAGCAGGCTGACGGTACTTTGAAAAATA
Organism: uncultured Porphyromonadaceae bacterium; assembly: GCA_947175665.1. Taxonomy (GTDB): domain Bacteria; phylum Bacteroidota; class Bacteroidia; order Bacteroidales; family Muribaculaceae; genus Lepagella. The sequence goes on from CAMWNR010000010.1 coordinate 7,267, forward strand.
CTTCCAAGTACTTCAACAACTGGGCTGCTAACTCTACTAAAGACGCTTATACTCTCTACCTCACCGGTGATGAGAATACTGAAGTAAAACTCGCTCCCGGTAAGTACTGGCTCGTTATCCCGAGCAGTTCTTTCTATGTAATGGCTCCCGGTGCTACTGCCGCTGCTCCTTACGCTACTGAACTTAAGTTCGGTCCTTGGATCGTAGAAGGCGAACCCGCTCAGTACACTGTAACTCCCTCTGAAGAACCTGTTGACGCTATCTCTACTATCCAGATTAAATTTGATGAAGGTTCTGACGTAGTAGTTAATAAAATCGGTTGGTTTACTATCATGGAAGATGTAGTGGAATATGACGTTCGCGGTGTTGCTGACGGCAACGTAGTAACTCTCACTATCTCTCCCGCTCTCACTACTCCCGGTGAATACAAACTCATCTCTGAGGCTTCTAATATCAAAGTTAACGGTGTAGATACTGCAGTATCTGCAACATTTACAGTTATCAAGAGTTTCATCACCGAACTCAATCTCCTCTGTAACGGCGAACCCGCACAAGGTGAGGTAGTAGAAGATGAAGACTACGGTAATGTTTGGGCTGTTTCAGTTCACACTCCCGCAAACTCTGACGTTGCTTCTGTGACTTTCGAACTTCCCCTCGGTTACGATGAAGTTTACACATTCGATTATGAAGTATCTACCGACAGACTCCTTGCTAACAAGCGTATCCCCGCTGATGACATCCTTGCTGCCGGCTTCCAGCCCATTGCTAACAACACAATCGAAAACCTCAGCATCGGTACTCACTTCATCGGCTTCACTTACGGCTCTAACGGTGACTTCCTCGTACCCTCTATGATGACTCTTACAGTGCTTAAGGGTGAGGACAACGAATCCACTGGTGTTAACGAAGTAGTTGCAGCAGAAGAGGCTGAATACTACACTCTCCAGGGTGTAAAAGTTGCTAACCCCGAAAAAGGCATCTACATCAAGGTTGCCAACGGCAAAGCAGTTAAAGTAAACCTCTAATCCCCATACACAACAATATCAAAAGCGCTCCGGTGACGGAGCGCTTTTTTTATTACCCATCCCCCTCCCCTCAATCTCTAATGTCGCGAAGCATTCCTCCTTGTAAATATCGAGACTCATCCCGCATAGCGGGATTTCAGCATAGGCACGTATCCGGCAAAGCCGAAGGGTTTGCCGGGTGCGTGTATATTGTAGTTCCCACTCCGAAAACTGTGCCGCGTTAGCGGTACTTCTAAACGCGGAATAATATATGGAATTTGACTATTTTTGACCGGAAAATCTACTCCCGAACGCAATTACAAAAACCGATATTACCCTCTGATTCAGTGCGACTTAACTAAAATAAATATCCAAATCTCTTAGGAAGAGATTTGGATGAGATGGCTATATAATTGATTATCACGAGAATTAGAAATGAATAAAAATGTGTATTTTAAAACTATATTTGTTAAATTCCTACAAAGGTTATGAATTTGGATGAAAATTACTCATTAAAAATTGCACACTTAGAGGAATTTAGTTACTTTTGCAAAAATATCCAAATCTCTTCCTAAGAGACAATAACTATGAATCTTTCTGAAGTATACGAAATATTATTCCATAACCGTGAGTTAAACTTGCCCGATAAGGAGATGGATAACGTAGCTAAGTGCTATGACTTCCTCAAGGAGTTTGCTCACGACAAAGTCATTTATGGTATCAATACCGGTTTCGGTCCTATGGCTCAATGGCGCGTGGAGGATAATCATCTCAAAGAACTTCAATATAATATTATCCGCAGTCACGCCACAGGAGCCGGCGAACCGCTTTCTGACATCCGTGTAAAAGCCGCAATGATAGCCCGTATAGGTACCTTTCTGCAGGCACGTTCGGGTGTCAATCCGCATGTGATTACACTACTTCAGAGTTTTGTTAATCATGGTGTGTACCCCTTTATCCCTTGTCACGGTAGTGTCGGAGCAAGCGGTGATCTTGTGCAACTTGCCCACATTGCCCTTACTCTTATAGGGGAAGGGAAAGTACATTATAAAGGTGAATGGAGACCGGCGGGCGAAGTTCTTAACTTACTCGGTCTCACCCCGATGGGTATTGATGTGCGCGAGGGACTCTCGGTCACAAACGGTACCTCGGTAATGACCGGTATCTCCATAGTCAACCAGTACTATGCCGAGAATCTTTTGAAATATGCCACTATAGCAGGTGCATGGATTAATGAGATCGCTGATTCGTTTGACGACTATATGTCGGTCGAAGAGAATTCCTGTCGCCGCCAACCCGGTCAGCAGGTAATAGCACGCTGGTTGCGCGAGGTATCGGCAGGTAGCCGACATCTGCAGAAACGGGAACACGAACTTTATGACCCCTCTCGCAATCGCGATGCCTATTTCGAACATAAGGTTCAGGCTTATTACTCACTGAGATGTATCCCACAGATCTACGGCCCTGTTTACGATACCCTTTCAAACGCTGCCGAGGTGCTGCAAAACGAACTCAACTCAGCGTGTGATAACCCCATCGTTGATTACGAAGCAGGTAACATATATCATGGTGGCAACTTCCACGGTGACTATATTTCACTGGAGGCTGATAAGGTTAAAATCGCTATGGTAAGGGTAGCAATGACAGCCGAGCGCCAACTTAACTATCTCTTCCATGATCGTATAAACGGTATCCTACCCCCATTCCTGAATCTTGGCAAACTCGGTCTTAACTATGGTATGCAGGCATGTCAGTTTACAGCCACATCCACTACCGCGGAGTGTCAGACACTGGCCATGCCGAACTATGTACACAGTATTCCCAATAATAACGACAATCAGGATATAGTCAGCATGGGTACCAACTCTGCCCTGCTATGCGGCAAAGTTATAGATAACGCTTATCAGGTTATGTCTATATTATATATAGCCTTGGCACAAGCCACCGACTGTCTCTCTCTGGCCGATAAACTCTCACCGGCCACTCGCCGTCAATATGACGCCATTCGGGCAATCTGTCCGAAATTTATCGATGACACCCCCTTTTACGAAGAAGTGGCTGAAACCGAAAAATATTTACGAACAAATATTATCGACTATCTAAGGTAAGTAAGTAATGAAAATTAATGCGCAAATAAATGTGAAAGATTTTTGAGATAATTTCCATGCAGAGCGAAGGAAGATACTTTGTATCTAACTGAGTGACAATTGGAAATTAGTCAAAAAGATTAAGTTTTATTGCACAAGATATTCTATTACTTCTTTCTTTTATAATATCGATAAATTTTTATTACTTACTTAATGAAATACGCATTAGTGACAGGATCTTCGCGTGGTATCGGTGCGGCCGTGGCCAAACGTCTGGCCGCAGCCGGTTACGCCATATTGCTTAATTACCGCTCTAATGAAGAGGCGGCACTTAAGGTTATGGAGGAGATTTCAAGCAATGGCGGCACAGCATCTCTGCTACCCTTTGACGTGGCTGACGAAGAAGCCGTAGACTCAGCAATCTGCAAATGGGAAAGCGAGAATCCTGATGATTATATATCCGTATTGGTCAACAATGCCGGTGTGCGCGATGACAACCTTATGATTTTCATGAATTCCGGTCAATGGCATAAAGTTATCAACACTACCCTCGATGGCTTCTTTTATGCAAGCCGCAGGGTGCTTAAAGGTATGTTAACCCATCGCTACGGACGGATTATAAATATTGCATCTCTCTCGGGTCTTAAGGGGTTACCCGGACAGACCAATTATTCAGCGGCCAAGGGCGCGCTGATTAGTGCTACCAAGGCACTCGCTCAGGAAGTGGCTCCGCGCAAAGTTACGGTCAATGCCGTCGCGCCCGGTTATATAAAATCCGATATGACAAAGGATCTTGATGAAGCCTCCCTGAAAAAGCAGGTGCCTCTGAATAGATTCGGATTACCCGAAGAAGTCGCGGCCCTTGTATCCTTTCTTGCATCGGACGAGGCGGCCTATATCACAGGTGAAACTATTTCTATAAACGGAGGATTATACTCATGAGCAGAAGAGTGGTTATCACCGGCATAGGTATATGGTCTTGTATCGGCACTGATGTCGACACAGTGGCTCGATCGCTATATGAGGGTAAATCCGGAATAGGAATCGAAGAGGCGCGTCTTGAGTACGGTTACCGCTCTCCCCTCACCGGAATCGTACCCAAACCTCAACTCAAGGGGTTACTCGACCGCCGTATGCGCACCGGTATGTCGGAAGAGGCTGAATATGCATATATGGCTGCCCGACAGGCTTTGCAGCAGGCCGGCATTGACAGCGAGTATCTGAACACCAATGAGGTAGGTATTATATTTGGCAACGATTCTTCTTCACGAGCAGTGATAGAAGCCCACGAAATCATGAAGGAGAAACGCGACTCTGCATTGATCGGATCGGGGTCGATATTCAAGTCCATGAACTCCACTGTCAATATGAACCTTTCTACCATCTTCAAGATTAAAGGTATCAACATGACTGTGAGTGCGGCCTGCGCAAGCGGTTCACACTCGATCGGGTTAGGATACCTGATGATTAAGCAGGGTCTGCAGGATATGATACTCACCGGTGGCGCGCAAGAGACCAACTATTACTCCATGTCATCGTTTGATGCCCTGGGTACATTTTCTAACCGTACCGATAATCCCGCAGCGGCATCCAGACCATTTGACCGTGACCGTGACGGATTGATACCGAGCGGCGGAGCCGCGGCTCTGGTACTTGAAGAGTATGAGCATGCTGTAGCACGTGGTGCCAACATTCTCGCTGAGGTTGTAGGCTACGGCTTCTCCTCAAACGGTGGAGGCATCTCCCAACCGAGCGATGAAGGTTCTGTCGTAGCCATGACCAGAGCCCTTGAGGATGCCGGCATCTTCCCCGAGGAAGTAGACTATGTAAATGCGCATGCCACCTCCACTCCGCAGGGGGATGCTTTTGAAGCCAAAGCATTGAGCAGACTCTTTGCGGGTAAAAAAGCACTTATCAGCAGTACCAAATCTATGACAGGTCATGAGTGCTGGATGGCAGGTGCGAGCGAAATCGTATATTCCGTCCTTATGATGCAACACGGCTTTGCCGCTCCTAACATCAATCTGGAAAATCCTGATGAGAACGCAGCGGGACTGAATCTGATAACCAAGGCTGTTGCCACCCCGATCAAAACCATCCTCTCCAACTCTTTCGGTTTCGGAGGTACCAATTCCGCTTTAGTTCTAAAAAAGCCGGAAGATTAAGAAGATTAAAAGGTAACCGATGCCAATTTAGTTGCCAATTCTAAATAACCCGACAATATATTTTACTTACCAATTTAAAAATTTATTATGAAAAAAATCATCTTACTATCAATGATGGCGATAGCGTCAGTCACTTCAGCATCTGCTCTTGACATCAGTTACAAAGGTTTCGGCGAACTATATTCAGGTTATGCCGGAGCCAAAAATCTTGACGAAGAGTCATATTCAGGGGTATGTTACGGTCTCTCTACCACACACGGTGTTACGCTGATAGATGGACTGTTTGTAGGTGCAGGTCTTAATATATGTGCTGTTACCTGCGACGATCTGAGTGCATTACTTGCAGTTTATGCGGAGGGTCGCTACAATTTTATTCCTGACCGCAAAGTAAATCCATACGTAGGTATGAGACTCGGTGGCGGATACAATGGTTTTACAGAAGGCGGATCATTCTATTTTAGCCCTGCAGTAGGGGTCGCTATTAACTTTACCGACAAATTCGGTATAGATGCCGGACTCGGATATGATCTGTTCACCGGCAGAGCAGAACGCTATTATGCGGGGGACGTTTACGAACATGTGGCTACCAATACCAATATGATTACATTCCGTGTAGGCGTTCACTTCTAATTGTATATCTAAATAACCTTTAACCAAATATTAATTAACTTATGAAAAAGTATCTTCTTACTTTGATCGTGGCCATCGCAGGATGCATGGCTGCTATGGCCGGTGATGATATCAAACTTACTTCCGGTTCTATCGCTTCACTTAAAGATGGGGGTGTTGGGTGCGTTACCATCGATATGAAAGACACTCAGTTTGACAATAAGAAACCTCTGCGTCGTGATGAGCGTTTCGCCAATATCGATCAGGATCTTCCGGAATGCGCTTCTGAATTTGTACGCGAGTTTAATGATAACTCCAAGAAATTTCGCATGACTGAAAAGGCCGAAGAGGCTGAGTATGAGTTTATCGTTAAGATTACTAACCTTGACACATTTATCAATGTAATGTCGTTTAAGGGTGGTATCGGTATCAAACTCTGGGGGTCTGTCACTATCAAGAAGAAGGCTACCGGCGAAGAAGTGGCTGTCTATACCATCGATGAAGAGTCTAATTCCGGCTTTACATATCAGATCGCTGTAGAAGAGGGCTTTGAAGGTATCGCCAAGTTCCTTGCAAAACGTATCAAGAAAGGTAAATAATCATCAATACTCAATAAGTTGAGGGTATCTGAAGAGTATGGATTACGATTGTAGTCCATACTCCCTGATATCCTCATAAATTCAATCATGAATCTTTTTCCCGAACTCCTTAAGAAATATACTAAGGAAAATCTAAACGCACGCGATGCCCAGCGCCTCGCGGAGTTTATCGCTTTCGGCCCGGTAATTTTCCAGACTGCCCGTATCATGCTCAAACGCGGTATTCTGGATATGATTCGCAACACCCGGGGCGGGCTTACCATTGAGGAAATCGCCGAGCAGAGCGGCCTTTCCTTATATGCTGCCAAATGCCTTATCGAGGCTTCTCTCTGTATCGGCTTGATTATAGTCGACCCTGACTCAGACAGATTCACCATCTCTAAAACAGGATGGTTTCTTATAAATGACCCCGCCACAAGAGTAAACATTGATTTTAACCATGATGTAAATTATCTCGGTTGGTTTGATCTTGAGGAGGCATTGACAACCGGCACACCGGCCGGTCTTAAAACGCTCGGCGACTGGCCAACTATTTATGAGGGTCTCTCTTCACTTCCCGATCAGATACGCCATAGTTGGTTTGGATTTGATCATTTTTATTCTGACCATTCGTTTGATGAGGCTTTGGATATCGTGTTCTCGTATCATCCCCGCACTCTTCTGGATGTAGGTGGCAATACCGGACGATGGGCTTTGAAATGTGTGGAGTATAATCCGGAGGTGAAAATTACAATCCTTGACCTGCCGCAGCAGATAGGCCTTATGCTGGATAATATCAAAGGTAAACCCGGTGCTGACAGGATCGAAGGGATGGGGGTAAACCTCCTCGATCCCGACACCCCCATGCCTGAGGGGAAACGTTTTGATGCTATCTGGATGAGTCAGTTTCTGGACTGCTTTAGCGAAGATGAGATAGTAAGCATACTCACCCGCGCACGCAAGGTGATGGATGCCGATTCAAGACTCTTCATTATGGAGACTCTCTGGGACAGACAGCGATTCGAACCGGCCGCTCTATGTCTCACCCTAACCTCTCTCTACTTTACAGCACTTGCCAACGGCAACAGTAAGATGTATCACTCTGATGATATGATAAGGCTTATTGACAAAGCCGGTCTTAAGGTGGAGAAGATCCACGATCATCTCGGTCAGGGTCACAGTATTATTGTGTGCCGCATGGCGTAAGTAAGATTACTTACTTAATCTCTTAATTTTTAACTAAATTTTTAAATTCAGATGAATATTGACGAAATAAAAGAAAAAGTTAACCGCTTCCTTATCGATGATCTCGAAATTGAAGAAGATTCTCTCTCTGATGGTGCCGCACTTAAAGATGACCTCGGTATAGATAGTCTTGACTTTGTAGATATCGTGGTGATAGTGGAGAAAAACTTCGGATTTAAAATCAAGCCGGAGGAGATGAGTAACATCATTACCCTGCAGGATTTTTACAATTATATCGCATCTAAGGTAGGCTGAACATTGGGAGAACTGAGTCACGATAAATGGGCGGGTACTACCTACGGTAATGACTTTATGCACCGCTGGTTGATAAGGGGATTGAGATATATCCCCACTAAGGCTATCTATATCTTTTCGAAGATATTTGTAGTCCCTCCTACCATGCTTATAAACCGCAAGTCTCCCCGTATCATTTACCGCTACTTCCGTGAGCGCCATCAGTACAATCCCCTTAAGGCTGCCTGGTTTACCCTGCGCAATCATTGGGATTTCTCTGAAGTTGTCATAGATAAATTTGCCGCATACGCCGGCAAAAAATTTGATATCGTTATTGATAATTATGATCTGTTTAAATCTCTCTCGGAGTCACCGGGCGGATTTATCCAGTTATCCTCACATATAGGCAACTATGAGATGGCGGGGTACTCGCTGGTTTCTCCCAAACGACTTAACGCATTGGTGTTTGGCGGTGAGAAGGAATCGGTTATGGCCAACCGCACCAAAATGTTTGAGGATAAGAATATCCGGATGATTCCGATGCTTGCCGATATGAGTCATATCTTTATGATCAACGCGGCTCTGAGCAACGGTGAGATAGTAAGTATGCCTTGCGACCGTATCTTCGGTTCTCAAAAGGGATTTGACGTTGAGATTCTCGGTGCGGAAGCGCGGGTGCCTCAGGGCCCTTTTCTCCTTGCCGCTACCAAAAACGTACCTCTCCTCTTCACAACAGTGATGAAGGAGGGTTCGCACCGTTACCACATCACAATACATCGCATCGACTATCCCGAAGGGATGCCTCCCAAAAGGGGCGCGCAGATAATGGCTGATAATTTCGGAAAATTACTGACTGCGACAATGAAGGAATATCCTACTCAATGGTATAATTATTTTGAATTCTGGAATCTTTAAATCTCATGTGTGACTATAGCAGACTACCTGATGAGAAGATCCGAGAGATCGATATACACGGTATTTTACCACAACGCGAACCATTTGTAATGATCGGTCGTTTGGAGCATTTCGATATGCGTACCGTGATAACCTCTACTCTGATAACCGAGGATAATATATTTGTATCCGACCGTCATTTCTCTTCGGCCGGAATTATAGAGAATATCGCGCAGACCTGTGCCGCCCGTATAGGTTATATCAACAAGTATATTCTTAAAAAAGGGATACAGATAGGTTATATCGGAGCAGTGTCAAATCTTAATATCCACTCTCTCCCTGAGGTTGGAACCACAATTAAGACCGTAGTGACGGTACAAGAGGAGATTTTCGGAATGATACTCGCTTCGGCCACTGTCACTGCCGGCGATGAGATCATAGCCTCTACCGGTATCAAGATAGCACTTTCCGACCGGGAGGTGCGATAATAAAAAATATCCGGCAACGATAATTCATAGAATCCTGACAGTATGAAGAAACTTTTTGCTACAAAACAGTTGAATATACGCTTCTCGGAAGTTGACTCGATGAGTGTGGTATGGCACGGCTCCTATCCGCTATATTTTGAAGATGCGCGCGAGGAGTTTGGCAAAAAGTATGGACTTGAATACCTTACCATTTTTAACAACGGATGCTTTGCTCCACTGGTAGAGTTAAACTTCCGGTACCGCCGCCCTATCCGATACGGTATGTCACCGATAATCGAAATCGAATACACCCCTACCGAAGCCGCAAAAATAATTTTTGATTACACAATCAGAGATTCCCTATCAGGTGAAATAATGGCTACCGGGCGCTCCATACAGGTATTTATGGACCACAACTACAATCTCCTCTGGGATAATCCCCCCTTCTACCAGGAGTGGAAAAAACACTGGCAAGTAATACCCTAAAAACATCAAATAATCAAGATTAATCACCCTAAATCAAGATTAATCAAGATTAATCAGGCTAAATCAAGATTAAAAAAACCACAATCCGGAATACTAAAATAAATGATCACCATACTGTCACATAACATCACCTCTCCGTTAGGTTTTACCTCGCAAGAAAACTTCGAGGCGATTCTTGACGGCAAGTCGGCCCTTAGACGCAATATCTCCTGCTTTGGTCTTCCGGAGAAGGTATGTGCTTCACTTTTCGACCGCGATACAATAGAATCAAAGGTTGCCGCACTGGATATCGACTCCTCGCGTTATACTTTTTTCGAAAAGATTGCGATACTCTCGGCCACCGATGCTATTGCTTCGGCAGGTATTGATCCCTCTTCTGATGATGTGATATTTATTATATCTTCTACCAAGGGTAATGTCGATTATCTGGAGTTTGATGAGTATGATGAGAGGTGCTTCCTGAGCGGCTCTGCAAAAAAAATAGCAGATTATTTCCGCAACCCCAATATTCCTGTTACTGTTTCTAACGCATGTATCTCCGGGTTATCAGCACAAATTCTGGCCGAACGTTTGCTTATCTCCGGTCAATACCGCACCGCTGTTGTAATAGGAGCCGATACACTCTCTAAATTTATTATCTCGGGCTTTCAGTCTTTTATGGCTTTGAGTGCCACTGAGTGTCGTCCTTATGATAAGTGGCGCAACGGTTTGAATCTTGGTGAGGCCGCGGCAACATTAGTGTTCTCTCGCCTTGATGACAATAAGAGTGCCAATTACAGGTGGCATCTGGCATCAACTTCTTCTCACAATGATGCCAATCATATCTCGGGCCCCTCCCGCACAGGTCAAGGCGCTTATCTCGTATTAAAGGATCTCATTAAAGATTGTGACATTGATGATATAGCCTTTATCAATGCTCACGGTACTTCTACCCTTTATAATGATGAGATGGAGTCTATCGCTATACATCGTGCCGGATTGGATAAAGTTCCTGTCAATGGCCTTAAGGGATTTTATGGTCATACCCTCGGTGCAGCCGGTATAGTAGAAACTATTTTATCAACTATGGCTCTTGATAAGGGGTTAATACTACCTACGCGGGGATACTCCGAACCGGGAACATCCCGCGAACTTAATCTGGATTCCAAACTCCGCAAAACCAATGGCCGCACGTTTATCAAACTCCTCTCGGGATTCGGAGGTTCGAATGCCGGTGTCCGTTTCATCAAAACTCTTTCTCCCGATTCCTCTGATAGCACTGAAGCGTCTGCATCTCAAGCCGAAAAAGGATTGAAACGTATTGACAATGCAGCGATAAATCGTGACGGTAACGATACAACCGGTATAAATACAAGAGTCATTGACGAGATTATCATCACTCCTACCGGCATTAAACACGGTGACCGGAGTGAGGATTGGAATGTGGATTCTCTTACCGAATTATATCGGGAAAAGTGTGGCAATTATCCTAAGTTCTTTAAGATGGATAATCTATGCAAGTTGGGTTTTATAGCGTCGGAGATCATTCTTTCTGATTTTCCAAAAGAGGAGAAAGAGAAGTGCGCCGTTATCCTGTTTAATCGGGATGGTTCGCTTAACACCGATCGTAACTATATGAAAACAATATGCGATACGACCAACTTCTTCCCAAGCCCCGCTACTTTTGTATACACCTTGGCTAATATAGTTACCGGTGAAATTGCTATCAGACATAAAATATTCGGTGAGACATCTTTTTATATTCTGGATAAGGAAGAGGCCGAACTGCAGAATAAAATTGTAACCTCGACCTTCTTAACCTCCTCCCCCAAGATGATTCTGACCGGTTGGGTGGAATATGAAAACTGCCACGATTATTATGCTCATTTTCAACTCATAAAACCGACCACATAATATCATCTCAGCCTTATTCCCCACTCTCTCCCCTCAACCGCCTCCCTCCTCTATCACCCTCCTCTTAATCCTCTCCGGATTATCTCCAATTCTCTCCTTACCTATAAAAATTTCCTCTTAAATTCTTGACTTACCGATTAAAACATCTTAACATATAATTAAATAACGATATGGAAAATCTGATTGATAAACTTAAATCTCAAATAATCGAAGTTCTGAATCTCGAAGACCTTACTCCTGCCGATATTGATGTAGACGCACCTCTTTTTGGCGAGGGATTGGGACTCGACTCAATAGATGCGCTCGAACTTATTGTCCTCCTCGAACGCGAATACGGTATAAAACTTTCAAATCCAGCCGAAGGTAAAGAGATATTCAAGTCAGTCAAATCAATAGCAGACTATATCTCCAACCATTAAGCCAAAAGCAAGATTAAAGCCTAAATCACGTTTAATCAGGCTAAATCAAGATTAATCAGGCTAAATCAGGCTAAATCAGGTTTAATCAAGATTAATCACCCTTTCGCTCCGGTTTTATACCCCCCTAAGACTCTAATATATGGAAATTTTCATCACAGGATACGGCATCATTTCAGCCATCGGCAATGGGGTTGACGAAACTCTCAATTCTCTTCTGGATTCTTCCTCAGGAGTCGGACCGATACGTCATCTCCTTACCGATCATGCTCATCTGCCCGCCGGTGAGGTTAAATTTTCCAATTCTGAATTGGCCACCCTGGCCGGTGTGGGTTATCCTGAGTCTGAATTACGTACTGTTCTTCTCGGTATTATTGCCGGCAAGGAGGCTATCGCTTCCGCAAGACTGCAGAAGGTTGATATTGAGCATGCCGCCTTTATCAATGGTACTACTGTCGGAGGGATGGATTTATCGGAGAAGCATTTTGCCAAACTTCTTCAGGATAGATCTGACGATATCGCTATGGCCGAACTGGGTTACAACGATTGTGGTGTTTCATCCCGACTTATCGCTGATCGTCTTGGCAAATTCGGTTTTATCACCACCTCTTCTACCGCTTGCTCTTCGGCTGCCAATGCCATTATCTTGGGAGCAAATATGATTAGTAACGGTTTAGTTGACATAGTTGTGGCCGGTGGCAGCGAATCTTTGAGCAAATTTCATCTTAACGGATTTAATACTCTGATGATTCTTGATAAGGAGAAGAGTCGCCCGTTTGATGAATTGCGTGCCGGCATCAATCTGGGTGAGGGCGCGGCTTATATCGTTCTGGAGAGTAAGCGCAGCGTATTGCGTAGGGGCGTCACTCCACTCGGTATACTCAGAGGTTATGCCAATACCTGCGATGCTTTTCATCAGACAGCCTCCTCTGACAATGGCGAGGGGGCATATCTTTCTATGACTGAGGCGATGGATATGGCCGCTATCAAGCCCGCGGAGATAGATTATATCAATGCTCATGGCACCGGCACCCCCAACAATGATATTACGGAGTTGGCCGCCATGCAGAGAATCTGGGGACAAGCCCTCCCCCATTTCTCTTCTACCAAACCCTTTACCGGTCATACTACAAGTGCTTCCGGTTCTATCGAGGCAGTCATATCGCTTCTGGCACTCCGCCACGGTTTCATACCTGCAAATGCAGGATGGGTTTCACCTATCGCTCCGGATTCTACGCCGGTAAGGAGTATGTTACGTCATAACGGTCTCAGAAATATAATTTGCAATTCATTCGGTTTTGGTGGTAATGATTCCACTCTTATCTTTTCTAATGCGGACTACCGTTTCTTAAATTCTGAATATGGTGCTGACAATCCGGTCTGCCGAACTCCCCGTAAGGTCTGCAATATATCCGAAACCGAAACCGAATGGATACAATATCCGTGTTATGTCCAATCTATCGCGCAGGTTTCCTGTCAGTCTCCTCTTTGTGATGACTGGATGGAGAATCCTGCTCTCTACTCCGATAAATTCGCACCGGCGATAGAACCCTCTGTCAAGGAGTTTGTAAAACCCTCCGAGGCGAGGAGACTAAGCCGGATTCTGAAACGTACAGTTGCCACATCGCTTACCGCTCTTAAGGAGGCGTACTTGGATATGCCCGATGCCATAATCACCGGTACAGGTATGGGATGTCTGGAAAATTCAGAAAAGTTTCTTACCGATATGGCGGTTTATGGTGAGAGTAAACTTAAACCTACTCTCTTCATGCAGTCTACACATAATACTATCTCTTCGCTGATAGCGATTATGCTTAAGTGTCACGGATATAACAATACTTATTCGCACCGCGGCATCTCGTTTGACAGTGCCTTGCTTGATGCCATGACACAGATTAATTGCGGCAAGATAATGTCGGCTCTTGTGGGAGCGCATGATGAGGTGACACCCCTTTTTGCGGATATTATGGCGCATACACATCCTGAGTTTAACCTTATCTCGGAGAACTCTGTATCTGCTGTAATTTCCGGTAATGCCGATAATGCTATCTGCCGGTTGGCAGATATTAAAATACTGAATCGGCCGGTATTAACCGATGTTGCCTCTATCCTGAAGAATTGGATGAGTGATCCTTCCCGCTCCGCCATAATCACCGGGATGAATGGTAATCCCCTTAACGATACCCCGTATAAGCATCTGCTTGACCTTGTCAATTTTAAAACGAGAGTATTGAAGTTCCGTCACATTTTTGGCGATAATTACTCCTCTTCCGCTATGGGATTTTACGTAGGTGTGCGTATTCTGGAGAATTCTGCTATTCCTGCTCATCTTGTGGCCGGATCTGAGGAGATTGCAAATGATATTCCTGTCGATACCGGTATGCTTAAGGATGTAATTATTCTCAATCATACTGAAGATGACATCTGGAGCATTATCAAGTTAACTTCTATACGTAACCTATGATACTCTGGAGATTAATATTATTGGTTTTGATTCAGAGCGTCGCTCTCTCATCGGGTCAACTTACCATGAAGATCGCACTCGACCGTATGCCTCAATTCTCATGGTCTGTGGCATTTTGGCGCGACCTGCTCACTAACTGGTGGTTTCTCCTGTGTGGCATACTCTTCGGAGTGAGTTCGATACTCTGGATGTATATTCTTAAACATTATCCGCTCAGCGTGGCATACCCTATGGCAAGCGTAAGTTACATTATCACCATACTTATGGCGATATTCTTTCTGCACGAGGAGGTATCTGCGTTGCGCTGGGTTGGAATAGCGCTTATCACTCTCGGCTGCATATTTGTAGCCGGGAAGTAAATGATAAAAACTCTATAAGTAAGTATATGAAACATATCTTTTATATATTGATTATCACAATTTTCTCGGTATGTAATCCTATTATCGGTGTTGCCGTAACTCCGGTTATCGGATCTGAACTTACCAACACTGTCACTGCGCTCAACAAGGCTTCGGCTCAGTTGAAAAGTATGGAGTGTGAGTTTGTACAGACCAAGAACCTCAAAATGCTCAAGGATAAAATGGTATCTAAAGGTAAAATGTATTATGCCGCCCCCGATAAGTTACGCTGGGAGTATACCAATCCTTATCAGTACCTCTTTATCTTTAACGGCTCTAAAGTCTTTATAAAAAACAAGGGTACTCAAAATGTAATAGATACCAAATCCAACAAAATCTTTAAAGAGGTGGCTCGCATCATGATGCAGACCGTGACCGGAAAAGCATTGTCCGATTCTAACGACTTTGTTATCTCTGTCTCTAAAGATGCCACGACCTATTTTGTCTCGATGACTCCTAAAAAGAGGGATTTGAAACAACTTTTCCAGTCGGTGACTCTATCCTTTAACCGCAATTCAAAATTGATAGACTGTATACGTATCAATGAGAAGAATGGAGACTACACCGTGATTAAACTTACTAATTTAAAATCTAACAGATCTCTTGATGCAAAGTTATTCAGCATTCCTTAGTCGCTTATCTCTACTGATATTATTTCTCTTCTCTCCCTTTTCAGGATATGAGATTATAGCCGGCGAGAATGGTGAGAATGGTGCGATTGTCAATGTGGATGAAACGCCTCCCGGTGAGTATGAATTGCCGGCCGGTGATAGTGAGGTCAGGAGATGGAATATTAATCTTTCTACACCTAAGGCTGCTGTTTCCGGTTTTTTTCTGATACGCGATGAGAATGATTCTATCGCAGGCTCTATCATCAATGAGTTTGGTATTTCTTTAGCGGATTTCAGATTTAATCCGGTTTCGGGCAAGGTGAAATTTATAAATCTTACCGGGTTTCTCAATAAGTGGTATCTCAAAAAGTTGCTGGCTAAGGATTTATCTCTTGCATTAAAGCGATTGACCACCCCCTCCCTCTCTTCGCCCAAAGGGTATGATGTCTTTGTATCATCAGATACAGTCGTTATCCATAATCTTAAGTATGATATAACTTATCAATTCTCCCCCCTGAGTGATGAAACTGATAAATAATCTTTTCGATATAATCTCTCCTTATGATTCCGATATTTTCCGCATCAGGCTTAACCCTGACTGCATAATATACCGTGCGCATTTCCCTGAATTGCCTATTACTCCGGGAGTATGCATTTTACAGATAGGTGCTGAGATTCTGGAGCGTAAGTTTGACACTCCTCTTGAAATCACCAAGGTCAGAAACGCCAAGTTTCTTAAAGTCATCAATCCCGTTGATACGCCTGAACTTACTTATCGGTTTACATCTCTGACAATTGTTGATACACATAATATTTCGACTTCTCTTTTAGTAGAAGCCGATGGGGTGGTATATTCCAAATTATCCTTTACTCTAACTCCTGCATCTCAAATTGAACTTAAGTAATGGAAAAGATCGTTACAGCATCCTTACGCTCGGTGATGAGAGATAACCGCATCTGCGTTATAGTACCTACATATAATAATGCAGGTACACTTGAGGGTGTGATCAATGATATTTCCCGGTATTGCGATGACACCATAGTAGTCAACGATGGGAGTACGGATGCTACCACCGACATCCTCGCTCGGTTCGGAGATACTATATCTGTAGTATCCTATCCGGCCAATCGTGGCAAGGGGTATGCCTTGCGCGAAGGTTTCAGATATGCAATCTCCAAGGGGTTTGATTACGCTATCACAATTGATTCTGACGGTCAGCATTTCGCATCAGATATACCGGCTTTTGTAAAGGCTGTTTTAGAGTATCCGGATTCTATTATTGTCGGGGAGAGGGATCTCTCGAATGTAGATATTAACCGTAAGAGTTCGTTTGCCAATAAGTTTTCCAACTTCTGGTTTCACCTTCAGACCGGCAAATCTCTGCAAGATACCCAGACAGGATACCGGGCTTACCCTCTCCGCAATCTTCACGGTCTCTCGATGCTCACTTCGCGCTATGAGGCGGAGTTGATGCTGCTTGTGATGGCCGCATGGAATGGCGTTCGTATCCACCCTATCCCTATCCGGGTTTACTACCCGCCTCAGTCCGAACGGGTGTCTCATTTCCGACCGGCCAAAGATTTTACCCGCATAAGTATTCTCAATACTTTTCTTTGTATCGGTGCTTTGATATATGGATTACCGATGAGGATTTATACTGCGATCAGGGATAAAAAAGTCTTTAATCGCGAATGCAGGTTCATGACCCGCAAAAAGGGTGAAAAGAAGGAGGCCGCTACTACTCTCGACCGCCTGTTTCGCTCCCTTTACGGACTCTCTTTCTTCCTGTTCTGGTCTTTATTTATCTTCGCTCCTTATACTTATCTCTCTTTCAGGTTTGGTAAACCTACCGAACAAAAACGTTTGCGTCTGCACCGCAGACTACAGCGTTTATCAAAATATATCGTGACTCATTATCCGGGTGGTAAAACAGTAAATGAGAACGTAAATCTTAAGGAGTTTGATAAACCGGCCATGATCGTCTGCAATCATCAATCTCAACTTGATCTCCCTCTGCTGATGGCTCTGCATCCGAAGTTGATCTTCCTTACTAATGATTGGGTATGGCATTCCCCTTTCTTCGGAAGTCTGATACGGCTGGCTGAGTTTCTCCCGGTTTCGGCGGGAATTGAAAAAATAATACCTCATCTGAGCCAATTGGTGGAGAGGGGCTATTCGATTGTAGTTTTTCCGGAGGGTACAAGATCTGCTGACTGCCGTATACGACGTTTCCATCAGGGGGCTTTTTACATTGCTTCGCAACTTAACCTCGATATTATACCGGCTGTAATACATGGCGCGGGGCATTATCTCCCTAAGAATGATTTCATGTTCCGTCGCGGTTTGGTTACCTTACGTTTGCTTGACCGCATCCCTCAGTCCGTTCTGCGCGATTTACCTCTTATGAAACAGGCTGCAATGCTGCGCAAAAAAATTTCGGAGGCTTATTCCGAATTGGAGCATCACAAGGAAAAAGCCCGTTATTTCACACCTCTTATCTCTTATAAGTATGCCTGGAGGGGGTGGAATTGCGTGGCGCTCTATAAATCGTTTATGAAGTGCTTTGACAAGTTTGAAGATACAATAAATGCTGAGTCACCGGTCGGTATTAATCCGTATCCTACGGGCAACATTGCCATTCTCAACAGCGGTATCGGTGTTTTTGCACTTTATTACGCTTTGGTAAATAAAGGGGTGCAGGTATACGCTTTTGAGGCGGATATATATAAGCACCGTATTGCTGTTTCCACTCCGGGGCTACCCTCAAATCTGCATTTTATTCATGCCGTATTTCCTGAGGATATCAAGGTTGTCGGGACTGATATAGAGAGTTGGGATAAGGTGATACGGTTTGCCGGACCACTTAAAGCGGATAATAATAACAGTTCAGTTATCGAGTATGGGGAATGCTGTTGAAAATAGTGCTGTTAAAGATAAGAATATTCTTATAATCGGTGGGGGACTAGGAGGCCTCTTTACCGGAGCACTGTTGGCTAAGAACGGTGCGATAGTTCGTGTGCTTGAAAAGAATGTCATTATCGGCGGGGGCCTCCAATGCTTCAGCCGTAATGGCAAAAGTTTTGAGACGGGGATGCACATTGTGGGCGGGTTCCGGCCGGGTGGTACTCTGTATAAGTTATCTTCCTACCTCGGCATTTTAGATCGGCTTCAACTCGAACATCTTGAGGGTGAGTATGCCGATACGATTTTTTTTGCCGATAACAACTTATCCTTCCGTCTCCCCTCCGGTCGCGAAAATTTCACCAAAGCGCTTATATCTTATTTCCCCGATGAGGAGGAGGGTATAAAGGGTTATATCGACGCTATATTCAGCCTCTCTGATCTACTCCCTTTGTATAACTTAAGGGAGCGTTGCGATTATCTTATCAATCCACCGGAGGAGTTTGTGATGCCGGCCGATATGCTTATTGCAAGGTATGTTTCCGATCCTACCCTCAGGGCTCTGCTCGCATATCACAATTCTCTTTATGATGGTGTCAAGGAAGAAACGCCCGCTTTTATTCATGCAGTGATTAATACCTTGTATATTACAGGGCAATCAAGGTTTATAGGAGGGAGCCTGCAACTTGCTTCGGCTTTGGCTGAAGTAATTATAAATAACGGCGGTGAGGTTCTGTCGCCTAAAGAGGTCATATCTCTTGAGATGCTCGACAACAGAGTAATCTCGGCTACCACCGGTGACGGGAAGGTATATACTGCAGATTATTTTATATCGGCCATACATCCCGCCACTCTTTCAAGCATGATGCCACCTCATGCTTTCAAAAAAAGTTACTCCCGGAGATTAAACGAGATTCCTAATTCCTGCTCGGCTTTCTCTCTATATATCGATCTTAAACCGGGGGCTTTCCCTTACCTTCCCCATACCAATTATTATATTGAAAATGAGAATCTTGTTTGGCAACAGGAGAAGTATAACCGGGGAGGTGAGATTAAGGCTTTTATGTATATGACCCCTCCTGATCAGCATCAGGGGGAGTATGCATCGCGCCTGCTGGTGTACTCTCTTATGAGTTTTGATGAGGTCAGGGAGTGGGAAAACAGTTCTCTCGGCAATAGAGGTGAGGGTTATGAGGTATGGAAAAAAGGGTATAAGGATTATCTGCTTGACAAACTTGAGCATCTCTATCCCGGTTTCCGCAATATGATTCTGCATACCTATTCTGCGTCTCCTCTTACAATCAGGGATTATTATAACACAAAGGAGGGGGCTATATTCGGGTATCGGAAAGTATCTGGTAATATGGCCTTTTCTCATATCCCGGCCGCCACAAAGATTCCGAATCTTCTCCTTACGGGGCAAAATATCGGATTGCATGGGATCTGTGGAGTACCTATCAATGCAATAATAACAGCCGAGGAGTTGCTGGGGAAGAATTTTCTTGTCAGGGAGATTAACCGATGCGTCAGATAACACTTTTATATAGAGCATCTTGTTTTGTGAATATTTTATGTAAGTTATGAAGAGATTCTATTATATTCTTTTTTTATCAGTAGCCTTGCTGACTCCCCTTCCGGTTTGGAGTGCTGATAAGTCGGCTGATAACAAACCGATTAATATATGGGCCGATACTGATTGTAAATCTAAAGTATGGCTGACTCCTTATCTTGCTCCGGGCGACAATAATCCGGCCATCATTGTTTGTCCGGGTGGGAGTTATTTCTGGCATGATATGGAAGTCGAGGGGAAAGGTGTGGCTGAATGGCTTCAGGCCAATGGTATCTCGGCTTTTGTGCTTAAGTACCGTGCCGGTACTATCGCGGGGTTTATAACTCATTACCGTCTGATAGCCCGCGGTAACCGCTATCCGGATATGCTGCAGGATATACAGCGCAGTATTCAGTTGGTGCGTGAAAATGCTTCCGGTTTTAATATCAACCCTGACCAACTCGGTGTGATGGGATTTTCGGCCGGTGGACATCTGACTGCCATGTCGGGGATATTTTTTGATACTGATGTTCTCTCCCCTCTCGGCATCAAACCGGATGTTTCTCTGAAACCGGATTTCATTGCGCCTGTTTACCCGGTAGTAACTTTTACCGCTCCCTGTACTCACGGGCGTTCGAGACGCGGTGCTTTAGGCGAAGGGAGGTCTATCAGCAAGGCCATGAAAGATTCTCTCTCGCTTGAGAAGCATGTGAGGAGTGATATGCCACCCGTCTTTCTGATGAATTGTATGGATGACCCGATTGTGGATTATCATAATTCAGAACTCCTTGATTCGGCCATGACTGCCAAGGGGGTGCCGCATAAATATATACAATACCGCACCGGAGGGCATGGTTTCGGGGCATCGGCTCACAAAACGACTGCTGAAGCCATCGGGTGGAAATCGGCATTTCTGGCATGGCTTAAGGAGATAATCAATTTTTAACCTGTCGGTGTTTCTCCATACATTTTTAATATTAACTGCTTCCTGACCATAGATCGCAGCAGATTTTGAAAAGATGGTTTCACTGCTTATATTATTAACTGAGATAAAAAAATGATAACTGACGATATAGAATTTAAATCGGCCGGAGAGATTAAGATTTATCAGGATTCTCGCCTGCGGGAGGCTCTGCAATATCTTAATACAAAGTCTCCTTTTTACAAGAGGATGTTTGCCGAGCATGGTATAGATATAAAGAATATCAAGTGTATCGAGGATCTTTCCTCTCTCCCCTTTACCGAGAAGAAGGATTTGCAATTACATAATGATGATTTTCTATGCGTACCGCGTGAGAAGATCGTAGATTATATCACTACCTCGGGTACTCTGGGTGATCCGGTTACTTTCGGCTGTACCGAAAAAGATCTGCAGCGCCTTGCTTATAATGAGAAGAAGTCTTTTGACTGTGCCGGTCTCGTACCGGGCAATATAGTTCAGTTAATGACAACTCTCGACAAGAGATTTATGGCCGGTCTGGCCTATTTCCTCGGTATCAGAGAGTTGGGAGCGAGTGTAATCCGTGTAGGCAACGGTATGCCTGAACTGCAGTGGGATACAATTTCGCGTCTTAATCCGGATACTCTAATGTGTGTACCCTCTTTCATACTCCGGCTTATCGAGTATGCTGAGCAAAACGGTATAGATTATCGCAATTCGAGTGTGAAGAGGATCATCGGTATCGGTGAGGGACTGAGAAATCAGGATTTTTCACTCAATCTTCTCGGCAACCGCATTAAGGAGAAATGGGATGTGGAACTCTTTGCTACATATTCTTCCACTGAAATGGGGGCAACCTTTTCGGAGTGCACTTACGGTTGCGGCGGTCATGTGCATCCTGAACTGATCATCGTGGAGATTATAGGTGATGATAACCTCCCTGTTAAAGATGGTGAGACCGGAGAGGTAGTGGTTACCACTCTCGGTGTGGAGGGGATGCCTTTATTGCGCTTCCGTACCGGTGATATCAGCAGCAAAGTGTCTGAGAAGTGTAAGTGCGGCCGAAGTTCGTATCGTCTTACCCCCTTGATAGGACGCAAAAATAATATGCTTAAACTTAAGGGAACTACCATTTACCCGCCCGCTATCAATGATGTATTGGATAATACACCATATATAGTCAATTATCTTGTCGAAGTGCGCAACAGTTTTGCAGGTACCGATGAGGTGATAGTTAAGGCGGGAGTTTCCGTGGCCCAACCTTTTGATATGATCAAGGATCTTAAAGACCGCTTCAGGTCACGTATCCGTGTGGCGCCTATTGTGGAGATTATGTCGCCCGATGATATTGCAAAGATCATTAATCCGGGCAATAATCGCAAACCTGTTAAATTTATCGATCACCGTTAATATATCTTTTCTGATAGCATGACCGGATTGGTTCTGAGTATATACAGATTTTTTAATCGGTATCCTCTGATTGGAGTTACTGCATTCATCATTACCACTCTCGCACTTGTAGGGTCGGTGATGACTCTTCACTACAATGAGGATATTTCGGATTTTCTTCCGCTCGATGAGGAGAATAGCGACGCTCTGGATGTTTACCGCCGTGTGTCGGGCGCGGATAAAATCATTGCTATGGTGATGTCAGCAGATACTGATTCGGTTGATGCATCAGTATTGGCCGCGGGCATAGAGTCTCTCTCAGATAATATTTCGGCTCTCGACTCTGTAGGCGCTATACGCTCTATGATGCAGAGAGTCGATATGGAGAATATGATGGATATTGCCGATGAGGTCTACGCCAATATCCCTTATTTCCTTACCGAGAAGGATTACTGTACCATTGATTCCCTCCTCTCTACCCCCGATTATGTGGCACAGCGGATGAGAGCGAATCGTGAAATGCTCTTATTACCTACAGGCAACTTGATAACCCAAAATATATCGCGCGATCCGCTGAATCTATTCTCCCATGTGCTTAACCGTTTGTCTTCAGGTAGCGTAGGTATGGATTATGACACTTATGACGGTTACATTCTCACCCCCGACAGAAAACGGGGATTGGTGATTATCGAGTCTTCTTATGGTGCTAATGAATCGGAGCATAATACTGACCTTACCGGCCTGCTTAATGCCGCGGCCGACAGCGTTGCTAAAGCGTATCCACAATTACAGGTGAGGTATGTCGGAGGACCTGTTATCGCGGTTGAGAATGCATCTCGTATTAAGAAAGATTCTATTTTGGCTATCACTATTGCCGGTCTGCTGATAGTGGCGCTGTTGATTTATGTATTCCGCAGTGTGCGCAGCATATTGCTTATAATTATTTCGGTGGCGTGGGGATGGTTGTTTGCAATAGGAACCATCGCGATCTTTTATGATTCAATATCTATAATTGTAATCGGTATTGCTTCGATTATACTCGGCATTGCTGTCAATTATCCGCTTCATCTTATCGATCACCTTAAAAGCACCCCCGATATTAAATCGTGTCTGCGCGAAATTGTGGCTCCGCTCGCTGTAGGCAATATCACTACCGTGGGGGCTTTTTTATGTCTGGTCCCCCTTAATGCCCCGGCGTTGCATGACCTCGGTCTGTTCGGTTCGCTACTACTTGTGGGTACTATCATTTTCGTGTTGCTGTTTCTACCTCATCTGGTCAGGAGCAGACGATTTAAGAATGGGGAGGCTGTAAATAAAACACCTGATTTAATATCGCGTATCTCAGAAATCTCTATTGAGAAGAACCGATGGATTATATACACAATGTTTATCCTTACTGCTGTTTTTGCAGTGTTTGCTTTTCACACCGAGTTTGATTCTGATATGCGGCATATAAATTATATGTCTGATCAGCAGCGCGAGGATCTGGAGTACCTCTCTACACTTACATCCGCGAGGGGCAATGATAGTATACATCAATCTGCCACACCATCCGAACAGATTTTTATAGTCAGTAAAAATACTGACTACGACAAGGCAGTATTACAATTTGAAAATCTGGTGCCGGTTTTATCGAAATTGCAGAGCCAAGGTAAAGTAACCTTTACCAATCATGTCGTTGATTTCATACATTCTTCCGAGTCTCAGGAGTCTGATCTGAATAGATGGAATCAGTTTTTAGAGGCTCATCCCGATATTTTATCTTCTGTCTCTTCAGCCGGTGCCGCCGCGGGATTTAGTGATGATGCTTTTATGGAATTTTCGGATCTCTTGAGTGATTCTTTTTCTACTAAACCTATTGAGTCTTTTGAACAGATTGGCTCAACGGTTTTCGCATCCAATCTCCTCACAGACCTTGAGAGTGGTAATAAGATGTTTGTGGTTTCACTTAATGTGAATCAAGAGGATCTTGATGAGGTTATGGACACTCTGCATGATGCCACTGCTACGTTAACAGCCAATCGTAGTACTGACTTGAATACCTCCGGCTCTGACCGTCTGTTTGCCTTTGATGTAAAGGGTATGAATACCTCCATCACCAATTCACTCTCTGATGATTTTAATTATATCGGCGTAGCCTGCAGTCTGATAGTATTCATTTTCCTCTGGATTTCGCTCGGCAGCCTTGAACTGGCTATTATCTCGTTTATCCCTATGGCTGTGAGTTGGATATGGATTTTAGGTATAATGGGTATCGCCGGTATTAAGTTTAATATCGTCAATATTATCCTTGCAACATTTATATTCGGTCAGGGTGATGATTATACTATCTTTATGACCGAGGGGCTTACTTACGAATTCGCCTATCGCAAGAAGATGCTCGCTTCATTTAAGAATTCCATTATCATCTCGGCCTTGATTATGTTCATCGGCATCGGCACTCTCATAATTGCCGAGCATCCGGCTATGAAATCTTTGGGCGAGGTGACAGTGGTAGGTATGCTCTCGGTGGTACTGATGGCCTACTTCTTCCCACCTTTTATCTTTAATTGGCTGGTTAGAAATCCTGACGGTTCGCTGCGACGGAGTCCAATAACTATTTCCGGTTTTCTAAGTAAGTTATCTGGATACGGTAAGTATCATCGTAATCCTGATTCGGAAATTTTAAACCTTGCTTTCAGTCGATACCTGTATAAAGGGAGAGAGATCGAGCGTCGTGCCCGGAAAAATATTAACCGGATTGCGCAGTCCGGGATTCCTGTCATACCGGCGGAGACGGAGGAATACGAATTTATCTGTGATCTTGATTCTCAGGGTGAGATCGCTTTGATTACAGCGCTCAAATACCCCGATTGTAAAATTAAAGTAATTCTGCCTACCGACCTGCAATATGAGTTACTCAGAGGTTGCGCACAGGATTTGGTTAGCAATCTGACTATATCTCACCGAAAAGCATGACGGCCTGATAATGTAGCCGGTATATAATTACTCCCCCCTTGAATCATTTTTTATATTAGAGTGTATTTCTAAATTAGTAGTGACATTATGAAAACCATATTTTCAGGACTTTTTATAATACTCTTTATTGGTATAGGCGTTATGAATATTTACGCTGAGGAGCCGACCGATGTAAATTCTGTCAACGATACTCCTGTTTTAGTCTCCCCTATTATCAATAAAAATAATTCCGTTACCTTTACCTATTATAATCCGGAGGCTGATGAGGTGTATATCAAGGGTAATTTTTTACCCCGCAAAAAGATTTTCGGTCCATTTTCTAAAGATGGAAAGAAAAAGATGCAGCGTCAGGGTGACCTGTGGGTTTATACTACAGACTCTCTCCCCTCTGATCTCTATACCTACTCTTTTGAGGTTGATGATGAACCGGTCTATGACCCTATAAACCCTGATAAGGTTCGTGATGTGGCTGATACCCTTAGTTACTTCGTAATTAACGGCAAGGTGGCTGATGATTATTTGCGGCATAATGTGCCGCACGGTAAAATAGAGATGGTGTGGTATCCTTCTCAACTCCCCGGCTTCGAAAAAAGACGTATGGCGGTATATCTCCCTCCACATTTTTCTTCCCAATCTACCAAGAAATATCCGGTTTTGTATCTTCTCCACGGCTCGGGTGGTGATGAGGAGGCGTGGATAGAGTGTGGTAAAGTTGTTGAGATTATGGATAATCTTATAGCCCAAAAGAGATGCAAACCGATGATTGTAGTACTCCCGAATGGCAATATTAATCTTGCTGCCACACCGGGTAAGGATCCCGAGAACCCGCATGTCGATCCTACCGGTAATAATATCTCTTCTATGTTCGGACGTATCGAGTCGGTGTTTATGAATGATATTGTAGATTTTGTAGAGAGCCGATACCCGGTTAAGACCGATAAGGCCGATCGCGCTATTGCGGGTTTGTCGCTGGGAGGATTGCACACCAAATTTATAACTCTCAATAATCCTCAGAGTTTTGATTATATCGGTCTGTTTTCTGCACAGACCACCAATGCTATGAATTCTCATCGTATTGAGAAAGTTCTTGACCTTAATGCCGTTTGGAGCGAAATTAAAGATACTATTTCTTCAATCGGTGAGGGGCGTCTGGGCCGGAAAATCACAGACCTTACTGATACCGACATTTCTATTTATGATGATGAGGAGGAGAAACTTTCAGCGCAATTCAATCCGCCTCCCCGCTTATATTATATTGCAGTAGGAAAAGATGATTTCACCAAGCGGCTTAATGATGATTGGCGGCTTACCCTCACTGAGCATGGCTGTACCTTTGTATATAATGAATCTGATGGAGGCCATACCTGGGAAAACTGGCGTCGCTATCTCGTAGATTTCCTACCTCGGTTATTCTGACACATCCGGTTCGCTGTCTTAGGATTGTTCGGACTTTATACTTTACAATAGGATTCTATATTTTACCGTCGGATTTTATATTTTATAACGGCCGATAAATTCACTTACTTTATTGGCTATTCTTTTTGCCGCGACTTCGGGATTCAGAGGATCGGCCGGATCTTTATCATATCCCGAATTGATACATAGCAGATAATCGAATCCGTATCTCTGCAGGTCTTCTATATCTTCAAAACGTCCGGATACCAATAAGACCGGAACATTATATCGGTGTGCTTCTTTTAAAATGCCGGACGCCGCTTTCCCTTGACAGGTCTGTCTGTCTGACTTACCTTCACCGGTTATTACCAGATCTGCATTAGATACTGATTGGTCAAACCTTGCAGCCCTCAATACCTCTTCGATACCGGGCTTACCCTCGGCATGGAGAAATGCGTAAAATCCACCTCCGCATCCACCGGCCGCACCGGCTCCTCTTGCTTCGGCCGGATCTCTATGTGTATATTTGGCTATCAGGTGACCGACTCTCTGCATCTCTGCATCGGTTTCCTTTAGATCATTGAGATCGACCATCCCTTTCTGAGGCGCATATAACATCACTGCTCCCTCGGGACCGCAAAACGGGATCTCGGCATCATACAGATAACTGAATCTTATACCTTTTATATTTGCCTGTAACTCTGTTGAGTCAAAACCGGCGATATGCTTTAACATCCCTGCCGCGATGGGTCCCATCTCATTGCCACAATCATCATATACTTTCAATCCTAATCCCTGCAATGCTCCTAACCCCATATCATTTGTACCGCTCCCTCCTAAGGTGAGTATTATATTTTTATTCCCTTTTTTTATCTCTTCTTTTATCATTTCCCCTACCGGATAAGTGGATTGAGTGTATACATTCCTGTCTTTAACTCTTCTCAATCCCGCTCCTTTCGCCATCTCAACCACCCCGGCGCTGACCCCGTATCCTTCTAATACTTCGGCTGTACCTTCTCCTCCATCGGCAATAGGGAGAATTACTATATCCGCTTCCGGGTGAATTTTCATTATCCCCGTGCGCGCTGCCTCGGCAGCCTTAATGCTGCTCAAACACCCCTTGTATGAGTCAATGGCAATTACTATTTTCATCACTTGCTTAAGCATAAAGATTTTCATTACTTACTTAC
>CAMWNR010000011.1 GCA_947175665.1 uncultured Porphyromonadaceae bacterium
AGCGGAGAGGGAGGGATTCGAACCCCCGGAGGTGTGACCCTCAACGGTTTTCAAGACCGCCGCAATCGACCACTCTGCCACCTCTCCTTGAGATTGCGATGCAAAGTTACGACTTTTTTTTTATTCTTGCAATACCTGTGCAAACTTTTTTTAAATATTTTTTTATTCAATTTTGATGCGACGAGGTGGTGTCTAATGCTATTTTTAAAGTAATCAATAAGTTGGGTTTGGGTGGTGAGTAGTTGTTTGGTATGGCGTTTTTTTTAATCGTATATAGTTTTTTTAATAGTATGTAGTTTCCTTAAAAAATCATAGGTAGTTTTCTTAAAAAATGAGAGGTCAGGGTTTGCGGGTGAGCCATAGGCGGCGTTCTGATTCGGGCATACGCTCGATGGCATAACGCAGGGAAGTACGGGGGAGACGGGAGTAATTTTTCTCAAGGTATCGGGTTAGGGCGTTAATATCTTTTTTGCCGACTTCTCTAAGTGTCCATCCTATCGCCTTATGGATAAGGTCGTGGTGATGATCAAGTAGCCTGTCGCAGATGGTAAGAGTAGGGATGAAGTCGCCGTTGCGTATAAAATCAAGTGTGGTCACAATCGAGATCCTTTGCTCCCAAAGATTATCGCTCTCTGCTAAATTATATAAGATCTCATAATTATCATCTTTAGAAAAGCGGATATAGGGTCCCAGTATGTACTGACACGATAGATCTACCAGATCCCAATTATTGGCCTGCCGCGCATGAGTAAGATAAAACTCCGCGATGTCCTTGCGTGTCCGGGATTTTAAGTCTCGGACTTCATCGGAATCTTTCTTTTGGGGTAAGTTGGCTTTCATCATCTCCACCAGCAGAAGCAGGCCGCAGAGGCGTACCTCATGCCAAGTTGAGTACAGCAACTTCTTTATTTCCGGAAACATTTCCGGTATCTGGACCTGATTCTTGATACTTTTCACGATAGAGCGTGTATCAGGGACCTTAATACCTAAAAAATCATCACCCTCGCCATATTGACCTTTACCGGTCTTGAAAAATCTCATAAGGTGCAGCCGTTGAGCATCATCTTTAAGGGCATAAAACCTTTGTTCTATTATCTCTGCGGTTATCATACAGATGGTTATGATGTAAAATATCTGTTAATTAGTAGGGTATGACACTGTCGGGAGTAATGGTGAAAGACACGTAACAAGTAAAATTGATCAAGACAATATATGAGTAAACACATCCGGAGAATTTAGCGGTAAATTACAGAAGAGAATTATAAATCTCCAGATGTTTGTCTACCACGCTGTGAATATCGTAATCTCTTTCGGCTATTTTGCGGGATTCCTGCCCCATACGTCGGCGTAGTCTTTTATCAGAGAGGAGTGTATCGATTGCCTCGGCAAGTTGACGTGGATTCTGTTTTTCGACAAGAAATCCATTGCGTTGCGGCTCCACGGTATCTCTGCACCCTACGCTGTCGCAAGTTACCAGGGGTAATCCGGAGGCAGAGGCTTCGAGCAATATGCGAGGCACACCCTCTCTGTAATAACTGGGATACGCCATAATATCGGCCGATCTCACCACATTAGGCATATCATTGCGGTAGCCAAACCAGCGGATGAAACTCCCGTCGGTCATCAGATTCATCTCCTCTTCGGATATAGAGTCGATATTAGTGGATAGTGCACCGCAAATATGAAATTCAGCAAGGCCATTCCATTTGGCTCTAAGCAATTCGGCGGCCTGAATAAAGTCCTCCACACCCTTACTGCGCAGGAGTCGGCCTGCAAACAAAACAGTCAATTTCTTTTTATCGGCAGCCGGTTTGGCGTTGTTTTTAAATGAGAGGCGGCTACGCAAGAGGCTTGATTTATCGGTGTTCTTGATCTGCGGTTTATCAGTATCGTTAAAATCTCGAGGATAATACTCATTCAGATTAACTCCTGATCCCTTAATATACACAGCCTCAGATCCCTCAAGCAAACCTGCATTGCTGAAAAGACGTTGATCGTCAGCATTCTGGAATATAGTGCGAGAAGGGATCTTGGAGTTCTTGAATAATCGCAACAGTCTGAAAAGAGATTGTTGCAACCTGCCGTTAGGATTTATAAACAGTACCCCGAGTCCGCTAACGGCATTGACAATACCACGTGGAGAAGATACAAGGCGCGAAGCGAGGTTGCCCGACAAAATCAGTTTCATCCCGACGAAATGCATGATCGCACCGGGATACTTGCGCATTAAACTTGTCAGAGCCGATACCACTCTCCACTCTTTAAGAGGGTTAAGACTGCGCGGTGTAATAGGCAGCGACTCAAATATAAAGCCATACGATCTGATCCTTCCCGCCAAACCGGTATCAGCGCAGGTGATAACCACGCGCCATCCGGCCTCTTGCGCTGCAAGGGCAATATCAAGACGGTGAGACAGAAAGAAGCAGTCTTCATTAACCGCAAGAATGAGGGTAGGTACAGAGGTATGTTTATTTGATTTTTTCATTCATGAGTTTTTGATGGAAGCGGGTCGTCTCCGGATTTTGTTCGAACCGCAAATCATAAAAAGTGCCGGCTATGCTGTCGCGCTCGTGAGTATCCTGATTCTGTATCCAGTTAAGGTAAGGATAATAAGCATTAAATCCACACAGATCTTTATGATACTTCATCGGGGCGCGAAACTTATTGATATTAAAGAATATCATCGGCGACAATAATACCAACCAGACGCATCTGCGCATGGCCGTGGAGGTAATCGGTCCCAACCCCGGAATATGTAATTCAAACATACGATCCGACTGTTGCGGGCAGATCTCCATTATCGCCACATAAAAGAAAGGGAGGAGATAATAATTAAGTCGCAGGCATACCTCTAATGTTACCGAACCGATACTAAGCAGAGCCGACAATGCTACCAACGTCATAAATCGGGTATCAGAGGTATATTTCCGCAAGATATAGAATATCGCTGTCGGGAATATCATAAAAGTTACGATATGTCCGGTCCACCCTTTCCAGTTGTAAGATGATACAATAGTGGAAATATTTTCAGATAAATTATACACCACGCGCCTGAAGAAGAAACCGATATACGACCGAACCGGGAATAAATCGGCTATACTGTCAAATACCGGCGTAATAAGAGGTAAAATCAAACTTCCTGCGCACACTGCAACAGCCAGAAAAGGGAAAATGCGGTAAGAGATGATTTTACTGCTTATATTTTTGCGCAACAGGAGTGGTAAAAGCATCATGCTGATGGCAGAAAAGTGAAAATATGTCGCCACCAAGACTTTAATGAGATAAGTCCATAATCGATTGTGCTTCAGATCCCGGTAAGCCCAAAGGAAGATGCCTACAGCCGCTCCCTGAAATATCACTTCAAACTCCAGTGGACAGAAAACAGTGATAAAAAAGAGGATATAACAGGAAAACCAATACCTGGTATTGTGCAAAAGGAAGCAAGAGAAAGGGATAGTGAGGAGAAGGGAAAATACGGACTGCAAAGCCAGCGAACGCCAAGGATCACTTAAAGGCTTGATAATCATGAAAAGAATATCCAGTCTGTTGCGGAAAAGCCGAGTGCCGGAAGAAAAGAGGTCAGGCAATGATAGGGAGTTTATGACACGCGAATCATAGACTACAAAATCGATGCCAAGATGCTTACGGCAAGATACGCAGATAATAACTGCGGAGGTGAAAATCCAGAAGATTTTACGCCACAATTTCTCGGAAGCGTCCGGTCGAAAATCATGTCCGAACACTCCCAAAAACGCAAAAACTATAATCAGCAGATATACCATCTAACGCATAAAATTACCCTTATCGGCCACAGTGGAGGTATCGGTGAGAGAAAAGGCCGGGGATAGTAAAGGGTCTGAAGTTAAGTAAGTAATAAATACTCATTAATTTTAATTACTTACTTAGAACGTAAAGAATCATCTTCGAGATGATTAAGAAAATCCTGATAAGCCAATGCGATCCCCTCTTTGAGATCAATACTGTATTCCCAACCTAAAGCCTTGGCTTTAGAGACATCCAGAAGTTTACGGGGAGTGCCGTTAGGGCGAGATGTATCCCACTTGATTTCACCCTCAAACCCCACTGTGTCGGCTACTATGCCGGTAAGTTCGCGGATTGAGACCTCCTTGCCCGAGCCTGCATTTACCGTTTCGTTGCCATTATAATTATTCATCAGGAAAACGCAGAGGTTGGCCAGATCATCGACATAAAGAAATTCCCTGAGCGGAGAGCCGTCACCCCAGCAAATCACCTCAGACGCACCGCTCTGTTTAGCCTCGTGAAATCTGCGTATAAGAGCCGGGAGAACGTGGCTATGTTCCGGATGATAATTATCATTAGGCCCATAAAGATTTGTAGGCATTACTGAAATATAATTAGTGCCATACTGCCGGTTAAGGTACTCGCAATACTTAAGACCGGAGATTTTAGCCAGCGCATAAGCCTCATTGGTCTGTTCGAGAGCCGAAGTGAGCAGACAACTCTCAGGCATAGGTTGGGGGGCAAGGCGGGGATAAATGCAGGAAGATCCAAGAAATTCCAATTTCTTGACACCATTTTGCCAGGCTGAATGAATAACATTCATCTCCAGGGTCATATTCAGCCACATAAAATCAGCCGGGTGAGCGGCATTAGCGGCGATGCCACCCACCTTGGCGGCGGCTAAAAACACATATTCCGGTTTTTCCTCACGAAAAAACTCTTCGACCCCTTTCTGATCGGTAAGGTCGAGTTGGTCATGAGTGCGGGTGATGATATTATCATAACCTTGTCTGCGCAGTTCGCGGACTATAGCCGAACCCACCATACCGCGATGGCCGGCAACATATATTTTGGAATCTTTATGCATAAATAGTGATAGCGGTAAAAAGAGAGAGTAAGATTGGAGAGTAAGATTATTTTACAATACCCTTTTCGAGATACTCCGCGAGATTAGTGGTGAGGTGTTCGGAGGCGCGCTCTACAGCCACCTTCTTCATATCAGCCTCCACCATAATGCGCACGAGATTATCAAAAGAAGTCTTCAGGGGGTTCCAGCCGAGTTTTTTACGTGCTTTAGACGGGTCACCCCAGAGGTTCACTACATCTGTCGGGCGGTAGAAATCGGGTGAGACTTCCACTATGACCTTACCGGTAGCCTTGTCGATACCCTTCTCATTCTCACCGGATCCCTCCCAGCGGAGTTCGATGCCGGCATAATGGAAAGCGAGAGTGGCAAATTCGCGTACGCTATGTTGCTCACCGGTAGCGATTACATAATCTTCCGGTTCCGGTTGCTGAAGTATAAGCCACATGCACTCTACATAATCCTTAGCGTAACCCCAGTCGCGCAGCGATGAGAGGTTGCCCAGATATAATTTATCCTGCTTCCCCTGTGCGATTCGGGCGGCCGCGAGAGTGATTTTGCGGGTTACGAAAGTTTCGCCTCTTCGTTCGGACTCATGATTAAACAAGATCCCCGAGCAGCAATACATACCGTAAGCCTCGCGATACTCCTTTACGATCCAGAAGCCATAAAGTTTAGCCACGGCATAAGGGCTGTAAGGGTGAAACGGAGTGTTTTCATTTTGGGGTACTTCCTCAACCTTGCCATAAAGTTCGGAAGTAGAAGCCTGATATATGCGACAACTATCCTGAAGATTACAAGCGCGCACAGCCTCAAGCACCCGGAGCACACCGGTAGCATCGGTATTGGCGGTATATTCAGGCACATCAAAACTAACCTGCACATGGCTTTGAGCCGCAAGATTATAGATCTCATCAGGTCTGACATTGCCTATGACCTTAACCAGGCTCATAGAGTCAGCCATATCAGCGTAATGCAGATGGAAATTAGGGTGACCCTCCAGGTGGGCGATACGCTCACGGAAATCAGAAGAAGATCTGCGGATTGTGCCATGCACATCATACCCCTTCTCAATCAGAAACTCAGCGAGATAAGAGCCATCCTGACCGGTGACACCGGTAATCAATGCTTTCTTAAAATTTGCCATATTAAGTAATGAAACTTAAGCGATATTAAGTAAGTAATGAAAATTAAACGATATTATGAAAATAAGCAGTAAAAGAATATCTTGTGCAATAAAACTTAATCTTTTGGTAAATTTAAGTTTTATATGCACATTAAATTTCATTACTTATTTAACTTGAAAACAGATGCAACCGGAGTAAAAACGATAGTATATAAGCCGGTTGACTGTAGTCTGATATGCAAAGATAAGTGAAAATAAGGAGGTAACTGTAATAAATTATAAAAAAAAATTATTAAATTTGCCAATAATTTGAGGAAACTACAGGTCCTTTATTGTTATAGATTTAGACAACATATTGTTTATTAAAATAATAAAATTACAATGGTAGATTACAAAGAACTTGGTTTGGTTAACACCAAAGAGATGTTTGCCAAGGCCGTACACGGCGGATATGCCATCCCCGCATTCAACTTCAACAACATGGAGCAACTGCAGGCTATTATCAAGGCTGCGGCAGATACAAAATCACCTGTCATCCTTCAGGTATCAAAGGGTGCGCGTAACTATGCAAACCCCATTCTTCTCCGTTACATGGCTCAGGGTGCAGTAGACTACGCCAAGTCATTAGGTTGGGAGAAACCCCAGATTGTACTTCACCTCGACCACGGTGATTCATTTGAACTCTGCAAGGATTGTATCGACCATGGCTTCTCATCAGTAATGATCGATGGTTCGCACCTCCCCTACGAAGAGAATGTAGCGCTCACTAAGAAAGTAGTAGACTACGCTCACAAGTATGATGTGACTGTAGAAGGCGAACTCGGTGTGCTCGCAGGTGTAGAAGATGAAGTAAGTTCAGACCACCACACATATACTGATCCCGAAGAGGTAATCGACTTCGTAACCCGCACAGGTTGTGACAGTCTCGCTATCTCAATCGGTACATCACACGGTGCTTACAAGTTCACTCCCGAGCAGTGCACACGCGATCCCAAAACCGGTCGTCTCGTGCCCCCGCCCTTGGCATTTGACGTACTTGAGGCAGTAGAGGCAAAACTCCCCGACTTCCCGATCGTACTTCACGGTTCATCTTCTGTACCTCAGGAGTATGTAGACATCATCAACAGCAACGGTGGCAAACTTCCCGATGCAATCGGTATCCCCGAAGAAGAACTCCGCAAGGCTGCTAAGATGGATGTATGTAAGATCAACATCGACTCAGACAGTCGTCTCGCTATGACTGCCGCTATCCGTAAGGTATTTAACGAGAAGCCCGCTGAGTTCGATCCCCGTAAATATCTCGGCCCCGCACGCGATGAGATGGAAAAACTCTACAAAGAGAAAATCATCAACGTGCTTGGTTCTGAAGGTAAAGCAGAATAATTATCAGTTATATTGATATAACATTATAAAAATAGAGCGCGTGAGAGAGTTTTACTCCATCACGCGCTCTTTTTTAATATTCTTTTCCTTTATTTTTACATAACCTTCACGCGCTTTTTTTTTAATAAAACCGCTATTATAGTTGCTTATCCGGTCTGATATGAAAATTACACATCTCATTACTGATATGGAAATCGGGGGTGCCCAGCGTCTGCTGTGTGATCTGCTACCCCTCGGTGTGAAAGGGTATGCGGAAACTGCTACAGTCGAGGGTGAGCGCGACAGTAAATCGGATAAGCAAGCGGATCAGATGAGACTCTGTATACTGCAAGGCAAAGGAGCATCGGCATTTATGGATCAACTTAAGGATAAAGAGGGGATTGATATAATCTGTCTAAATCCGGAGGATAAGCACGATCTGAATACTATGTTCAAGAGTCTTAGGCAATTGCGCAAGATTATCAGAGACAGCCATATTGTGCATGTACATCTCTTTCCCGCGTTATATTATGCGGCCATAGCATCTGCCGGACTTAAATGCAAACTTATATATACGGAGCATAATACTTTCAACCGCCGCAGACTTAAGAAGTATCTCAGACCTCTTGAGAGGTGGATATATTCGCGATATTCAAATGTAATATGTATAAGCAAAGCCGTCCGAAACAACCTTGCGCATTGGATAGGGAAAGATAAGAATTCACCTTATTTCCGTATCATAAACAACGGTATCCCTGTAAATAGATTTATAGAGGCCACAACAGCGGCAAGACGCACTGACGCAGAAGTACAGAAGAAACGCAGTGAAATATTCGGTCGTCAAGGTATCCCGGTACTGATGATATCCAGGTTCGTTGACTCCAAAGATCAACCCACTCTCATACGGGCGATTAAAGAGATCGAAGATACCTCGATCTACGCGGTGCTGGTGGGTGACGGTCCGAGGCGCGGTGAATATGAAGAATTGATCAAGGAGTTAAAGTTAGAGGATAGAGTAATCATGCTCGGTTCACGAAGCGATATTTCAGAACTGATAGCGGCTGCGGAAATCGGTGTGCAATCATCAAATTGGGAAGGCTTCGGACTCACGGTTGTAGAGATGTTTGCCGGGATGTTGCCCGTCATAATATCGGAAGTCGACGGACTGAACAGTGTGGCAGACGGTTATACGCTTACATTCAAGCGCGGAGATTACAAAGGTTTGGCTCGACAGATAGAGCGTATGGCCGGTGATAGCGCCCTGCGCCGGAGCATTGGCACCAACGGAGTGAACCGCGCCCGCGATTTCGATATCGAAATTATGGGAGAGCAGTATCACCGACTATATACCGAAGGTAAATAGATATTTATCCGGAAGTATTCTTATTCCCGATAATAAATCCTTTTGACGCGCGGAGATACAGAGGTCAGAATCTCGTAAGGTATTGTCTCCAAAACATCAGCCAGCCGATATAGCGGTATATTCTGGCCGAATATCTCAACCTCATCACCGACCTTGCAATCGATACCGGTTACATCAATCATACACGCATCCATGCAGATATTCCCTATTGTCGGAGCATCTTTACCATTTACGCGCACCTTGATAGCACCATTGCCAAACTTACGGCTCATACCATCGGCATAGCCTATGGGAATAGTGGCAATCGTCGATTTACGGTCAAGCACACCCCTGCGGGCATAACCTATGGTAGTATCTGCCTCCCACTCCCTGAGATTAATTATCACACTCTTCAGGGTGCTGACTACGCTGAGGGGTTTCTCCATATCACTCGGGAGGGTATTGACACCATACAAACCTATCCCCAATCGAGCCATATCGTAATGATGAGTCTTGCCGTAACGCAATATGCCGGCCGAATTAAGGATATGACGCTTGAAACTTCCCGGGTACATATCTCGCATAAAAGAAGACCAATTCTCAAAATTATTCAACTGAAAATCGGTATAATCATTCATATCCGGCATATCAGCGGTAGCCAGATGGGAGAAAACCGATGCAATCCGTACGCTGTCTTGAGAATTAATCCTCTCCATAAGCGTCCGGAGTTCGGACTCGATAAATCCCATACGGTGCATACCGGTATCAAGTTTGATATGAATGGGGTAATTGTCGACACCATATTTGCGGGCAGCCGCAATCACATCCTCAAGCATAGCCGGAGAGTATATTTCCGGCTCCAGATGATAAGCAAACATATCGCGATAATCCGCTACTCTCGGATTCATTACCATAATAGGCATGGTGATACCCTGACGACGTAATTCGATACCCTCATCAAGTACAGCGACAGCAAGATAAGTGGCACCGGCATCCTGCATGGTCTTGGCTATCTCATAACTTCCGGCACCGTAAGCCGAAGCCTTGACCATCGCCACTATTCCGGTAGAAGCCGGCAGATGGCTTTTAAAATATCGGTAATTCTCAACCATCGCATCCAGATTCACTTCAAGAACAGTCTCGTGGGTGCGTTTTACAAGCCTTTCGAGTACATTATGGAGGTCAGATTCGCGCGATCCTTTAAGCAGAATCACGGAGTCTGATACAGGATGCTCACGCAGATAAGAGAGCAACGCCGAGGTATCTTTAAAAAAGAGAGCATTATTATCAAAACAATGAGCATAATCGCCAATGCGCGAGCCGACACCGATAAAGTTATCGATATTGCGCAACCGCAAATAATCTGCCACCATACCGTAAGCCACCTCGGCTTCTTCCGCCTCGTGGCGCAGGTCAGCGAGAATAACGGTTGTAGTCTGATCAGGCATACGGCGGCGAACCAAGAAATCGAGAGCCGGCAGCAGTGTACTCACATCGGCCGGATAGGCATCATATACAATATTGCAATTGTTAGCCCCATCGATTACACTCATGCGGGTGTCAACCGGATGAATATCCCTAAATCTGCGGGATATCAGAGTGGGGGAGTACCCGGCCTCAAGCATATAGCACAGCGCGGAGCAGAAAGCGCGGATGTCGTTGGTATTAGCGGCTTCCACTTCAATCTGATGCATCTCGAGATCCCTCCACTTGTAAGAGATAAGAACTTTATCGGCAATCCTGTTATCAGTGTGTCCGCACTTCTTGATATCCGATATTCTGAGGTCGCAATCATCGCTTGTCAGACTCCATGATATACGTTTTACGGTATCGGGTAGATTGGCAATCTGTTGCGTCACCCGTATATCGTCAGCGCAAAAGAATATCCTTTTTGCTCTGCTGGCCAGACTCACCTTTTCGGCTAATTTAGCGTTATGATCGGCAAAGCCATCGTCATGTTCATCGCCCATATCGGTCAGAATCACGCTGTCGGGACGTATGCACTTTTCCAGATTAGCCATTTCACCACTACGTGATATGCCCGCCTCAATAATAGTGAGATCGGTATTCTCGGTAATACCCCATAAAGATAGCGGTACACCGATCTGAGAGTTATAACTTCGCGGACTTCTTACTATCTCATGCAGTGGTTCGAGGAGTTGAAACAGAATCTCCTTAAGGGTCGTCTTGCCATACGAACCCGTTATGGCTATTACTTCACCCCCCTGCATTGAGTCTCCGCGCGATGCAATCTTCTGTAGCAGAGCCACAGGATTGTCGCATATTAGAATGGCCGCATCCTTAACATTTCTCATATCCTCCGGCACTGCGGGAGCGACAAACATACGCACACCCCTGTCGTAGAGTCTGCGCATATATCTCTCGCCTGAATTAGTGGCAGTAGGTATGGCAAAAAAAAGAGTACCCTCAGGGGTAAGAAAGGATCTTGAGTCAGTGAGCAATCTGCGCACGACGGCAGACTCCCACTCGGTAGATATAGTGGTATCGGGTATCAGCGAGGCTATCTCGCCCAATGTGATAATCATTGTTTACTTTTAAGTAAGTAATGAAAATTAAACGATATTAAAAATGTAAGTAGTAATAAAATATCTTGTACAATAAAACTTAATCTTTTTGGCTAATTTTCAATTGTCACTCAGTCAGATACAAAGTATCTTCCTTCGCTCCGCATGGAAATTATCTCAAAAATCTTTAAGTTTTATTTGCACATTAATTTTCATTACTTACTTATTATAATCTTTGATAAGAGCCAGAAGCGCAGGTAATGCATCATCGGTAGGGAGATTCTTATGTATCAACTCCTTCCCCTTATAAATGCTGACTCTCCCTACACCGGCACCTACATAACCGAAATCAGCATCCGCCATCTCTCCGGGGCCATTTACGATACATCCCATCACCCCGATCTTAAGCCCCGGCATATCAGCGGTAGCCTTGCGCACCTCGGCCAGTGTGGCAGGGAGATCAAAGAGGGTCCGGCCGCAACTCGGGCAGGCTATATACTCTGTTTTAGAGAATCTCAGGCGTGCGGCCTGGAGAATACTGAGCATCAGGGATTGTCTCTGCTCCGGAGTCAGAGCAGGGGCAGTGATAAGCACACCGTTGCCATAACCGTTAAGCAGAAGGGTGCCTAAATCAGCCGAAGCCTTCAGGCGCACGGTGTCGGCATCCTCATCGCTGTAATGCAAATGTAGAATTATAGGAGACTTACCCCCGGCAACAATATATCTTTCTATCCAGGACTGAATTTCACCTACAGGATTGATATGATTGGAAGAGAGGGATATTAGTTTACCCTCAGAAGTGTCAGCAATGACTTCCGGGTCGGTAGAAGCATGAGTACGCAATATCAGATTCTCATCGATATCAGAAGCCATAATATCGTAATCCACCACCTTAGGCCACCCGGTAGGTCCGAATCCCGCCACCGGAGAGGCACTCGTGCGGGCAGGATATGCTGCCTCCTTTTCAGGGGTAGGAATGGCAGGGTGATTATCACGCAGGGCAATATAGTCACGTAGTTGCGCGGCCACCGGAATCTCATTTTCGGGTGGTTCGGAGAGCGACACGCGGATAGTGTCACCGATACCCTCGCTAAGCAGGGCCCCGATGCCCACGGCGCTCTTGATGCGACCATCTTCACCATCACCGGCCTCGGTCACGCCTAAATGTATTGGATAGTGCATATCCTCCTTATTCATCTCCCTTACGAGCAATCGTACGGTAGTGACCATAACCACCACATTAGAAGCCTTAATGGAGATGACTACATTATCAAAATTCTCCTCTCTGAATATCCGCAGAAACTCCATCACAGACTCGACCATACCGGCAGGGGTATCACCATACCGGCTCATAATGCGGTCAGAAAGCGAGCCGTGATTTACACCGAGTCTGACAGCGGTATTATTGGCCTTACATAGGTCGAGAAAAGGTATTACGGCCTTACGGATCTTCTGTAACTCCGCCTGATACTCCTCATCGGTAAATTCGAGTCTGCGGAATGTACGGGCTGCATCAACAAAATTACCCGGATTAATGCGCACCTTATCGCAGGTAGTGGCAGCGGTATAAGCGGCTTTAGGATTAAAATGCACGTCTGCCACCAGAGGTGTCGTAAAACCGGCCTTGCGTACACCATTTGTTATTTCAGCCATATTGGAGGCTTCGGCCACACCTTGAGTGGTAAGGCGCACGATCTCACCACCGGCTTGGGCGATACGTATAGTCTGAGCCACCGACCCCTCCGTATCGAGGGTGCTTGTATTGGTCATCGACTGTATGCGTATCGGTGCATCTCCACCTATACGGATATTACCTACCTGTACAGGCGATGTAGATCGACGAGAGTAATTATATCGGGACATAAGATAGAATTGTAACGTAAATATCAGGAAAGCAATAAAGAAATCGGGAGAGAAGGCTATATCATATAGGGGCAGGAATAATCAACTCCATGCTCAGCACACCGAGAAATCCCACTATTTCACCGGCCACAGTCTGCAGAGGGGTATGGCGCCCCAACCATACGCGGGCCATACCTAACAGGCCGGCAGCCAATATGGCACCCATACACCACCACCAGAGATTATAAGGAGGTAGACCGTAACGGTTCATAACCAGAATCATAGCAATAAATCCACCCATCCCGGCACCGTGAGCCGAAATCTTCCACCAGAAATTAATGATGAGGTTAAGACCGGTGGCTATGGCTGCTCCGATAAAGAAGAAACCTACCCAGTCCGGCAGACCTGTAGTAGTGAGGTAGAACCCTGTAGCCAGCATCGCGCCCCCCTCTACAATATAAGGGATCAGACGGTCAGTTCGTCGGGAGAGAGCATAATCCGAGACATCTCCAAATTTAGCGAGAACGAAAACTGCAAGAGCCGGAATCACCGCCGTCATAGCGAAGACTATACCTATAATCGACCATTTGGAAGATAGGGGAGCGTAAGAGAGCATAGAAAGGTAAAACACCATTATTATGGCGTAAGTAGGCACTATCACAGGAGAGAAAATCCAGGAAAGCGCGTGAGAAAAGAGCGTCATGAAACCCTTTGGCGGGTTCTCATCATCAGATGTACGCACTTCGAGAGGTTTACCCTGAAATTCATTTATAAGATTGGAGATTTCCTGATTCTTGGCAGGAAGATCATCATTCGGCTCATTATGCATATCCTGCGAGGCGACAGCATCTTCAGCCGCCCCCTCAGGGTCGCAACTGCTCCCCGGAGAATAAGGATAATAATCCGAAATATCAGGTTTTAAAGCCATATTTACAAAGTATTTAAATATCGTCGGAGGTAGATTCCTTAGTACCCTTGATACCACCGACCATTTTAAGGAAGCGGGCAGGTACGGGAGTCTCAAACCTCATATCTTTTCGGGTTACTGGATGCACGAATCTCAGGGTACGCGCATGGAGAGCAAGGCGGTTGAGCGGACTCGCTTTAGCGCCATATTTACGGTCACCTACTATGGGATGCCCGAGTTCCTTGGCATGAACGCGTATCTGGTTTTTGCGTCCTGTATCGAGAGAGAATTCTATCAGCGAATAACCGTAGCCGCGGGCAAGCACCTTATAGCGGGTGGTAGCCGCCAGCAATCCCTCTTTAGGTTCGCTTGAAGAGTACACCTCAAATTGCGAAGTCTCACCGAGATAACTCTTAATTACCCCTTCATCCTCCTTGACAAAACCCTCTACAACGGCTACATATTTGCGTTCAAGCACCATATTGTTCCAATTGTGCTGCATTGCCTCTTGAGCCTCCGGATCTTTGGCAAACATCATCAGACCGCTGGTAGCCTTATCCAGACGATGTATGACAAAGATCTTGTTGTAAGGTGATGCATTTTTAAGATATGTCTTAAGAATGTTATATGCGGTTTCCTCCTTTTTTTGCGAACCGGTTCCAACCGACAATAGTCCATAACCCTTATTAACCACGATTACATCATCATCCTCATACACCATCTGCATGCGGGGATGACGAAAAACTATAAACGGTCGGCTCAGGTTAAGTTCTACCCAGTCACCCGGAGCGACAGGCGCGTCAAAAGCGTTGGTGACCACACCGTTAATCATAAGGTGTCCGAACTTTAGCCACTTCTTGACATCATTGCGAGGGGCGGCGGGGAAATTTTCGGTTACAAACTGCATGAGCGGAGTGATAAGATCCGAGCGGTTCTGACGCGCAAGGATATTATCCGGTTGCCAATTACTGTTTTTTCTCTGTATAGCCATAATGCGTAATCGCGGATTCAGAATCTCAGAAAGTACCGGAGTGTTCTGATCCGTGTAAGATTTTTTAATAACCTACAAAGATAACAAATTTACCGCTGATAAGATTCAATAATGTCCATAAATTTTATTCTATTCAGCCGAGTCGGGTGTCGATTATGTAGAGTGTACTGATTTGCGGAGCAGATGGTGGCCGAAGCGGCAGTTGAGGCAACGCTGTTTATCGCAATATTCGGAGCGGAGGTGTAGCAACGCTTGCGAACGCAAGGCATTGTGCGGCTTGAGGCCGCTATTCTCCCACGATGTTATAATGCTGTTCTTTTCGGGAGGAAGATGGGATAGAATGTCGCAGCCATATTCCGCTTGGAGATAGTCACCGGTTATCTGCGCGTAGGCATAATAAAAAGGTGCAGCGACATTTATAAGTAAGAGCCTTCGGCTTGCGGCTGATAATGAGGTATTTGCCGAGTCGGTACGACCCTCAGCACCAAAGGCGAAGTGGTCTCTCCAATATTGGTGCAGTTGCCAATCGA
This sequence comes from uncultured Porphyromonadaceae bacterium, assembly GCA_947175665.1. Lineage (GTDB taxonomy): Bacteria > Bacteroidota > Bacteroidia > Bacteroidales > Muribaculaceae > Lepagella. Next base: position 15,472 of record CAMWNR010000011.1, read on the forward strand.
AGTTTTTAAGTAATTGATCTATATTCCCTTTCGCATCAAGGATATATGACGTAAAACCGCGACCTGCATAAATGGCTGCGGCCAGAAGGGCGATACGGCGATGGGGGAAATTTTGCGGACGAGTTCTGGCATATTTCCACAGGTCGAGCCGCATAGGTCTTAATCCATATTTACGCGCCAGAAAACCATACTCGCGGCATAAGGATTGATAATAATCATCAAAGATGTGCATGGATCCGTTGAGCATACCCGCCTGACCAAACAGGAGAGCCTCAATCTGCATCAACGAGTCTGAATGACGATAAAGATAATTGAGCGGTATGGACTTGGCGAGAAGTTCGAAAGGTACACCGTTAAGATTGAATCCCAGGCCGCGAGCCAGTGCGGTAAACATGGTCTGCTCCCAGTCACAATTAAGAGAATGATACCAATCGAGAATGCGTTGCGCCTTGAAATGCAGTCGCTCTATGGCTATGGTTTCCAGCCAATCCTCACGGTTGAGCGGAGGTATAGAGGGTATAGCCGAAGCGCATCTCACCCCTTTCATATCCGCCGACAATTCAGAATATGTGATATAGAAATCTCTCGGCAAAACGACAGCAAGTTGAGGTATTTCTGTGCCATCTTTGCGCGTGACTCTCTTATCATCTATGGCTACTACATGTAATATTACATTGTCGTATGCGCCATCCAGGTGATGGCCATGCGCATACCAGTCAGAAGCCTTGACATGGATCTCAACGTTGCCGGTCCACTTAACATTATCTATGCATACCGCGGCATTAGAAAAATCCGGACCTGCATTATCATTATGCAAGCCGGGATATAAAACCTCAACCGGCTCACCTTTACAGCACCGGGCAGGCATCGGGATCATCCTGTGCTTCCATATATAATGATAGAGAAGTTCCATAATTCAAAGGTAAGATAAAATATTAAAAAAATCAAATAGGATATGGTGAAGAGGTTAAAAATCAGTAAAAAGAGGGTTAATAGAGGTTATGAGAGGTCTGAGGTTTTGCAGATACGTAAATAATTAGTACCTTTACCGAGTGTTTTTCATAGTATTAAATTAAGATTAAGGTTTCGGACTGTCGCTTTGTGAAAAGCGACAGTCTTTTTTTGTTGAGCCGAGTGATGTCACCGCTACTACGGCGAAGCATATTTTAAGTAGGGCCGGTTAAAAATATGTGGAGCGGTGCGAACTAAATAATTGCATGACGTGTTAACATTATGAAAGCAAAAAACATATAAATTATCAAAAACAAAACATTATGGCAAACACAACAAAAAGCCTTAAAGGCACTAAGACCGCAGATTATCTTGCACAAGCATATTTAGCAGAATCAACAGCAGTTACAAGATATATTTACTACGCACAGCAGGCTAAGAAAGATAAATATTTATATTATTCAACTCTTATCCAGCAGACCTCGGACAATGAACTTCATCACGCCAAGATTTTCTTGAAATATCTGGTAGACGGTGGTGTGGTTAATGTACCGGTAGGTGTGGATAGCGGTGATCTTTCCAATACAGTTAAGAATCTTGAGATTGCGGCATCTGAAGAGCAGAAGGAGGGTGTAGATCTCTATACCGAGGCTGCCAAAGTGGCTAAAGAAGAGGGCTTTGATGAGATTTCGGCTCAGTTTGCGGCAATTGCTACAATTGAGGCACACCACGAAGCACGCTTTAACAAGATGCGCGAACGTATTGAGAACGGTACTGTCTGGAAAAGAGAAACACCCATCAAGTGGCAGTGTGATGTATGCGGCTATATTTATGAAGGTACTACACCTCCCGAGGTTTGTCCCGCATGTCTGCATCCATATCAGCACTACTTCCCCGCAGATGAAAATGTATAATAACCCGAACAATAATAAGATAAAAATAAGGTTGTGCTTGCACAACCTTATTTTTTTATCCCCATACCGATAATACGCTGTAACTATAACCCATAGACAAGTGCGTGTATATGGATATGTTATAATAGTCAAAGGTGCCGCGTTAGCGGTACTTCAGTAGCCCTTTGAAAGCATATATTTATACAAAATAAAAAAGATTAATTGTCATCGCGACAACTAATCCTCTAACCTTAAATCTAATACCATGAAAAACACGCACAAAAGTAATATTAATTTTCAGCACTTCCAAATTTTTTTGATATAAAATGCATTAATTAATAGTACTTTAACTATTAATCACACTTTTTGCATTTAATCAATTTGTTACATCCTGTCTGCGTTATTTCCGCTCTCTTTATAGTAATTCTTTACGATTGTATCTATTTATAAGTCAATACAAGATTATTCTCTATGTCTAAATTACATTTTGATAAGGCTTTAACCCGCAAAAAAATATCTGCATACCAAACATATTCGGCTCTATTTTTTTGTATGCATTAATATTTATCGGGTTGAAGACTAAGTGAAAAGTTCGCGCAGTACCTCCATACATTTAAGATCCTCGCGAATAGGGAGATGAAGAGAATAGTATTTTATAAGAACATTCAGCAGGTTTCTGCGCTCCTCGACATTAAATCGATATAAGTGCATATTGCCATAGTTCATCCTTAGCAATAAGGCCACACGGGCGCTATCTATAGCACTAAGGTAAACACCTTTGCGCGTAAAATCATCAGTATATTCACCGGCTTGCAAATCAAATATTGCATCGGGAGAGTAGCCCGTTATATCAGGTTCGATACCCATAAAAGGGAGCAGGCGTATAAGAAAAGCGATATGAAAATTAGCAATACCCTTATCGAGGGTGTCAAGATGATGAAGCGACCCTACAAGAAAGTCCCACAAAGCCGGGTCTGCATCAGAGGTATAAAGGAGTTTATTGGTAAACTCAGCCATAAAAAATGCCAGCGCGCTCTTCATCGGGTCAAAATATATATTTCGCCAACTTATTACGGGATTAATGGCTCCGAGATACTGCAATTCTCTTGTTTCCTTAAAGTTGACATCGCTCTCGACTACGGCCATAAGGCTCAGACGGGCATTACGTATTTTGCCCTGTTTTCCTCCGGCCGCAGAAGATAAAAGTGAGAGCCGGCCCCGCTCACGGGTATAAAGCACTATGATATTATTCTTGTCGTTATGTCTGATAGTTTGTAGTACTATCCCCTTAATTCGTGTCAACATATACCCAAAGTTACAAATTTATATAGTAATACGCAAATGCAGATGGTTGAGACTACCGCTCACAAAAAAATGTTAATACCAGGTTGGTATTAACATTTTTAAGTTTATTATTTAACAGAGTTTACACCAGGCGCCCGTTAAAGAGCCTTAAGTTGAATTGCTGTGCCACCGCCGGGCGCAAGATTGAGATTAAGATGACTGCGCGAGTCTACTTTTACTTTACGTATGCGGTAAGCCTGCGGATTGCTCTTCCAGTCGGCATCGGGAGCATCCTCGTAGATTACGGCCTCAAACTTCTTACCTTTCGGAAGAAAAGAGAGATCAATACGGGTCTTGCGTGCTTTATCATCAGTGATAGCACCTACATACCAGTCATCTGAATTTTTATCAAGGCGTGCCACGGTGATATATTGATTAGGCTCAGCCTCAAGATATTTAGAGTCAGCCCAATCTACCGGTACATCTTTAATAAACTGAAAAGCATCAGGAAATCTCTCATAGTTCTCAGGGAGATCACAGACCATCTGCATGGGAGAGGGCATAGTGAGATAGAGAGCGAGTTGACGAGCCAGAGTAGTACCCGCTTGCGAATCCTTCCCTTCATTATAATAACTCATCTTAGTCTCAAACAGACCGGGTGTATAATCCATCGGTCCACCTTTAAGACGTGTAAACGGCAACATCGCTGTATGCGAGGGGGGATTGCCACCCATTGATTCAAACTCACCGCCGCGGGCTGACTCCTGTGCAAGCCAGTTAGGATATGTGCGGCAAAGTCCTGTGGGGCGGGGAGCCTCATGGCTGTCGACCATGATCTGATAATCGGCAGCCCGCTCTATGACGTGCTTGGCATGGTCTACCATCCACTGCGACGTGTGATGTTCCGACCGAGGTATGATAGCCCCCACATAACCGGTTTTGACCGCATCATAGTTATTATCCTTCATAAATTGGAAGGCGCGGTCAAGTTGGAGTTCGTAATCAGCGGCATTAGCGGCAGTCTCATGGTGCATGATAAGTTTAACCCCCTTGGATTTGGCATAATCTCTGAGTTCATCGACATCAAAATCGGGATAAGCCTTATCAAAGAGAAACTGACGGTTCTTGCGATAAGACGCCCAATCTTCCCAGCCTTCATTCCACCCCTCTACGAGTACACCGTCAATACCGTTGGCAGCGGCAAAATCAATATACTTCTTCACATTATCAGTGTTGGCGGGATGGCGGCCGTTAGGTTTGAGAGCCGAATAATCGGTTATTCCCGGTTTTGCCAAATAGTCATCCGAATAAGCCCAGGTCTTCTGATACCCTGTAAACATTTCCCACCAAACGCCTACAAACTTCATAGGCTTTATCCAAGAGGTGTCGGCAATCTTGGATGGTTCGTTGAGATTGAGTATTAATTGAGACGCGAGGATATCGCGAGCGTCATCGCTGATAATCAGTGTACGCCAGGGTGTAAAGAAGGGGAGTTGCAGATAAGCGCTCACGCCCAGACGATCAGGCACAAGATGGCTCTTCATCGAGTTATTGCCGGTATCAACATCCAGCAGCATAGCCGGATACCCGATAAGAGCCGCCTCGTGAATATTCACGTAAACGGGGTTCTTGGTATCGTTTGTCTTGAGAAGCATCGGAGTCTGGATAGAGGTGCCTCCGGCGCGTTGTGCTTCCGAGTGACGGTGATAGTTATTAAGCGCATCCGGCAGGTCGGCAAAAGTAGTCTCCGACCAGAGATATTCATCAGTGTCGTAATCGCCGGGGATACAATATAGTTTATGATTATCGGTAAAGTTAAAACCGGTAAGTTCGTCCCGTATGGTCAGGTAATTCTTATCCTGTGCGGGGAGTTCGTATCTGAAACCTACACCGTCATCAAAAACTCGAAACCGTATAGTAAGGAATCTATCGGGATTATCGGCTTTCAGATTCACAGCGAGTTCGCGGAAGTGGTCGCGAATCTGCGAATATTCACCCCACACAGGTTGCCAGGATCGATCTACTGTCGTGGTGTCAGAAGATTCTATATGAAAACCGGTAGTGAAAACCGCTTCGTCAGCAATCAGCCCTAAAGGGGAGGGCGCTACAAGTTGCCGACCTTTATAATCAACCGAATAAAATGGCTGACCGGCAGAATCCAGATTAAAATCAAGGGTAATATCTCCCGAGGGTGAAGAAATACCTACAGCCGACATCGAGGCGGCAACGGCCAGCGAAGCGAAGAGAAAATAATTTCGGATCATTAAACTTGATTATTAAGTTACTTACTTACTTAACTGATTACTGCTTAAGAATCGTATATGAATACGCCTCGAGATTTATCACATACGGCACTGTAATTTCGCCGCCATTGATCAAATCGGTCATGACACTCCCGGCCAGATTGATGGGTACTCTTACATCCTGAGCCTCGTTAGTAGTGTTTACGACAACGAGAAGATTATGCTCAGGTGTAGACCTTGTGAAGCAGACAGCACTTGATGTGGAGTAATCGTAGAGTTGTCCGCGGCGAACTTCTTCAGTCATCTTGAAAGCAGCATTGATAGCCTTGTATTTCGCTGTCAGTGCGGCAGAGAATGTAAGAGGATTATAGTTGAAAAAAGATAGTTTGCCCGACATATTCTCAACATCCATAGAAGAGTATATGAGCGGAGTACCGTTGAGCATTGCCGCTACAACGTAAGCCGCCGGCACTGCATCCCAACTGCCATACATACTGTTCACGCTATTCTCGGCGGCCACATCATGGTTAAACACATAGCGCAGGATAGATTTGCCTTCCGGCACTTTAGCGAGTGCGTCAACCCCCTCCTGCACTGCTTCTGCAGTCTTCTTATTGGTAAAGGCTGCGGCGATTGAAGTCGAAGAGTTCCAATCATATATCATGTCGAAACCATCGGCATAAAAGTCGGTGTTTGCAGATTCGGCAAGCATGAGGAGATCAGGATGAGCAGTACGGAGACCTGTGATGAGAGAGGTCCAGAAATCATGAGGTACACCATCGGCATAGTCGCAACGATAGCCGTCTATATCCGCATTCTCCACCCAATAGGTCATAGCATCGGTCATAGCCTGGCGCAGACCCTCATTCGAGTAGTCAAGTTGGGCTACATCGGTCCATCCGGAAGGGGAAACGATATTTCCGGCAGCATCATGCACATACCAGTCCGGATGCTCGGTAATCCAAGGGCAATCCCATGCCGTATGATTTGCGATCCAGTCGAGTATAACTATCATCCCCATTGAGTGCGCTTCATCTACAAGCGCTTTCAAGTCGGCAAGAGTGCCATATCGGGGATTGACCTCGGTAAAATCTTTTACGCAATAAGGAGATCCGATAGCATTTAATTCGCCCCTTTGGTTGATAGGCATTATCCAGAGGATGTCGGCACCCATATCTGATATTCTGGGGAGTTGAGCCTTCAGGGCATTCAGGCAATCGTTATTGCCAAAGAAAGCGGGGTTAGCCTGATATGCCACTTTCTTAGAAACTTCATGCCCTACTACGGGAGGTTCGGGGTTGGCAGGCATATCGATCTCGTATGAAGTGCAGCCACCTGCGATTAAGGTGAGAGCCGCGAGACCATTTATAATATTTGATTTCATTGTCTAAAATAACTTATTTAAGTTCTGCCTTATCAGGAAGAGCGATAATGTAATAATCCTTGTCAACAGTTATTGAGAGAGCGTCATATTGACCACCTTCGCCACCTACGCCATCGTTGAATATCAGATTTTCGGAGTTGCCGTTACCCTTCACTTTGAAGACCATGTATTCCACACCATCGATAGACTTGGTTTCAGTAGAGGTCTGTCCCGGCCATGCGCCAAACATCTCCTTATCACCATAAGCATACACATACAGAGGTTTCCAATTACTCTGATTTGCGATGAAGATGGTGTAATCCTTCTCCGGTTGTTCGGGGGTAGGATCAGGGATTACGATACCTCCGGGAGTATAATCATTCGGGTCAATCTCTTTTGAACCTGTAGCGGTAAGTTCGATATAGACATCACGATCAATGTTGAATATCACGACATCATCAATCTGCTTGCCATTGCCATTATTAAGGATAACATGCTGAGGATCACCTGTGAGATTGCTATTTTCAGCGCCCAAATCAAAATAGGTGTATTTCACACCATTGATCATCTGAGTACCTGTGGGCGACATGCCGGGCCAAGCGCCATTCAGGTCATTGATTCCACCCCACATGTAGAGGTATAGCGCATCCCAACCGGTGTAGTCGGCCACATAGACTGTGAAGCCATCGTGAGTAATAACCGCGCTCGGGTCAAAAGGAGTAACCTCGGTAGCCGTAATACTCAGATATATATCCTCATTAAGAGTCACATTATAGTCCGGGGTCTGCTTGCTACCATCATTAAAGTTAAATATAAGGTTGATATTCAAGCCTTCATTAGCGACACCGGTATCGAAATATTTATAATTCACACCCTCGATAGTTACCTTTCCGGTAGGAGCGATACCGGGCCAGGAGCCGAATGCTTCTGCATCACCCCATGCGTAAAGATGGAGATCATCAAGTTCTGAATTATCCACGACATAGATAACATAGCCATCATGTACGATTTCTCCCGGATCTACCGGTGTATCGAAGTAATCTGCCCAGCGATAGACAATTACGTTCTGCCTGCCACCAACCGCCGGCACCTCGGTATGCAGTACGGGTTTATTTTCGAGCGAACGCTCCTCTCCCTGCTCCACATTGACAAATGTATAGCCGTCAGCGAGAGTCTTGCCATTGATACAATCGTCAGGATTGATATAGATACCCCACTTCACATCGGTGTCAGGGGCTTTTTGCAACTGCCAGCGCGGATCGTTTTTGGCTTCTTCAATACCACCGTTAAACTCACCGGCGATAAAGATTTTGTCGCCTACGCGGGTACTCTGAGGCACAATTACCTCAAGGAGTTGATAGCCGGGGCGGGTTTCGAAGCGAGGCAACTCACTGTCGAATATGATCTCATCTTTCTGGCACGCTCCCAATATAGTCAGGAGAGTGACGAAAAATAGACCGAATATACTTATTTTTCTCATAATTTGATCTTAAATATAAATTAGCACTTACTTAATAATTCGGATTCTGCACAAGTCCCGGATTAACCATCAGAGCCACCTGGGGGAGAGGATACCATTCATAACGGCGATCACGCTTTGCAGGGAGTTGACGGTCGGTCTCGGTAGCACGGCCGAAAAACCACCACTGACCCTGAGTAAACTTATCAAAGCGGCGAAGATCAGTGCGTCGGCGTCGACCTTCGTTAAGGAACTCAAGGCCCCACTCGCTCAGCATCCAGTCCATATCAAATGCTGTGAATCCCGGACCCGGTTTTTCAATTTCATTGATGTATGTAGGATCGAAATAGCGCTTACGCACGCTGTTTACGAGTTCCTTGGCAGTAGATGATGCTCCGTTGCGCATTTTACATTCAGCCAGAGTGTAGACCACCTCGGCAAGACGGAACTCAACCTCCCCTGCGTTACGGAAATCCTTGCCTGCCGATGCAGGATAGATAGGGTATTTTAAAACGCGGTAGCCGGTATTTGTCATACCCCAGCGCGGACTCATCACCACTTCGAGTTGGCGACCCAGATTAGTAAAAGTACCGCACTGGTCTACATAAATAAGGGGCTTATCCTGAAGATCTGCATCAGCGAGTACGGCGGCACCGGTATCGTAATTAAGTTGGGCACCGATAGCGAGCATACCGTCCCAGTTGCCTGCCGCATCGCAATGGAAAGGCTGCTTGCGGACATCGCGATCGTTGAGACGATCATAAGGAGCACCGAGTTTATCGCCATAGTAAGTAATGAAACTTCGGCCGTCGCGTGTACCGCACACATCGGCTCCGGCATAGATATAATCCGAGCCATAATTATCTTTTGAAGGCACAAGGCAGGTACAGTTCCAGCCACCCTGATCACACGAGAAACCGAACATTTCATCATAGTTATAGGGGAGGAACGGTGTGTTGCGGTTATTGTTGGTGAGTCGTCCTGCTTCCTCAGCAAACGCGAAGACTATTTCAGGACAGGAATAGTTGTCGATATCCCATACTTTGTGATAATCAGAAGAGATGCTGTAAGAACCATAATTACCTGCTATTATTTCATCACAAAGTTTCTCACATTCGGTAAATCGCGGAGTGCCGGTGAAGAGTTCTGAATTTAGCAACAGTCTCATCTTAAGCATTCTGTTGACACCCTGATTCATGCGATTGCGGGTAGCACCGGCGCCGTCTTCTTTAGAGAGGTCATCGTTGCAGTCATCAAGTTCCTCGGCAATGAAATTCCAGATTTTTTCACAACCCTTATTAAAGTCTGTGTCGGCAGATCCGGGTATCTCGCCCCCTACAGATATGTTGAGAGGAAGCGCGCCGCCCCATAACTCGAAATTCTGATAATAAGCCCATGCACGCATTGTGCGCACTTCTGCGATATAGGATTTCAATTTCTCGTCAGTCATACCGATCGAGCCGGCATTGAGATTCTGAAGATCATTGATAAGAGTGTTACAAAGTCCGATTGTCTCCCAGGCATGTTCCCAAGCCTGACGTATTATTACGGATTCAGAGTTCCACGTCTGGGTGGACAGTACAAACTTCTGGGCTTCATCGTAACCCCAGGCACCACCGTTCCACGAGCGCCACGCGATCTGGTCGGCAGGAAACTCATTAAGATACCAGAAATACTCGAGAAAGCCGCTTGCCGCGCTGGAATAAATAGATGCCACGGCACCTTGTACGCTACTCTCGTCTTGGTAATAGACACTCGCATCGATACGGTCGTAAGTTACTTCATCGAGGTCAGTACAGGAAGATGCTCCTGCTGCGATTGCGGCTGTCATAGCCAAGCCGCCGATGATTTTATTTAGTTTCATTGATTTTTCGGTATAAAAATTAACGGAATTTGAGAGTCACACCCAGAGTGATCTGAGTAGCATTGGGATAAGCGGAAGTAACATCAATACCGGGAGTAATACCGGTAGACTGTACTGCCGAAGGATCATTTCCGCTGTACTTAGTCAGCGTAAACACATTCTTCACCGCCAGATAGAGGCGCAGAGTATCGAGCAGTCTGCGGTTCTTGATGGGTACATTATAGCCGAGAGTGATATTCTCAAGTTTGAAGTAATCACCGTTTTCAAGGAAATAAGAAGAGATTACGCCACCACCTGACCATACATCGCGATCTTTAAGATAAGTGCTGCGCAGTACGTTGTCGCTGCCGCTCCCTTTAAGTCCCATACCGTATCTTCTCATATTGAAAATCTGGAAGCCGAATGCACCGTTAAACATAAGGCTGAGATCGAAGTTTTTCCATTTCAAAGTGTTAGACCATGTGAGGAAGTGTTTCGGAGCGCCATCGCCGATGTATCTCTTATCTTCGGGATTGGCGGCTGCGGCCGGAACCTTCTCACCATCCTTGGTGTATACCAGCATGTTGTGGGCGTCATCGACACCGGTGTATTCATATCCCCAGAACTGGCCGATTTGTCCCCCTTCTTCTACGCGGAAGAAGTATTCACTTGTACCCACACCCGGTTTCTGATAAAGATCAAGATATGAGGCCTGATATATAGAGTTGGATAGTTTTGTAAGTTTGGTAGTGCCGTAAGAATAGTTGATACCGGAAGTCCAGGTGACGGGCTGATTTACAATTATGTCACCGTTAAGAGCGAGTTCGATACCGGTATTCTTGATAGTACCGACGTTTACGAGAATATTCGGATAAACATACGGAGGTTGCGGAGCGGTATAGTTATAAAGAAGATCCTGAGAGCGGCGGTCGAAATATTCGATCGAACCGTAAAGACGGTTGAAGAACATGAAATCAACGCCATAGTTCATACTTGAGAGTTTCTCCCAGCCAAGATCCGGATTGGCGTTGTTAGAGGGGCGGTAACCGGTAATCCAGGTGCCGTCGATGAGATAAGACCCCGAGGGTGAATAGGTTGCGAGCGAAGAGTATGCCTCAAAGTCGCTTCGGCCTGTGACACCGTAAGAGAAACGGGGTTTAAGACTCTGTACAGTCTGTACATAATCGGAAAGGAATGGAGCCTTAGCCATTTCCCAGGCTACTGACACAGAAGGGAAGGCACCCCACTTCTTATCGGCACCAAACTTGGTAGAACCTTCATAACGTATAGAAGCCGAACCGATGAGCATTCCGCGCCATGCATAGTTGACACGACCGAAGAAACCGGCAAGCGCACTCTCGGATCTGCCGGCATACATCACGGCCTTGCCGTCAGCAAGCCATGAACCGGAGCCGATACCTTCCCACATAGGTTTGTCGAAGGTAAAGTTATTGTTTTGTTCAAACATCTGCTGCCAGTTGGTTTTCTCGTAAGAGTATCCCACCATCGCCTTAAAATCGTGGTCACCGGAATTGAATGAATAGTTGCCGATCCATTCAACGCGGTTGGTCCACCATTTCTGGTACTGTATTGAAGCGCGTCCGGCATATCCACCCCAGTAAGATTCGCCTGAAGTAGTGGGAGTATAATAGTCGCTCTTAAGGTCATTGTAATTATAGGAGTAGGAAAGAGTAGTGCTGATATTATGCTTTTCATTGCTCCAGATGTCATATTTCAAGTCTACGGAGCCGAGCAGATAAGTACGGGCACCTTTTGAAGTATTTACCTTAAGTTGCTGAACAGGATTCTTGATATCGGTAGGAGAAGTAGGCTGATAATAAGAACCGTCTTCGTTATAAACCGGAATTGTGGGGTTCATGGTGAGGGCGGTATCAAACATACCGTCATCGCCCCATGTCTCGTTAACACGGCGGGCATTGAGGGAAGCGGTTATACGAAGGTGATGATCGAGAGTATTGGCCGATACAGCGGCACGTCCGCCAAACTCCTCGCGCTTGCTTGTGATATCCAGACCGTTTGCACTCTTATAGTTTAGAGATGCGGTATAATAACCACCATTAGCCAGCGAACCGTCGATGCCAACATATTGGTTGGTATCGTAAGCGGCCTTGCGGGTGATAAGACTATACCAGTCGGTGCTTGCGCCGTAGTCGTTGCCACGACGTGCGAGACGCCACTCGTAAGGTGTAAGTACTTCCGGACGATCCTTTTCAACTGCGATTGCAGCATAAGAATCATAGGTAATGACAGGAAGTCCCGGTTCGCCGGTACCCTTCTTCGTGGTAATAAGGATTACGCCATTCGCACCGCGAGTACCGTAAATAGCAGCCGAAGCAGCATCTTTCAATACGGTCATTGACTCAATATCCTGAGGGGCGAGAGTCCGGATGTCGCCGCCTGCTACACCGTCTATGACGATAAGCGGGCCATTACCGGCGCTGAGTGATGTAGCACCGCGTACCTGAAGATCGGCCGAGCCGTTAGGGTTAGCGGCCGCCTGAGTAGAGACGTTAAGACCCGCTACTTTACCGGTCAGCATTTCCATGGGGTTATTCATTGCGCCCTTCTGGAAATCGTCGCTGTTGACTTGCACTATAGAACTTGATACCTCCTTTTTGCTGAGCGAGCCGTAGCCCACCACCACAATTTCATCCAGGAGTTCACTATTCTCTTGCATTACTACATTGATTGTAGACTGACCTTTTACGGGTTTCTCAACGGCACCGAAGCCAACGTAACTGAATACGAGGGTAGCATCGGATGGTACGTTTGAGAGCGAATAACTGCCGTCAATATCGGTTGCCGTACCCTTAGTCTGATCTCCTTTAACGGAGACACTCACACCGATCAGTTCAAGACCTGCGGGGTCAGTGACATTACCACTGACAGTCACAGACTGAGCCATCGCTGTCTGAGCGAACATGAGAGTCAGCACCATTAATATGGCATAAATACCGACTCTGAATTTCCATGGTTTTCTGTACATTTATTATTGTGTTTTAATGAAGATATAATATGTGGGTGCAAAGTTTGTAAACTTTAACATATTAATCAAGTATATCAAAACACAATCTAAATCTTATTTATTGAATAGGTGTTGATTTACAGTATTTTAGATTGTAGAAGAGAGGGCTGAAATCAAAACGTCCAAATCGGACTTATTTACATGAATAATGTATTTTTAACATCTGCCAGTGGTCTGGACCTATATTTTTTTGTGGACTTATCAGTATATTTTCTTTACCAGTGCTTCAAAGTTATCCTGATCCTTTGCTCTCTTTTTTAACTTCGACCGATAAGTATATACTGTCGATACGGAGCACCGCAGGAAACTTGCAATCTTACTGCTCTCTTCAATTCCTACCCTTATCAATGCCAATATCCTGAGTTCGGTATTTAACACTTCTCCGGGTCTGAGCAGAGATTCCTTGCCCGGCAATAGCAGTGCATTCACCTTATCAATAAAATCGGGATATATATTTAAAATGGCCTCATCAAATTTCTTATAGAAATCATTAAACATCGATTCCGACATCTCTGAAGACTCCAGTTTATTGAGTAAAGCCGTTCTGCTCCCTCCCTGATTGGCGAGAATCTTTAATGATTTCTGATATTGATGTAATGTGGAAATACCAGAAGAGCAGGTCTCCATAAAGAGGCCGGCATACTGTTCAATCGTCTTGTTTGACTCATTGAGTTGCAGATTTCTCTCCCGGAGTTGCTCGGAGAGATTGCTCAGTTCCTCATTTTTATCTTTGAGTGATGCATTTGCATCCTTTAATTGATTGGAGACATATAGAAGTTCGTTGTTGGACGCAATCACCCTGGCGTTTGCCTTTCTTACACTACTGAACTGCTTGAGAATAAACCAAAGCATGATCAGTAATCCTACAGAGAGACATAAACTTAATGCCACAAATAATCTAAGCCTGCGCTTATTGCTCTCCTGCAATGACTTATAAGCATCATCTATCACCGGGAGCATCTTGCTTGACTGGGCATTACGGAGCATACTCGAATAAAAGTTTGCATCTTCGATACTCTTTTTAAGATAGAAATCGGCTCTCTCTACATCCATATCCTCATACATTATTGTAGCCAATTCCCGAAACGACATGTTTTCTTTCACGGCACCTTTCACATCTGATATTGCGCTAAGGGCGATGTATCGTTTATATTTTTCAGGATTATCGGAAGTTTTATAGATATAAGCCAAGGTGGAGGCTAAAATTGAATATTCCCTGCTGCCGAAAGGGTATTCGCTCAGATGCCTTTCCAATCCGTTGATTGCCGCTTCCGGGTTACCATTGCGGGCTGTCTCCATCATTACATATACAAGATGATTGAACGACCCCGGTTTAACATATTTATTAAGAGAATCAGTATATACGGCACGTTGATTCTCATAGTGTCTCCCCGTCTCATGCTCGCTATTATATTCACTCAGATACTGATAGAGTACACTATAAGTAGCGAAATAATCTTCCTTTAAATCGTCTTCCAACTCATCGGCAGGGATAGACCTCAATTCTAACGCGGCATCCGGAAACATACCGGCATGAGCAAGAATATCCGCTCGCCTGATTTTAAGTCGGTGCAACTGCGCGGGGTTATTCTGTACGGATACCAACCTCATGTTTTGGTTAATATAATAAAGAGCCGAATCTGCATTGTAGGCGCTAAACTCATCGACCAGCCGCGCATATAGTACATTCTTAATATCTTCATCAGCACTCTTATTCAATTCATTCTGCAACTGCTTTATTCGAGATTCCTTGACCGAAGAGTAAATGTCGGCCTGCTTAATCTCCGTATCGAGTGTATTTAAGAGGTCCTCCATATTATCATCCTCTCCCCTCCGTTCGCTTCTGCAACTGATGGTAATGGAAAATAAAAAAATCAACCCGATGTATGACGCTTTGTTTAATATGTGATTCAAGGTGCTCATAAGAGTCTGATTGCCTGATAATAAATATTTAAGTAAGTCCTCCAAGAAACAGGTTGGATTTATGTGCCAAAAAGATTCTTGAAATCAATTGTTGAAAACTGCTCAAAACCTTGAAGAACCATAACCCTGAGAAAAGTTAAGATGACTTCAATAGCATAATTGCTATTGTTTGTAAAGATATGTAAAAAAATTGAAATTTCAAATATTTATAAGCGCAACCTCAAATTGAGATTCCGGGCGGCAAGGATTTGTAGTTGAGATGATAAAATGAGCCGCGTCGGCGATACTTCGGCAGACCGGTAAATACGGCTTAATGGTGCTGAAGTACCGCTGACGCGGCCCATTTATCAGGTGGAGGGATCAGCGGAGGATCAGCATGGCATCGCCGTAGGCTCCGAATTGGTAGCCTTCTTTGACAGCGATGTCGTAGGCTTCCATTACCAGATCATAGCCACCGAATGCTGTTACCATCATAAGCATGGTAGATAGAGGGAGATGGAAATTAGAAACCATCGCGTTGCATACCTGGAAATCGTATGGGGGGAAAATGAATTTGTTGGTCCACCCCTCGTAAGGCATGATATGTCCGTTCATACATACCGATGAGGCTATGCCGCGCAATACTGAAGCGCCTACCGCACATACCTGATTGCCACGGTCTTTTGCATCATTTACCATATCCACAAGGTCACCGCGTACAAACATCTCCTCGCTGTCCATACGGTGCTTGGTGAGATCCTCTACATCAATATCGCGGAAATTACCTTTACCGCAGTGAAGAGTAAGAAAACCTCTCTCCACACCCTTGATTTCAAGGCGTTTCATAAGTTCGCGGCTGAAGTGTAACCCTGCTGCGGGAGCCATAACGGCGCCTTCTACTTCGGCGTAGATAGTCTGGTAACGTTCGGCATCATCCGGCTCGGCGGGACGATTTATATACTCCGGCAGGGGGGTATGACCTAAAGCGTAAAGAGCCTCCTTAAATTCATCGTGCGGACCATCGTAGAGAAAACGCAATGTGCGACCGCGCGAGGTAGTGTTGTCAATTACCTCAGCCACCATGCTGTCATCCTCACCAAAATACAACTTATTGCCGATACGGATTTTGCGGGCAGGTTCTACGAGTACATCCCAGAATTTGTTTTCTACATTAAGTTCTCTAAGCAGAAAAACCTCGATACAAGCACCGGTTTTCTCCTTATTACCGAAGAGACGTGCCGGGAAAACCTTGGTATCATTAAAGATCATTACATCCCCCTCGTCAAAGAAATTGATAATTTCCTTAAAGATGTGATGCGAAATTTCGCCTGTGCGAGCGTTAACCACCATAAGGCGGCACTCATCGCGGTTCTCCGAGGGGTATTGTGCTATAAGGGAGTCAGGTAGTTTAAACTTAAACTGAGAGAGTTTCATAGTCTATATTGATGTCTAAAAAGTATTATGTTATGCATCCGTATTGCTGCGAAATGCGGTTATATTCTTTTTGGGTGATTTTTCGGCCGGCAGTTCTCCGGTCGCAATTTTGCGCAGATACTCACCAGCCGGAGTCGGGGGGAGTGCAGAGTCGGCACCGGGATAATTATCAGGAAATGTAAGAGGTGTAGAATCTATAAGATCGATAGCCTCATTGACCGAGAGTGCATTATCCACGGTCATATCACCGACCGAGGTGCGTCGCAGGCCTATAAGATGTGCCCCGCTCTCCAGAGCGATACCGAGATCGCGAGCCAACGCCCGTATATAGGTGCCCTTACTGCACACTATCCTTAAGGTAGCATCGCGTCCGTCAAAGTCGAGGAGTTCAAACTCGGTGATTTCGAGAGGTTTGGCTTTAAGTTCCACCTCTTTTCCCTTGCGAGCCTCAAGATAAGCCCTCTTGCCATCTACTTTAACAGCAGAAAATACGGGAGGAACCTGCAGTATTTTGCCGGTAAACTTAGGGAGAGTATCCAGTATCAGTTGCCTGGTGATATGTTGGTAGGGATAAGTGGCGTCAATATCCTTTTCGAGATCAAAACTGGGAGTTGTGGCTCCGAATCTCACATTGGCTATATACTCCTTTTTCCCCTCTTGCAGCCGCTCTATAAGAGAGGTAGCCTTACCGGTACAGATAATCAGCACACCGGTGGCGAGAGGATCGAGAGTGCCGGCATGGCCCACTTTAAACTTCTTGACACCGAGACGACGCTGCAACGCACCGCGCAGTCGCTTCACGACATCAAAAGAGGTCCATCCCAGAGGTTTATCTACACAGATTATTTCGCCTGTTACGAAATCCATTCAAATCAGTTTATAAAAGTTACGCTTATTGCCAGAGCAGGCAGATTACGCCCATGAGTACGCAATAGATGGCAAACCAAACCAGTTTACCTTTCTTAACCAGATTGAGCATCCATTTACAAGCGGCGCACCCTACTACAAACGCTGTTATAAATCCGATGGCCAGTACTAAAGGTGATGTGGCCTGCTGTTCGGCCGGTGTGGATATGAGATCCTTAACATCAAGCAGGGCCTCACCCAAAATGGGGATAATTACCATCAGGAAAGAGAAAGAAGCCACCTTATCGCGCTTGTCACCTATCAGGATACCGGTAGCGATAGTAGTACCGCTGCGGCTCAAGCCCGGGAGTACGGCCACAGCCTGAGCGCAACCGATTACAAAAGCATCCAGCCATGTTATATCGCGTCCTTTATTAGCCGGAATCATGCGTCCGGAGGCAAGTCTGTCAGAATAATGAGCAAATGTAAGCAGAATAGCGGTGATAATCAGGCAGACTCCCACGATTGTGAGTCCATCACCGAAAAAAGCCTCTACATAATCCTTGAAAAAAACTCCGACAATACCTACCGGAATGCAGGATACAAGAATTTTGCAGACATAATAAAATTCGGAATCACGCTTAAAAGTAAAGAAACTCCGGCATAGAGAGGCAAACATAGGCCATAATATCACTATTGTGGAGCATACGGTGGCAGCGTGAACAATAATATCAAACTGCAGTACATCATCTTTCGGTATATCGATACCTAATATAGTGCGGAAAATTTCGAGATGACCGCTTGATGAAATGGGGAGATATTCAGCGAGGCCTTGCACGAGGCCGAGTATAAGGGCGTCAAGCCAATCCATTTTTTAGGTATAAAGTATTAGTGATTAAGTATTAGTGTTCAAGTATTAGTGATTAAGTATCAGTGATTAAGTATCAGTGATTAAGTATCAGTGATTAAGTAT
>CAMWNR010000012.1 GCA_947175665.1 uncultured Porphyromonadaceae bacterium
GGGATACCTCGCGTATTGTTGCTATGTCATCCACGCATATAGCCATGCTCGATGCTATCGGGGAAGCAGAGCGTGTTGTCGGCGTTTCCAAGTTATTCACCCTGCCTGTCAATGCTATTACCGCACTGCTCGGTATCCCCGTGGTAGTCTGGGTGCTGCTTCGCAACAACTCCGTTACCGCATGATACATCTAAAAGGTAAAATACCACAAATCGCTGAGACTAAGACAGTTTTAGCGATTTTTGTAATATCCCTACCCGGCAGAATTGTGAATATTGTATCCAATCTTCATCCCTATTACCGCGAGCAGACAGGTCTTCGAAATTAACATTGGTCGCAGCATCAAGCCTGACACCGGATCAGAAGCCGCCACCCAAGATAAAAATCTCAAAAAAGGTTATATAAGCACAACCTTTTTGGGATTTTTTTGTATATTTGCAGCGTTAAATAACATATATGAAGTATCTAAATATAAAGAAGGCACTTGAGGCCTGGCAAAACATACAACCTCTTTCCCAAAAAGACAGAGATAGGCTTAGTCGCCGTTTTACCGTTGATTTCAATTACAATAGTAATCACATCGAAGGTAATACATTGACTTATGGACAAACAGAAATTCTGTTATTGTTCGGCAAGGTGATTGGAGAGGCCGACGTGCGTGACGTGGAGGAAATGACTGCAAGTAACGTAGGTTTGCGGATGATGACAGAAGAGGCTACAATGAAAGACATCCCATTAACTCAGAACTTTATTCGCGCATTACATAAAACGCTGTTACGTGAGGATTATACTGTTTATCGTAATTTGCCGGGTGGTATGCAGACAAGTTACATTATACATGCCGGCCAATATAAGACTAGGCCGAATAGCGTAATTACGAGATACGGAGACCGTTTTGAATATGCCTCCCCGGAGGAAACACCAAGTCTTATGTCTGACTTAATTAACTGGTATAACATGGCGGAACGTGAAGGTAACTTGTCTCCGGTGGAGTTGGCGGCTCTATTCCACTATCGTTATATACGGATTCATCCTTTTGAGGACGGTAATGGACGAATTGCAAGATTGATGGTCAATTATATTTTAACAAGGCATAATTATCCGATGATAGTTGTTCGTAGCCGCGAAAAGAGTAAATATCTTGAAGCCTTGCATCAGTCAGATCTTGAAGTTGGACCTGTACCAAGCGATGGTGCCCATGCAAATATCAATGAGATTCGTCCATTTATGAAGTATTTTAATGAGTTGGTGGCTAAGGAAATATATAATGACGTACTATTCATAAGTGAACGAAATGATAATATTTGGTGGTATGACGGAGAACAGATTAAATTCCGCACTCCTAATTATACTAAAATTCTCAATGCTATGCAAACACACCCCGCACTTACACTTGCAGATATGCAAAAAGTAGCCGGTATCAGCCTCACAGCCGTACAGAAATTGCTTGATCAATTGATTTCTAAAAACTA
Source organism: uncultured Porphyromonadaceae bacterium (assembly GCA_947175665.1). Taxonomy (GTDB): domain Bacteria; phylum Bacteroidota; class Bacteroidia; order Bacteroidales; family Muribaculaceae; genus Lepagella. The sequence goes on from CAMWNR010000012.1 coordinate 1,473, forward strand.
CGTAGAGCGCAACAAGAATGATGGTAGTTGGAGGGTTTTCCTAACGCAATAAGAGATCATAAAGTAATATTTCATCTTTACACCCCAACCAACAAGAATGTTAATGCCCGAACGGCATATCTTCTTGTGAGTTGGGGTCTTCCAGTATATAAACTTTTTCTCGCCAAGCAGGCCGGAGTATCCATAAACTCATTTATACGCTCCGCCGTCGAAAAGCAGATTGCCTCCATGCTCTGACATGATGAATAAGGCGTTTTAACGCCATAGATGCTTGAAAATTGGCTGAAATGTGTTTTTTGAGATCAGGGGATTTTGCGGGAGGTTTTGGGTGAGAGGCGTTTGAGCCAGAGGTAGTAGCCGGTCAGGGGGAGGGTGGCGGCTGTATGTAAGCATCTTGCTTCACAGGATGCTTACAAAGCAATTAATGTGATTGTTCCGGTCTTATTATAGATGCGGTCATTCGTTTCGTAAAGTGTCTTTCCTATTATCTGCATTCCGGTAGAGAAGTTGTTGGGTATAGTCCACTTAAATTTTGGATCATTTACAGTAACTTTATGCGAAATCCCATCGGGCATTGTGAAGTATGCCTCGGTCTGTTCCGGACATGCAGGTGAGAATTCAATTTCAATTTCATCACCTACCCTCACCGGGAGTTCATCGCTTTTCGTACTGCCACTGATTGATGTAGTTTCTCCATTGATCGTAACGTTAACAGTCCAGTTTACTGTTGCGGGAGAACCGCTGGTGGCAGAGAGTTTACCATTTTCTACAGTGATGTTTACTGCCTGAAAGTCGAAATCATTTGAATTGATAGTGGGTTTAGGATCATCTATACAACTCTGGATTCCCAATATCATGGACAAAGCCATAAGAATTATAGTTAGGTTAACCTTCATGGTTCATATACCCTTATTCGTGTCGGGCACAACTTCTAAGTTTGGGTTGTTCTTTATGATTTGATTCAAGGAGATACAACCCTCGAATTGAAAATAATATTAATAAAAATATTAAAGACTCCTTTATAAGAGTTAGGATGTTTATTCTTATACACTTCATTAGGAGTATAGGTGAATGCTTTGCAAGGTCTATATTACCATCTATCAGAATAGAAGAGAGACTCATGTAGCATTAAGCATTTGGTAAAAAATCAATTCCTCTAAAGGTTATTAAGATTATTATAAATTAGTTATTTTTTTCAAATCCGAACTTTTGGGTACTCGGTTTCAGTCTTACATAATTACAGTTTAACTGTTGGCATAGTCCCGATAATATAAGATCATTTAATTTGTTAATCCTGCTTCCCGCGAATATAGCCAAGATACAATGGTGGGGGATTGTTCTGTAGATATATGAGTGTCCATAGGAATCAGTATCTCTAAAACACAGACGAACCTCTCTTTATATCTTCCACACGTCACTTTTTTTCCACAAGATGATTTTATCCTGATTCTTATATCATGTTATCTCTGCCATCGAATCCGAATATTCAATTTCCCTAGGTGAATAATCCATTTCCTGTCCCGGTGTATCTAATATTGCATTAGAAAACATTATACAAAAACCCTTGTGAGAATCTGCATAATGAGTCCACATTGGTATACTCTCAGGGGTTGAAGGAAAGTTTTGCGAATCGTTAGAGCATAGACAGTGCACTCGTCTACGTTCTAACGAATCCCGTAGATCTTTATCGTTAGTTGGATAAATGGCATCGATATGATTATCATACCACATACCTTCAAAAGGATCATTTAATTGAATAATCGTGGATGTATAGATTTTTTCCTCCAATAGATTTTCGAGAGTATCAGGTGTATACTCATTGAATGGAAGGAATTTAAAATAGAATTTTGGGAACTCTTTTTTTCATTAATTTTCTTATTTAAGGTATATTACCACCGTCTTCCTGCAATGATATGACCGTTATACATTAAGATTACATAATAATAGTGAGACATATCAAGCCTTTTATAAAAGTCCAGAGTTTTAGATCCGGTCCCTTCATATAAAGTAATTGAATGACTACTTGAAATTATTTCATGATTGCTTTCGTTGATAGCCTTTAATGTTACCGTGACCTCCTTTCCTTCAGGACAAAAGTAGTCAAATTTAAATTGGTTTGAATAAACTTCGCACCCGGTCACAGCAAAAGGAGTATATTTGCAAATACTTTTTAGAGAATTTTCAATCTTCTGTTTCGCTTTAACTTCTCTGTTTAAATTATATTTAAGATTGCTTACAGAGTCACTAAGATGAGATATTGCCGAATTTTTGCCAACAATAATGGATTCTTTTTCCGATATGGTAGTATTCGCAATCTCTAATTGATTCTGGGTATCATTTAGGTTTACATACAAGAAATACAACCCAATACAGGCACATGATAATATAAAAATAAGAAACAAGACTTGCTTGTATTGTTTCTTAGTCTTTTCAAGTTGTGATATTATCTTCTCCTGGCTTACAATCTTTTGATTAAGATCAAGAATTTCAGATTGAAGTCCTTGTATTACCTTTTTTGTTGAATCTTCTTCAATTCCCCGGTCATACTCGATTGTGATTTTATTAAATTTCTGTTGTAGTTTAATAATCTCAGAATTTGCTGTATTCCCATCTATGGTTTCACTATTATGGAGTCCATTATACGTCGTATTTAGTTCGCTGACTCCAAAATAATTATTGTGTGAATCAAGTTTGGAATTTACAAGAGCCTTAACGTAATCAATTGACTTGATATCATCACTTAAGTTTGACGACACAAATTCAATATCACCGTCAGTGTTATAGCGTATAATTTTACTTTGCTTTAATAGAGTTGATTCGAATAACCCACGTATGAAATTAAATAGTTTGCTCACATGCTTAATATACGCCTTATTGAATATAAGACACATACCAATAACATTATGATTACCTATATTTTCTGCATATATATAATGCATTAGATTTTGGTCTCTTATAATAACTGCTTTGGAATTTATAACATCTGAGCATAGAGATGCTAAGACAGAAGACGTATAATCTTTAGGATATTGATGATACGTCCCCTTATTACTTTGGAAAATATAGAGATTGAAGTTCACGAGATTACTTATCGAAAATTATTAATCCTTTTGTCTCATCAAATGTATGCTTAGGTAAATTTTGAATTACATTCTGACCTATAAGCAAGGGAGCATCGGCATTTGCGGAAACGGCAGCGTCTATATCTCTTAAAACGAGATACTGATTGTCTGTTCCCGGGATATAAATTTCTTTTATATTAAATACGAGAGCCTCGGTGGTAGAACCATCTGCAATTTTTGTAAGGATTGAACCCTGATAATCATCAAGTTCAATCTTTCCTTCTTTTGCGAGTTTTTGAAGTTCAAGCGCAGAAATACAGGTCATTGATGCACCCGTATCCCACCACATATTGAATGGAACACCATTCAAGGAAACTTGAATCTCTGCCAAATCCCCTGAAGTACGTTTGAATGGCACGCACACTTTCTCGGTACTTAATTCTATTTCTTCTTCAGAGTCACCCCATACCTCAATTCTTGGTGAGGGTTTTTGATTACCCCCGCATGAAATCATCAATCCCCCAATAATCAGGGAGATAAGAAAATATATAGTCTTATTCATTTGTAAAATATTTTTCAAAACTATTATACTTGTTCTTTATGTTTATATCAAAATATCGTTTTTGGTCATCACTAAATGTCGGTAATCCTGATTCTTTGATTTTTGAGATTTCTAAATATAAAGAATCCAAATCTTCTAAAATTAGTTGAGGTATAATCATAAGCGGATCTTGATTAAGTTCCTGACAAGCCTTAGTTTTGTCCTCAATTTTTTTCTCGATTGCCTGAATATCCTTTTGAATTAATATTATTTGCGAAAGATAGTTATAATGTGGCATTAAGGATGATGGAACTATTGAAACATCCGGCAAATCAGAAGTGAAAATAGAATCTGATTCCGATAATAATACCAGCAATGACTTGATACTTTGGGTAGAAGACGACAAATCATTATATTTATCTTCCCATAATTGTGCAAGAAGAGCATAATCTTCTACCAAATTATTCAAGGTATCCACTCTATCTTTATCTTTTTTTAATAGATCAAGTGATGCCTCTCTTTCATATATAGTTGAATTTATAGAATCGATTGCTTCCTTACGTGATTTATTATTATGGTGTAAATTCGTTTGTCCTAAGCAAACCGAGATTCCTCCAATTAATATTAGCAATATTAATATTATTCTATTCATAACGTATTGAATTTTTTTGCTTTACCAGTCACAGTAAGTTCATAATTACCGGCAGAAATTATTACACTTTTCCCATTTTTTACATCAATTTCTACGGATGTTCTATTCTTATTAGGTGTTACATTATTACTGCCATTGCCGTTAATTTTAAGTTTCACATTAGATCTTACTGTAACTTTTGTTCCATCAACATAAGTCTTTCCTGATTTAAGTTTAGTTAATTTCGTACATCCATCCTTATCTAAAATCTCGAGATATGGTTCTTCTTTCGAAGTTTCTGTTGCATCTTCTTTTTTAGTAATCTGTTTTTTATTACTTGCCAGATCCTCATCGTTGGGCATATTTTCGATTCTTTCTTGGAATGTCTGTCGTATACTTCCTTGATGTATCGGCAATTTTTCGATCAGGTGCATTGCCTCACTTCTTTGCGCTTGACTTAAAGAAGGCTTCTGAACTAACAACATTAACCGATTATATGCTTGAGCACATCCAAGCCAGTAATCTTCATCAATGTGCAGTACGTCTATAACAAGGCGCTTGTTGATAATAAAGAATTGTTTAATTTTATCTACCGCTTCAGTATTGTCGGGCTTGTCTATTATATTCCATAAATATGTTTGAATTGAAGAATCCAAACGTCTCAGATATTCATTTTCACTATCTTTACCAATGATGATGTCGTATGCTTTTAAGAATTCCGCATTATTAACATAGTAGTTAAACATATCAGCATTGACCTCATTATCGGGTGTATTTTCCGATGCAATCACTTCGGGGTTAACTTTTCCTATGTTCTCAGGGGTATCTGTATTCTTATGACCTGAAATCAAATACACTGATACTCCTACAATAATTATTGCGATACCTAAGATTGCTATAATCTTGGGGTCAAGATAATCCCAAATTGATTTTGTTTTATTACAGTCGTAACAAATATATCCATTTTTCGGAAACTCAGACTCAGGCTTTTCTATGCCACATTTCACACATTTCTTGTTTTTCTGCTTCTGGCTTTGCCCCATTTCTACGACACAGTCATGGCAATATGGTGAATTTATAGAGTCGAAATTGGATAAGGTTAATTGACGTCTACATTTTTGGCATATCCGAAATGAAACAGGTTTTACATAATCATCTCGATTTAGGGATTCATTTTTAATTTTGCCTATAATAGTACGAGTATTTGAAATTATTTCTTGCGTCCTGGTTATTAATTTTTTACATTCCCTTTGCTCATTTTCATCATGTTCCGTGGATAAATATTTCTGGAGAAGTTGTATGATAACAGAACAATCATCTTCGATACGTCGTAAAATATTTAAATTTTCGTATTTAGGGGATATAGCAATGGGAACCAGTTGCTGGTTGTACTTATTTAGTTGTGAGCCAATATCATATAAATCTATTTCTATGGGTTCTTCTTCATGTTTAAAATTAGGTGATAAAGCGACCCATCTGAACTTCTTGAATGCTTCAATAATCACGTCATTTGAAGTTGAATCATTAAAACATCTGATTTGAGGGGATGACGATGACGTGAAGGTTGAATCATATTCAAGAAGTTTTATGCTTTCCGCTTTGGTGAATAGATTCGGAATGTTGTTTTTCAGCCATTGAATTTCTTCTGAACAATCCTTGAATTTTGATACTTTATATTGAATATTATTCCCCTCGTTGATGAAAAAGAGTATTCCTCTATCGACTAACTTTTCAAATAGATAATCGAACCAATCGAAAATTTCTTTAAAATCGTATGCATACTCGTTATTGTCTATGGAAATAGACATACCGAAAAATGAGTTTGGACGACCTTTACTTTCTTTTAAACCATATCGAAGATAATTGTAAAAGGTTTCTCCATTATCGCGTCTATTCACCATTAAACGTCTCCCTTTTCTTGTAGAGATATAAAGTCCCTTAAAGTAATCAGTAAGAGACGTAATATCTTCAAAAAAGTTGAAGCCAAAAGGGGTGCCATATATATATGTATTCAACATCAATTGGTTCTTTTGATTTGTTATTTAATTGCGTTCCACAATTCTGAACAGTACCAGTCTGACTCAAGCGTCCAAACTTCTCTTCCGTCATTAGTCTTGTTAAAAATGCCGGATGAGAAGCAGATTGCTTTGAAGTTATATTCACCATACAACAATTTTGTCAAGCCCGTATTCTGATACTTTGTAAAGATTCCGGGATACTCACGTTTTATTTGGTTGAAAAACAGTTCTTTACGTGGTTTTCCGTTTTTGTCATATTGGCCTCTTGCTCGTTGACGGTCGGCTTTGTTGAATAAGAACACGACCTTATCATTAGGAGATATAAGACCCTGCATACTGCATATTTTTTGCGCGTACAGATTCCGTTCACTTTGGTCGTCTCCCCATCCCTGCTCTACGAAGAACACCCAGACCTTACGATTAGGAGATGTCCTTATAGCATTGATATATGTTGGGAAATCAAGGTTTGGGGATCCATCAAAATAATGTTCCCCGGGTGCTTCTAAAATTTGACAAATGGGTTGTCCAATTGGATTAAGAATCTTTACAAGCATAAAACTTATTATATCCGTACCTCCCGGAGTGATGTTGTTATATACCATATCTTTCAGTCCCGAACACATTCTTGTGTAGTGACGATCGGTCTTTGGTCGGAAGACTTCCTCCGGTATTACCTGATGGTCATGTGATTCAAGGTAACGAATCATACGCATTAGAGCCAAAGTTTTTCCTGAGGCCGGAGAACCGAAGAATACTACAATTGGAGTATTTTTATCCGGAATGGTTACTGATATTGCGTTAACATCACGTAACTCTTCTTCGGTATAAGTCTCTTTCTCCACATCTTGGGGGGTAGTAGTATTTCTGTTACCTTGTTTCTGTGAATCATCTTGGTCAACAAGATTGTCAAATTTATTTGCCATATTATTATGCTAAAGCGTTGTTATTTTTAGAATTGAAAGAAATATTATAGAAGATGAACCCTGCAAGGTCTACTAAAAGAGCGATTAATACCCACCATACGAAGCCATGCCCATTGTATTTTTCAGTGGTAAGATAATCTTTCCATACATCTGGAACACTAAGCATTTCTTTGGCTTCAGGCATAGCGCCTTCGCGGATATATCGATCTTTGTCACCTTCTTTAAAGTTAATATATTGTGCATTTGCTTTGATGAATGCATAACTATTGACCAAATCATCAATAGCAGGCTGAATAACATCGTTATTTACTGTTGTCATTTTATTGATGTCAGATAAAGCAATCTTGTTGTTTTTAATAAGATTATCAAGCGCTTTAGACTCCATTGTATTTTTTATCTCATTAATTTCTTTATCGCATGAAGCCCGATAAAGTTTAAGTTGCTCGTATGCTTGCTGCTGGTAATACTTAATTGCGGCTAACCATTGAGTCTTTGACTTTCCTACATTTTCAACCCTATTAATCTTTACAGGACTATTGGTGTCAACAGTTAGGACACGGTCAAGTTCCATAAGAATCTTTTCAAATCGATGACCGATACCTTCATATCCGGGATGATCTATTTCGGCGAACAATCTAATGATAAGAGCATCAACAGCCTCATTTTTACTTTTGTATTTTTGATCGATTTCCTTAATTGCGACATTATTACCCTTAAGTCCCTGTAGGTAACCTTGTGTTCGGTTGAGATCGGCAGTAATAACATTCTTTATAGACGCGCGATAAAGCAATGTATGTGTATTTGTGGGCAAACTAACTACAAGCCAGAATACCATTAATCCTACAAGCGATAGGAGTAATGCCCCGGTTCTACCAAATAGTTTGCCATAAAAGTCCTCATTCTTGTCGAGAGACTTTAATAGTTTGCCGAAACATATAGAAGCCACCATGAAGAATACTATAGCAATGAGCCATGCTCCATATATTGTAATCGAGGGTTGCCATATAAATAGGGATTCCGCAGTCCAAAAGCAACTGAATCCGGCCAATGCAATGAATGCAATCATGGCAAAGATTCTAAAGAAATTAATTCTATTCATATTTCTATTTTGTATGTGTTAAGTTAGATAATGTGATTATCTCTTTGTAAGAGATTTGGATGATGTGTAACTTTTTTTATATTAGCACACTAACATATTTAATTATTGACGTATGCTAAACAAAGAACAATGTTGTTGAACTATTTGAGAGAAATATTATCCTAGAAAGGTCTGTATATTAAAAGTTTTTCTTACATTTGCATTTAATTAAGTATCTCTTACAAAGAGATTTGGATGATTATTAAGCATAGAGATGTCATCAATTGGAGTAATTCAGCGTCCAGTACAAAAGTCCGTTAAAGTGTTAAAATATCAGCCAGTGAGTTTAGGGAGTAGATAAATGAAGAAAGGAATGTCTCTGACTCCTCTGAATTGAGAACGGAATACCTTAATTTTAGCATTAAATGATTCGGCAAAAGGGACTCATCGTACCTGATAATGAGTGGCAAAGAGGTGGCAATTTAAATAAATTGCATCTATAAATATCTAATTATTCGCAATATTAAAATACCACTCAAATTTTTCTGAGTGGTATCAGTAGTTATTAGCGAATATCAGCGCATAATGTCAGACAATCACCTAATATTGGAGATAATATCACCTGAAAATAGATTCATCTCCATATAATAAAGGATTTTACCACATGACAAATGACGCAGACTATAAAAAACATAAAATTCCCAAAGCAACGCGGCATTTATGAAAATTTGGGGTTAAGTACAAAACTCTGTCAAATCGTTAAAAGTCAAATCGTTAAAATATGTGGTAGTGAATTTAGTGAGTCGATAAATGAAGAAAGGAATGTCTTTGAGATCAGTGGTTTTTGGGGGTGATTTTGCGGGAGGTTTTGGGTGAGAGGCGTTTGAGCCAGAGGTAGTAGCCGGTCAGGGGGAGGGTGGCGGCTAATATGGCACCGAGGAACCAGAGGATTCTGGTCAGCAGACCGCCCCAGGTACCGGTGTGGATTGCGTATATCCAGCCGCGTAGTCTGTCGGCCGGGGTGGAGTCAACGTACTTTTTCAGGGGTGTTAACTCAGGCGTGGTTTGGCTGTACAGATATATGTCGGAGGCGCGAGGATTGCCTGTGGCGCTTAAATTTACCGTGACTGTTTTAGGTCCGATAGTAATCTGTGGCGCATCGGGATATTTTGATTTAATTGCATCTGCAACTCGTTGCCAATCCCTGTATTTTGAATCGGATGATTTGGCGGTATCATCACCGTTGCTCTTATCAAATCCCTTTATTATGCCAAGGTTTTCCACTTTTTTCGGTTTATTATTATTTTTACCGGATGGGTTGCCACGTTTGGAAAAATTATTTTTTGAGGATTTGGCTGAAATTCCGTCAGATGTAGGTGCTGAAGTATTTTGCGAGGTCTGCCGGACACCGCATACGGCATAAAATGCGTCACGGTACCAATCAAAAGACCATGTCAATCCTGTCAATGCCATTACAAGTACCAAAACAAGCGCGTACATGCCACCTGCTACATGCAGGCTCATCCAGAAGGCTCGCCACCCCTTCTTGAAATATAAAGAGAGACTGCGGCGGAAATTCTTACGGGCGCGCGGCCACCATATTACCACTCCGGTTATAAGGGTTATCACAAACATGATGGTGGATACGCCTACAATAAGTTTACCGACTTTGATGCCCTCCCCGCGAGGGGTATCGTCAAGCAACCATCGGTGGAGTCTTAACATTGTCGTGAAAAAGCCGAGGCGTTCATCAGTACCCGTAATCCGGCCTGAATATTGGTCTACAAATACCGGACCTGTGCCGGAATTGGAAAGATTCACCCGATATGTGCGATTCTTGTCGGCAAAGATTGTTACACCGGTGACAGACACAGAATCAGGCAAGGAGGTTTCCACTCTTTGCATAAGTTCACTCATCGGAAGGGGATTCCCTTCCGGTGAACTTACATAGTAAACATCACTTTTAATGCTACGGGTTATTTCAGGTTCGAACATAAGCATCGCACCTGAGAAGCATATAAGAGTTATAATTAATCCGAAAGGAACTGAAAGCCAGAGATGAATTTTACGGAATATTTTCATGGGTTAAGTTATCATTTACATACTCAAAAATCGCAATCCGGATTAGCCGGGATATTTGAGCGGGTTCTGCAAAGTTCAACATTTAACCGGAGTTGTGCAATACCTAAAATTAGGTATTATTCCGTATATTTATGAAGTTCCGCTACGCGATATGCAGGGCGCCCCAACGGGTGTCGGGGGTTCAGACACAAAAGGCGATATGGTCAGGGAAATCGGGGGTACCTAAAGGGAGGAAGGTATCGGTGGTGAGGGTCAGAAGTTGCTCCGGTCGGGTAATCCCTCTGACTATTATTTCACGGAGTAATTCACCTCTTAGGGTTTTGAGCCGTCCGGAGTGAGGTGTGCGGTACTCACCGCCCGGTTGCAATTCTTTAAAATCGACTTTCCAGATTTTAGCGAAGCGTTTTACTAACTTCCGGTCTACACTTTTGGCAGCATCACCCGGGAGCAGATCGAGGATGTCGGTGTCACCATTCTGCTGTATGTGGCGTACAAGGTTAATGGTGACATCTTTCTTCCAATACTCGGCCAGACTCCGAGTGTCGGGGGCTAAAAGAGAATTATATTCGAGTCGGTAGGGTAGAATAATGTCATCAGGTTTCAGCCAGCCGTATAGAGAAGATATTATCGCTATCTCAGAGTCTGCTCTCCCCTTTTGTTCCTGAGAGAGAGTATCGTAATCAAAACCTTTGAATACTACTCCCGAAAAAGCCTCAATCGCTTTCATGCTGACTGATTTATTAGGAAATTCGTAGGCCATGCGGAGTAATTTAACTGCCATTTTACTGCTGATCTTGGCTCTCTCGGCGATTTCAGACACAGTAAGGGCAGCCACGCGGCCCATGATCTCATCTGCTGTTTTCTGACCAGCGGGAGTATGCAGTTCAAGTTCATGCTGATCGATACCGGTATTCGGTTCGCGCATGGTCTTCGCTTCGGCTATCAGTGTAATCATAAAATCTCAGAATGTAATGAAAATAAATATTTTTTATTATATTTAAAAAACTATCGACCGCGGTATAAGGTTGAAGATATATATGGAAATAAGAGAAGAAATATTGACGCGATATATTATGCCTATGCGCGAGGGGGGATCGCTCCCTGCTCTGGCCGAGGCTTCAGATGGATTCCGCTATGTTGTCAAACTGCGAGGGGCTGGTCATGGGCGCAAAGCACTTATCTCCGAGTTTATAGGTGGTCTGGTGGCAAAAGCATTTAAATTCAAAACCCCTGAGTTAGTGCTGTTGTATCTTGATTCACTTTTCGGTATTACCGAACCCGACGAGGAGGTACAGGAATTATTGCGTAAATCAGAGGGGTGGAATCTCGGTATGCATTTTCTGGATGGAGCGGCTACCTTCGATCCCTCAGTGAATAGTGTAGATCCGCTCTTGGCCTCAAAGATAGTATGGCTCGATGCCTTTCTTACAAATGTAGACCGTACGCGTCTGAATCCCAATATGATGATATGGCATAAGGAGTTATGGCTCATTGATCATGGGGCATCGCTATATTTTCATCATTCGTGGCGCGATCCGGCGGAGGCTGCCCGAGATCCTTTCCCGTTTATAGAGCGGCACGTACTTCTCCCCTATGCATCCCGACTTGAGGAGGCCGATAAATTAATGCGTCAGGCCATAACACCCCGCACTCTCAATAAAATTGTAGATATGATCCCTGCCGAGTGGCTCGAGGAGGAAGGGAGCGACCTTACGGCCGAAGACCGACGGGAGGGGTATCGCACATTTCTTACCCGCCGTCTTGCTGACAGCAATATATTTACACAAGAAGCGATAAAACAACATAAAAAACTCCCATCATATCATGACTGACAAGAGATTGCCACTATCGTCACCTACACCCCCTGAGATGGAGAAGATAGTCTATGAATATGCATTGTTGCGCTATGTGCCTGATATTGAGCGGGGAGAGTTTGTAAATATCGGTTTGATGATGATGTGCAAGCGTTATAGGTGGCTGAAGGTACACCTCAATATAGATCAGAGGCGTATAAGTGCGCTGTTTCCCGATGCAGACATAGACATGTTGACCAGGCAATCGAGGGTATTTACAGCCGATGGGGTGCCCTTCCGAGACCTGCCGGTAGAAGAGCGCTACCGATGGCTGGCCGCCGTGAAAAGTGCTATTATTCAGACCTCCCCCTCACACCCCGGGATAATTATGCATCAATCTGCAGAACATATCACGGATAAGTCAGATAATATTAAAGATAAATTAGAAAAAGAGTTTACCCGTCTTGCCACGCGTCTTGCCTGAACAACATATATGGAAAAGGTAGCATCCGCATCACTATACAGTCAATTTAAAGCCTTGACCGGAGTACATGATTTAAGGGTGACCCCCGCAGGGATACTCCGTTCGCGCCACAACGACAAACTGCGGGAGTGGCTCGGAGAGGGTCATCATGCCTCAATGAGTTATATGGAGAGGTATGAAGCACTGAGGAGTAACCCTGACTTACTGCTCGAAGGTACCAAAAGCATCATAGTAGTTGCCTTTAATTACACTCCCGACCAATGGCGAGACAAGTCGCTACCGCAGATAGCGGCATTCGCATACGGTGAGGATTACCATGATGTGATACGGCGCAGACTGCTCTGCGGAGTGGAATTGCTCAAAGAGCAAGCCGGTGGTGAGTGGAGGATATGTGTGGATTCCGCGCCGATATTCGAGCGTGCATGGGCCGAGCGGAGTGGTCTGGGATATCGGTGCGACAACGGATTGATAGCCATTCCCGGAGCCGGAACACGAGTACTCCTTGCCGAGATCCTATCGACCTTGGAAGTGGCCCAATTACAGAATATGCTCGCTCTACCGGAGGGTATGACTGCAATAAATGAAGAAATGTGTCTGCATTGCGGAGCATGCACCCGCAGTTGCCCTACGGGTGCGTTGCTGCCTGATACTACAGTAGATGCGCGGAAATGCCTCAGTTATCAGACTATAGAGCATCGAGGCGAATGGTCTGCCGGCTTTTTATCACAGGTGACAGAAGAGCGGCTTGCGATACCCCTCTTCGGATGCGATATATGTCAGAATGTCTGCCCGCTCAACAATCCTTTGCTTTACCCCATAACTCCCACCACGATATCTGAATTTTCCCCCTCTCCCGAAATCCTCACACTCACCGCCCGGGACGTCCTCGATCTCACTCAGGCCGACTTCTCCCGTATTTTTAAAGGTTCCCCCATAAAACGTGCCAAACTTGCAGGTATTCAGCGAAATGCAAGAGCCGGCATTGCGACATCCCAGCGACAGGATATGAACCAATCATAGTGAATTAACGTTTAATAAGCAACATTAAAACATTCAACATTCAACAATTAATAATCAATAAAAACACAAAATTATGAATACACAGCAAAATACATCAGAAAAGTATTATCTCGTAAGTTTTGGAAATTCAAGCAAGTATATCCTTCATGACACAGCCTCAGGCAAAGACTCGCTTCTTACCAAAATAGAAGCAGAACTCAACGGATATCTGCGTGATAAATTTCCCGATGAGGCCTTTGCATACTACACTGCTCCGCGCGTAGAGGATATAGATAATTCTGCAGACTATGCAAGTTATCCGCGTCTGGACGCCAAAGCAATGGAAGACATCAAGGATGTACTGTCGCGCGAGGTAAGCAATATGGAGTCACAGAATCGTCTTGACTCAAATGCTCCATACGCCAATGTAAATCCCGCAGCCGCCGATATACCCCATATCCTCGGCTGATAATCAAGGTCGCTATCCGAGACCTGAAAAATCACTCTCTTAAAGGTCGGTAGGGCCGTTCCGGCAGGCTATGATAAAAACCGATAAACGATAGTACGTCGGTAAGGGTGTTGAGCGTCAATATATTGTGAAGGGAATCCGGGGTGATTGGGGGCATCCGGGAAGCCCTGTGCCTCTATAGCGATACCATCATAATCCTCATAACCCTTCCCACTGCGATTGCACGCACTTCCGCTCAACCAATTGCCCGAATAAACCTGCACACCCGGCTGGTCGGTATCGATATGAAGAGATCGTCCGGATTTAAGTGAGGAGAGTACCACGGCATCTTCAACCATTGCGGTCTCAATCCATTTATCCGCACCGGCAGGGAGTGACTCGCTATCTACGCTGCGATCTATAACCCAGCAATTATCATAACCTTTGCCATATCGTAAAGCCGGGAAATCTTTTTTGAGGTCGGTCTCTATACTTTTAGGGGTAGTGAAATCCATAGGGGTATCAGCCACATCGGCCAGATTACCTGTGGGGGCGAGAGTATCATCCGTCTCCACCCATTTTTGTGCCTTAATTTCGAGTAGATGAGAAAGGGCAGAACCGGAGTCGGCACCATCAAGATTCCAATAAGCGTGATTGGTAAGGTTGACTACCGTAGGAGCATCGGTATCTGCTTCTAAAGATATAGACAACTCATTATCCTCACTCCAGCGATACTCCACTACCGCATTCAGATTAGCCGGATAATTCTCATCACCATCGGGTGAGAAGAGGGAGAAGCGTACACCATTGCTCAATAACTCAGTATCCCAGATTTTATTTTGAAAACCCTGAGGCCCTCCGTGCAGGTGATGCGGCCCGCAATTTATAGCCAATTGATATGTGCGGTCGCCCACCCGGAGATGACCGTGTGCAATACGGTTGGCATATCGGCCGGCGGTTTTACCCATACACGGTCCATCATTAAGATAATCAGCCGGATCGGCATAGCCGAGGCATACATTTTCGATCTTTCCATCGCGGTCAGGCACCTCTACGCCCACAATGCCGGCACCGAGAGAAGAGAGAGTCACAGCGGCTCCCTTGCTATTTACAATTCTGATCCATTTTACATCGCCTGCCTCGCAGGGATAACTGTTTACGCTGATTTCCATGATATGATGAGGTATTATTTATCTACATTATACGTTCAAATATAATAATAAATTCTTATAAAATAAAACTATAGAAAAATTCACTAACTTTGCCTTGTTATCGATTGTATAACGACATGATTGACCGCATTACCGTAAATGCGGTTTTAATTTTTATTTAGGAGTTACTTGACATTGTATTTTAGTTACTCACATATAGCCGATTTAACAGGGTCAATCTTGAATTGTCCAAAAGCCGGCATTATCCTTTCCTTCATGCCTTAATACTCCAATATTCTGCATGGCGGCTAAGTCACGCTCAATGGTGCGCTGACTCACCGACAAAGTCTCCGACATTTGACGTCCGGTTATTGTCGGAGTCGTTTGTATGAGATTGAGTATTTTCTGTTGACGCTCAGTTAGTTTTGTCTTCGACATGTCTCCGACATTATCTCCGACATGCGATATTTCGGAGGATGCAAAAATAGTGGTTTGAAATTGAGTTGGAGTGGATTTAAACACCGGTTTCAATTCATCTCTGTACCCATCCAAAGCCTTTGTCTCTTTACGAATACGCAAAAGTCCACTACCTCGCTTTTCCATATAGTCCAATTGAGCCATTACATTAGCAAGTATTGGATTGCGTCTTTCGGAAGAAACATCAGCAATATCCAAGTCTTGAATAAGCGCACCATTATACATTCCACCGGGCGACGTTACGGTAATGCGATTGTCATAAATATCAAGATGCACCTCGCCTCCGATTACGGTATAATCACGATGGATGAGATGATTAACCATTGTTTCAAGAATAGCGCGTTCAGCATATTCGGGTTTGTTTTTACGACCATTCGGTAGTTTTTCCCAACCTCTCTTTGTATTTGATTTCACAAAGTTCATCGCTTCACGCAACAATAGAAGGATATTCCCGGAGAACTCTGCATCGTTGATAGCATCATCCTTTTCCTGTCCATCCCACCGCGTACAGTATAAACGTGATTGCGATAGTCGACAGTCATCGGTAAATAGTGTCCCTGCGTTAGTTAGGCATCCATTATTCCCAAGAAGCCCAAATGATAGAAGATATTTCTTATTCCACTCTTGGTTTGTGCGCGTTTTGAATGTATTTGCTAAAATTGTGAATGATGACTCCTCAGATTTATAGTCTGTTTTCAAAGAATCGAACGTTCTGTTTGAGCCCTTCAATACCAATCTAACCATTTGTTCAGGGGATGCAGGTACGCTTTCATCACCAATGCGAATGAAAGCAATATACTGTCCATCACCGATATAATAATATGGTGTATAGTGACCGCCATAAACTTTCAGTTGCAGAATGTCAAGGTCATTTATTCGTTGGGGAATCATCTCAACATCAGGCAAAGGATCCATGTAGTCACGAATCTTCTTGCTGATGATTTCGCAAACACCCTGCACATCATCAAGACCCTTGATTACGCCATCATTATCTATACCAAAGAAAAGGGAACCTCCAAAACCATTGGCAAAGGCACTTACGCTTTTAAGCCAACTTTTGGGTTTTCTTTCCTCTAACATCAATTTAAAATCATACGCTGTGCATTCTGCAATCAGGGTCTCTAATTTCATTCTTCTGATGGGATTTCCTATTTAATAATTAACGCTAATCAGACGGTAAAATTACTAAAAATCCGTGAGATACGGAAGCGTTGACTATGAATTAACAATGATCAGATGATAAAGCACAGTAGGAGAAGAAGGATGGAATACTTACATCAACCTCAATGATTCGGTAATTATTACCCAATCATTGTAATTAAGCAGTAAAAGAATATCTTGTGGGTTGGGGTCTTAATCTTTTGGGCTAATTTCCAATTGTAACTCAGTTAGATGCAAAATATCTTCGTTCGTGTGGCATCAAAATTAACACAAAAATATTGAAGTTTTCTATGCATATTAATTTTAATTACTTACTTATCTGGTCAAAAAGCGTTATTTTTGTAGAATATTAGTCGATACTAATACTTAAACCATCAATAACCGAAACAAGATGCAGCATAACAGATATACCGGTCTTACCGACAGCGAAGTAGAGCAGAGTCGTGCGCTACATGGTGTAAATCTGCTTACACCTCCTGAGAAAGTTTCTTTGCTGAAGAAATTTCTCGAGAAATTTAACGACCCGCTGATAATCATTCTTTTGATAGCGGGTGCTCTCTCTATCGGAATCTCCTGTTATGAATATTGGGTGCTACGTCAGGGTGCGGGAGTATTTTTCGAACCGTTAGGAATCTTTATGGCAATCCTTCTTGCCACCGGCTTGGCTTTTATATTCGAATTAAAGGCTGATAAAGAGTTTGCACTGTTAAATCAGGTCAATGACGACCAGCCCGTACAGGTTATCCGTAACGGCCATACCACACTCGTACCAAAGCGTGACGTAGTGGTTGACGACATTGTGATTCTTAACACCGGTGATGAGGTACCCGCTGACGGAGAGTTGCTTGAAGCCGTATCTCTTAATATCGATGAGTCGACACTTACCGGCGAACCGGTGTGTCATAAGACAGTAATAGCAGACCAATTTGACTCAGATGCAACCTTCCCGTCCAATCACGCCATGCGTGGCACTAAAATAATGGAAGGCCACGGGGTGATGAGGGTATTTGCTGTAGGTGATAGTACCGAAAACGGTAAGGTATATGAATCTGCAAGAATCGATGATAGTGTACGCACTCCGCTCAACGAGCAACTCGATCGACTCGGCAAACTGATTACCCGGGCATCGTATGTCATAGCAGCCCTTATAGTAATAGGGCGAATAGCGATGTATTTTATAAATATCTCTGAGTGGGATTGGATCGGTTTTATAGCATATTTCCTGCAGACACTGATGATCGCGGTGACCCTTATCGTTGTAGCCGTACCCGAAGGGTTGCCGATGGCGGTTACACTCTCCCTGGCATACTCCATGCGACGGATGCTAAAGACCAACAACCTTGTGCGCCGTATGCACGCCTGTGAGACGATGGGTGCCACCACAGTGATATGCACCGATAAGACCGGCACCCTCACCCGCAATCAGATGCAGGTGGCTGATATTAAAATTTTCGGCTATCCCCCTGCCGAAATTCTTTACGAGGGGTTGGCGGTTAATTCCACCGCCTCTCTCGACCTTACGGCCGATACTCCGCAGGTACTCGGTAGTCCCACCGAGGGGGCTTTGCTGTTATGGTTGCGCAATCAGGGTGAAGATTATAGCCGGTTGCGTGATAACGCTCTTAGGATAGAAGAGTTACCCTTCTCGACCGAGCGGAAATATATGGCCACTATGGTGCAATCTGTTACCGGCAAGAAGATACTTTATGTAAAAGGGGCACCGGAGATAGTATTCGGAATGTGTAAAGATACCGCCGGAGTTACAAAAGAGGAGATAGATGCACAATTAAGTGTATATCAAGGTCAGGCTATGCGCACCTTGGGATTGGCGTATGCCGAGCGGCAAGATAACGGGTCACCTTTTCAGGATGGTAAGATTACCGATGCGCCACTCATTTTTCTCGGTATCATTGCTATCTCCGACCCTGTGCGCGAGGATGTGCCTGAGGCGGTGAGAGAGGTATCCGAAGCGGGAATAAAAATCAAGATAGTTACCGGAGATACTCCCGGCACAGCAAAGGAGATTGGACGTCAGATAGGCCTTTGGGATGATAACGTGGATACCGATGAGAATATAATCACCGGGAGTGAGTTTGCCGACCTCGATGATGCCACTTTAAGGAAGAGAGTAAACAGCCTGAAGATTATAGCCCGTGCGCGTCCGCTCGATAAGAAGCGGCTTGTAGAGGGGCTGCAGGCCAATAACGAAGTAGTGGCCGTAACCGGTGACGGAACCAATGACGCTCCTGCTCTTAAAGCAGCGCATGTAGGATTGTCGATGGGCGATGGTACATCGGTAGCCAAAGAGGCCTCCGATATAACGATCATCGACAACTCATTCTCATCGATAGGGCGGGCGGTAATGTGGGGACGCTCATTATATCGCAATATACAGCGCTTCATACTCTTCCAGATGACGGTCAATGTAGCAGCATGTCTGATAGTGCTGGTCGGAGCGTTTATGGGTATGCAGTCACCGCTGACAGTGACCCAGATGCTATGGGTAAATCTGATAATGGATACATTTGCCGCTATGGCGCTCGCTTCACTCCCCCCGTCGGCCGGAGTGATGAGAGAGAAACCTCGGTCGCGCGCGGCTTTCATCATCAGCCGGCCGATGTGGAGGTCTATAATAGGTACGGGAGGAATATTTTTTATAATACTCTTGGCGCTCCTCTATTACTTTGAGCATACCGATCTCACCTCACTCTCTCAGATCGGACATCTGACACTTGGTTCCTCAACCGGACTTAGCGGATATGAATTGTCGCTCTTTTTCACGATATTTGTATTTCTGCAGTTCTGGAATATGTTTAATGCCCGAGCCTTCGGCACCGGCCGGTCGGCCTTTCATTTTAAAGATTGCGGCGGGTTTATACTGATAGCGGTAATGATATTTTTCGGTCAGATATTGATAGTGGAGTGCGGTGGTGAGTTTTTTAATGTAGTGCCGCTTGCCCTCATTGACTGGATTATCATAATCGTATCAACCTCGACGGTACTGTGGATAGGAGAAATGGTACGGGTATTGCGGAGAAAATCGTAAGCGCCACAAAAAACATTTATATTTTTTTGACAGGATTACGCATTTTTTTCTTAATTTTGTTGGTAGTTGCCCCCCTCATAGGGGGATGCCATGAAAAAATATTAAATACAACATATACAACCCTTTTTTAGAATGAACAGACAGACTATCGGTGTTTCTCTTATGGCCACCCTCCTGCTTGCCGGGGGCTGCTCCAAGAAACTCGCTAATTTCAAGAGTGATTATTTCACTACCCTCCCTACTCCGCTTGAAAGTGTAGGGCAGAATGTACCCGGTACCGTTACCGCCAGCATACCGGCTAAATTTATGGTGAAAAATGCAAAAGTTACGGCCACTCCCGTACTCACCTGGAATGCAATAGGTGCCACCGGTCAATATGCGGCCTCACCTGTATTGTTTCAGGGAGAAAATGTAAGAGACAACGGTCAGACTGTAAGTTATGCCAACGGCGGTCAGGTAAATATACCTTTCAACTTCCCCTATCAGCCGGAAATGGCTCAGAGTGATCTCTATCTCGAATTTTCGGTTGACCAGAACGGAAAGATTTATACCCTGCCCCGCGTCAAGGTAGGAAACGGTGTGATCGCTACCTCCACTCTCGCATCGGCCGAGACTGTAAAGCCCGCTACTGCCAAAGATGACTTCCAGCGGGTTATCTCCGAAAAATACAGCGCTGACATTCACTTCCTGGTAAATCAGGCCAATGTACGCGCAAGCGAAACGGCAAAGGCTGATTATATAGACCTTAACCGTCGCCTTATGGAGGCCAATCAGGCTCCCAATATGGAGATCGCAGAGGTCAATATCAACTCTTACGCATCGCCCGAAGGTACTCTGGCATTTAACACCCAACTTGCCGAGAAGCGCGAGCAGAATACACAGAATTATGTGCAGAATCAGTTTAAGAAAGATAAGATAACCGAATTCGGCGAACTCACCTCATCTTTCACACCCGAAGACTGGGAGGGATTCCGTAGCCTCGTGGAGAAGAGCAATATACAGGATAAGGATCTTATACTCAGTGTGCTATCGCTATATAAAGATCCCGAAGAGAGAGAAAGAGAGATACGTAATATCTCCGCCGTATTCAACGAACTTGCCGACCAGATTCTTCCCCAACTGCGCTACTCACGCATTCAGGCTACAATCAACGTAATCGGCAAGAGCGATCAGGAACTTATCGAACTCTACAATACCAATCCGCAAGCGCTCACAGTAGATGAAATCCTTTATGTAGCATCGCTCACCGATGACAATACCAAAAAGATGGAGATCTATTCAAAAGCAGCCTCGCTCTATCCCAATGATTACCGTGCGGTCAATAACCTCGGTATGACCTATTACACCGCAGGAGATTACAAGGCAGCCTCAACAGCCTTTGAAAAGGCAGCCCGCATGGCACCGGAATCTAAAGAGGTAGAGATGAACCGCGGTTTGATATCAATGATCAACAAAGATTATAAGAAGGCCAACGAACAGTTTGGTGCCGCTGCAGGAGTACCGGAGAATGCCGATGCACTCGGTGTTTACTACCTTTCACAGGGAGAGGTGAATAATGCATTGCGCGCATTTGGAGATACAAAGACCAATAACGCTGCGCTTGCTCAGATTCTGGCAAAGGATTACAACGGAGCGAGAACCACACTCTCATCAATCTCCACCCCCGACGCGACTACATATTATCTCACCGCGATCCTCGGTGCGCGTACTCACAACGAGAATATGGTGATGAGTAACCTCCGTCAGGCCATCAAACTCGACAATACTCTCCGCGCCAAAGCGCAGAAAGACCTCGAATTTGCCGAGTATAACCTCTCCTACCTCTAATCCCCCTTCCTCCCCTGCATATAGCGGTCCATACCCCGCACTGGGCAACATCCCCTCCTATCGAGGTATCAAGTACCTGCACAGCAGGTAAACGACATAAACCCGCACCGGTCAAAGGCAACCCCTTCTCCCGGTGCGGGTTTCGTATCTCCTTATGCAAAAAGAGCCGGAGGGGTTAGATTTGGACGGTATTTTTGGTAATAGGGGAAAATTTCTTAATTTTGTATTGATAGCCTCTTAGCGAATAGCGCAGTGAGGGGCAAACCTAAAAGTATGGCTCATAAATATGATTATCTTGTCATCGGCTCAGGTATAGCCGGGATGAGTTTTGCGCTCAAAGTTGCGCAGTATGGTAAGGTTGGTCTTATCTGCAAGACCACCCTCGAAGAAGCCAACACTAACCTGGCTCAAGGGGGAGTGGCAAGTGTGACTAATCTTGAAGTCGATGATTTCGACAAGCATATCCATGATACAATGGTGGCCGGTGACTGGCTTTCCGACCCCGAAGCAGTTGCTAAAGTGGTGAAAAATGCCCCTGAAGGGATACAGTTTCTTGTAGACCACGGAGTGGACTTTGACAAAAATGCGGATGGTAAATATGACCTGCACCGTGAGGGGGGGCATTCTGAGTTCCGCATACTGCATCATGCTGATAATACCGGTGCCGAGATTCAATCCTCGCTTGTCGATGAGGTGCGCAGTAATCCGAATATAGATATCTACGAACATCATTTTGCCGTCGAGATTATAACCCAGCATCATTTAGGTAAGATAGTGACCCGCCGCACTCCAGACATTACATGCTATGGAGCATACGTACTCAATGAGGAGAGCGGCCGCATCGAAACATTCCTCGCCAAGGTTACCATTATGGCTACAGGAGGCGCGGGTGCGGTCTACACCACCACTACCAACCCACTTATCGCTACAGGTGACGGTATCGCGATGACCTATCGTGCCAAAGGTACTGTAGAGGGTATGGAATTCATACAGTTCCATCCTACGGCCTTATATCACCCCGGTGATCGGCCCTCATTTCTGATTACGGAGGCTATGCGAGGCTACGGAGCCGTATTGCGTAACCTCGACGGGAGCGAATTTATGCACAAATACGACCCCCGCCTATCGCTCGCTCCGCGAGATATAGTGGCCAGAGCCATAGACTCGGAAATGAAACTAAACGGTACAGACCACGTATATCTCGATGTGACGCATAAAGACCCCGAAGAGACACGCAGACACTTTCCCAACATATATGAGAAGTGTATGTCGCTCGGTATAGATATTACCAAAGATATGATACCGGTAGCACCTGCCGCACATTATCTGTGCGGAGGTATAAAGGTAGATACCAACGGCGAATCATCAATAAAACGCCTTTATGCCATAGGCGAATGTTCGTCGACCGGACTACACGGGGGTAACCGTCTGGCATCCAACTCACTAATAGAAGCAGTGGTATATGCAGATGCAGCGGCCCGACACTCATCAGAAGCGATAAAGGGGTACGACTGGCGTCATGATGTGCCCGAATGGGATGATGAGGGTACGGCACACCCCGAAGAGATGGTACTGATCACTCAATCAGCCAAAGAAGTAAACCAAATAATGGGTTATTATGTTGGAATCGTGAGATCCGATCTGCGTCTGCACCGTGCCTGGAACAGACTCGATATACTTTACGAAGAGACCGAAAAACTGTTTAAGGTATCAAAACCGTCGCGCGAACTCTGCGAACTCCGCAACCTCATAAATGTTGCATATCTGATCATGCGCCAGGCTATGGAGCGTAAGGAGAGCCGGGGTCTCCACTATACTGTAGATTATCCACACCCTAAAGATTAAATGAAATACATAAACAGAATATCATTCTACTCCATTGCCACCGTGATAGCATGCGGTGCAGCCTTAGTGAGTGCACAAGATGTAAAAGATACTCAGGTGCTTAGTCATGATGAGGCATACCGCCGCAATCTTACCATCTTTAACGCCCTTACGCGAGAACTGGAGGAAAATTATGTCGATTCCATCCGTCCTGAAGAAGCCTTCAAAGGCGCCATAGAGGGGATGCTTGCCACCGTAGATCCATATACGGAATATTACTCATACGATGATCGCGAATCGCTCGAACGGCTCACTACCGGTTCGTATGGAGGTATCGGTGCCTTCATCACATCCAACGGAGTGGCTACATTCATATCCGAGCCGATTACCGGGTCACCGGCATTCAAAGCCGGTCTTAAGCCGGGCGACCATATACTGAAAGTTGACAGCACCGATGTAAGCGGATTTAAATCCGATGCGGTATCCAAACTGTTGCGAGGCCAGCAAGGCACCACTGTAAATGTACGGGTGAGCCGCCCATACGTAGGTGCCGACTCAATACTCGACTTCACTCTGATGCGAGAGAAAGTCGCCGAGCCGCCGGTGCCTTGGAGCGGTGTGCTCAACGGGAATATCGGGTATGTGAAACTGAATCAGTTTGTAGAGAGCAGCGGTCCGGATGTCAGGGCGGCCATAGATTCGCTCAAGGGGAATCCGGAGGTGAAATATATGATACTCGACCTCAGAGGTAACGGGGGCGGCCTTGTAGAGAGTGCGATAGATATTCTCAGCAATTTCCTGCCCAAAGGTACCGAAGTGCTCCGAACCAAAGGTAAAAATTCGCGCAACGAGAAGATATATAAAACCCAACGTACCCCGACTGTAGGAGAAACCCCCTTGGCTGTACTGATCGATGGCGGGAGCGCCTCTGCCTCAGAGATTACAGCCGGAGCGTTGCAGGATCTCGATCGTGCGGTGCTGATCGGTTCGCGCAGTTTCGGCAAAGGATTGGTACAGGGTACCCGTCCCCTCCCCTACAATGCGCTCCTCAAGGTGACCCAAGGTAAGTATTATCTCCCCTCAGGCCGTCTATTGCAGGCACTCGACTACTCGCATCGCAATCCTGACGGGAGTGTGGCGCGTACACCCGACTCACTGACCAATGTATATCGTACCCGCATAGGGCGCGAAGTGAGAGATGGCGGAGGTCTTACCCCCGACAGCACAATAGACTGGGGCAACAATTCGGCTCTGATATACGGATTGATAGTAGGTAATCATATATTTAATTATGCCAACAAATATGCCGCCACTCACCCCGCACCTGCCGATATAGCCACCTTCACGCTAAGTGATGAAGATTTTGAAGAGTTCGCCTCCGGCATAGATGCCAAGAATTTCAAATACGATAAACTTTGTAATCAGATTATAGACAATCTGCGTCAGGCAGCCGAAGCCGAAGGGTATATGAGTCCGGAAGTAAAAGCCTCGATCGATGCGCTCGAAAAGCAACTCGATCACGACCTGAAGAGCGATATATACACCAAGCGGCCACAGATAGAAGAATACCTCACCGAGGAGATCGCCGCGCGCTACTGGCCCGGCTACGGCAGGGCAAGGCGTGAACTGGTAAATGACAAGGCGGTCGAGATGGCCACCAAGATATTTACCACTCCCGGACTCTACAAAAAAATCCTCTCCGCACAGAATGATAAATAACAATTTGATGCCAAGATTGAGAAATTTTCGATATTGAGCGTTATAGTAGTAAAACTAAAAGTAAGTAATGAAAATTAAACAATATTATGTAATTAAGCATTAAAAGAATATCTTGTGCAATAAAACTTAATCTTTTTGGCTAATTTCCAATTGTCACTCAGTCAGATACAAAGTATCTTCCTTCGCTCCGCATGGAAATTATCTCAAAATATTGAAGTTTTATTTACACATTAATTTTAATTACTTACTTTAAACGAATTGATTATGAGAACCAACAGACTTTTACTTATGGTGACCGGAGCAGCGATGCTGCTCGGCAGTTGCGTAAGCAATAAGAAATATGCCGCCCTTCAGGCGTCTTATCAATCTACAAAAGAGGATCTGATAGAATGTAATGCCGATTCGCGTACGCTGCAGACTCAACTTGATAATGCGCTTAAAGCCAATCAGGAGTTGCGTGCAGGCCTCGCGTCAATGAAGCAGACCCTCGATAAGTCGATGGATGCCTCAGCACAATCGGGCGCTAATATCGCTAAATTGGTAGACGAAATCAACGCATCAAACAAATATATCAAGCAACTTGTAGATGCAAAATCAAAATCCGACTCCCTCAATATTGCCCTTACCAATAAACTCACCCGCTCGCTCTCTAACGATGAGTTGCGCGATGTCGACGTGAAGGTTCTCAAAGGGGTGGTATACATCTCGCTTGCCGATAATATGCTTTTCAAATCGGGAAGTTATGAAATCTCCGACCGCGCTATGGAGACTCTCTCTAAAATAGCCAAAATCATCAAGGATTATAATGACTATGATGTACTCGTAGAGGGTAATACTGATAATGTACCTATCTCACGCACCAATATCCGCAACAACTGGGATCTCTCGGCTTTACGAGCATCATCGGTAGTACAATGCCTCCAGACTAAGTTTGGTATCAATCCTGCCCGTCTCTCGGCTGCAGGTCGCGGCGAATTTAATCCTGTCACCGATAACGACAGCGAAGTTGGCAGACAGCGCAACCGCCGTACCGAGATCATCATCACTCCCAAACTTGACCAGTTTCTTGATCTGATAGATCAGGCCCCCGAAGAGAAATAAAATACTCGAAATCAAGAGGTAAGTAATATTTAATTTAGGTAATATTTACTTAATGATTTTGTAAAAAATATATTAAGAGTTGAAGAGGGAACGGTGTTATCATCGTAACCTCTTCAATTTTAAGTAAATAATCAAAATCGTAGATGGAGCGACTTACGCAGATAGATAATCTTTTTGCCACCCCTGAGCGTATAGCAAAAATAAAGAAACTTATAGATACCAAGCGTGTTAGCAGGATTGCTCTCCGCGGTTTGCCGGGGAGTGCACCGGCTATGCTTATATCGGGGCTTCCGAAGCGGAGACTCCCCTATCTTATCATTTGCGATGATGCGGATGCGGCCGGCTATATGTATCATGACCTCTGCTCGATCTGCGGCAGTGAGGAGAAAGTAGCGATCTTCCCCAGCGGTTACAAGCGTAATATCAAATATGGCCAGCCTGATCCTCCGCAACAGATACTTCGCACCGAGGCTCTCGATGCTATAAGCACTTCAAAAGAACTGATGTGGGTAGTGGCCTCGCCCGAGGCATTGGCCGAAAAAGTACCTCTCCCCGACAACCTTACCGAAAATACCCTAACTCTGACAAGCGGTAAGAAGTGCAATATGAGCGATACACTCATACGGTTGCGCGAGATGGGGTTTAAGGAAACGGATTATGTATACGAGCCCGGTCAGTTTGCCAAGCGCGGCAGTATTCTCGACATCTTCTCATACTCAAACGAATATCCTTATAGAGCAGACTTTTTTGATGATGAGATCGACTCTCTGCGCACATTTAATGTAGAGACCCAACTTTCAATAGACCGGCTCGAAACGATCTCTATAATCCCCGCGCGTGTAGCCGACTCACCCGAAGGCGTATCATTGCCCGAATTTTTGCAGATATTGGCCGGTGATGCCAAGCAGCAGCCTGTAATATTCTTCAACTCTATTTCCTTCGCCCTCGATCGTGTAAAAGGTATCACCGAAGAGAACTTCTCCGAATCAGCCCTTATCGCAGAGGAGGGTGACAGCCATGCTATGGAGAAGGTGGTGGATTACGGCAACTTCGCCCGTGCGGTGAGCGGTGCCAAACTGGTAGAATATGGGGTGGGAGGTGTGCCGCAGGTTGCACTCCCCGATCAGACCTCAAATGCCGAGATACTGTTTGACTGTACTCTCCAGACCCTATATCATAAAAACTTCGATCTGATAGCCGACTCATTCGGAACCCTGCTGAGTGAAGGATACCGGATATATATACTTTCAGACTCAGAATATCAGAATACCAGACTTAAAGATATATTTGCCGAGCGCGGAGACAATATACAGTTTACCCCGGTAATACCTACCATACACGAAGGGTTTGCCGACAACGAGGCGAAGATATGCTACTTTACCGACCATCAGATTTTCGATCGTTTTCATAAATACAATCTCCGTTCGGATAAGGCTCGAAGCGGTAAAATGGCCTTGTCGCTCAAGGAGTTGAATCAGATAGAAGCCGGTGACTATATAGTGCATATAGATCACGGCATCGGTAAATTCGGGGGGTTGATAAAGAGTGATATCAACGGTCGTCCGCAAGAACTTATAAAATTGATATATCAGAATGACGATATAATTCTGGTGAGCATCCACGCCCTGCATAAACTCTCCAAATACAGAGGCAAAGAGGGAATACCGCCCAAGATAAGCAAACTCGGCACCGGTGCATGGCAGCGTATCAAGGATCGCACCAAGCAGAAAATGAAAGATATAGCGCGCGACCTCATCAAATTGTATGCCGCGCGCAGAGAGGAAAAGGGATTTCAATTCTCACCCGACTCATATCTACAGCACGAACTTGAGGCCTCATTTGTATATGAGGATACCCCCGACCAGTTAAAGGCCACCGCAGACATCAAGGCTGATATGGAATCGGCCCGGCCTATGGATCGTCTGGTATGCGGTGATGTAGGTTTCGGTAAAACCGAGATCGCTATCCGCGCTGCTTTTAAAGCCGCCTGCGACTCCAAACAGACTGCTGTGCTTGTGCCTACTACCGTACTCGCCATGCAGCATTACCGCACATTTGCCGAGCGATTGAAAGGACTCCCCGTCAGGGTGGAGTTTATATCGAGAGCCAAAAAGCCTAAAGAGGTCAAGCAGATATTGGCCGATCTCGAAGAGGGTAAGATCGATATTCTCATAGGTACTCACAAACTTATAGGTAAGAGTGTGAAATTTAAAGACCTCGGACTGCTTATAGTAGACGAGGAGCAGAAATTCGGAGTTGCCGTAAAGGAGAAACTCAAGCAACTCAAGGTTAATGTAGATACTCTCACTATGAGTGCCACACCGATACCGCGTACTCTGCAATTCTCGCTTATGGGAGCCCGCGACCTGTCGTCGCTCAATACACCACCGGCCAACCGCCAGCCCGTTATGACTACCGTAAGCGGATTTGACGATGATGTGGTAAGCGAGGCTATCAACTTTGAGTTGAGCAGAAATGGCCAGGTATTCTTCATCTCCAACCGTATAAATCGTCTTGATGAGATAGAGGCAAGGTTGAAGAGGCTTATACCCAGTGTGCGTGTGGTCACCGCTCACGGTCAGATGCCACCTGAAAAATTAGAAAAGGCGATACTCGATTTTGCCGCTCATGATTACGATGTGTTGCTCTCTACCACTATCGTGGAGAATGGAGTCGATATGCCTAACGTAAATACCATAATAATCGACAACGCGCAAAACTTCGGCCTTAGCGAACTGCATCAGTTACGAGGGCGTGTAGGGCGTTGCAGCCGTAAGGCATTCTGCTATCTGCTTGTACCCCCCGGGATACCTCTCACACCGGTGGCACGCCGCAGACTGCAGGCTATCGAGTCATTCTCGGATTTAGGTTCCGGAATACGTATCGCGATGCAAGACCTCGACATACGCGGTGCCGGTAATCTTTTGGGAGCCGAACAGAGCGGCTTTATAGCAGATTTAGGTTACGAAACATATCAGAAAATACTTAAAGAAGCGGTAACTGAGTTGCGAACCGAAGAATTTTCTGATTCCTTTGACGACATCACACGCAGAGATAATCAGGAGTTTGTAGCCGATTGCGCGGTAGAGTGCGATCTCGAATTGCGGTTACCGCCCGAGTATGTGCCGCAGGAGAGCGAACGTATACTCCTGTATCAGCAACTCGATAATATGGAGCGCCCTGAAGATATAGAGCGATTCAGCGAGCAACTCAAGGATCGCTTCGGGCCGATACCTCATACCACTCAGGAACTCATCAAGGTCGTACCGCTCCGTATGAGTGCACGCAGACTCGGTATAGAGCGCCTGCGTATGAAAGATGACCGGATGTATCTATATTTTGTGGATGATGATAACAAGGCCTATTACCAGTCGCCTGCCTTCGGACGGGTACTCCGATATATGCAGGATAATTTCAGACGCGCCAATCTGCGCGAGGTCAAAGGTAAACGCTCAATGGTCATAACCGATGTCAAGAGTATCACCGAAGCACTTGAGATATTGAATACTATCGAGAGCGGAGAACCGATATAAATACTCTTACTTTCGGTAACCGCTCCGGAATTACATAGTCCTTAACCTATAAATTTCAATACGTATGAAGATAAGTAGAATAATGGCACCGTTGTTGCTGATTGTATTCGGTTTTAGCAATATGCATGGTGTAAAATATAATGCGTTGCCCGCTGAGTTAGACGGTTCGATGTCACTTTATGATTTTGACAAAGTAGAAACCTCGATACTGCCGGATTCTCTGAAACCGGTGCATATCAGTTATATAGCCCGCCACGGTGCCCGTTACCTTACCTCAGAAGATAAGGTGCTTAAAGTTGAGAAGGCGCTCAAAAAAGCGCAATCAGCCGGCACCCTTACTCGCCAAGGGAGGGAGTGCCTGGCATTGATGCAGAGCGTGCGTGAGCAGACCGCCGGGCAATGGGGTATGCTCTCCCCCATCGGTATGGCTCAGGAGCGCCGGTTAGGGGCGGAGATGGTCGCGATGTATCCTGTGCTTTTTTCGGGCAAAGAGGCTAAGGTAGCAGGGGTGAGTTCGTATGTGCCGCGAGTAGTCGAAACTATGGATAACTTTGTAGTGCCGATTTTGCGCGCCCATCCCGGTATACTTACCACTACATCTTCAGGAAAGGAATATGATTATCTCACCCGCTTCTTTGTGACCGACAAAGCGTATGATGACTGGCGGCATAATGGTAATTGGAGGGAAGTATATGATCGGTTTGTAGCCGATTCACTCCCGGTTGCCCCGGCGCAGCGACTGGTTGGAGATAATAGCGGCTTTACCACTAAGGAGTTGAAATCGCTGACCTATAATCTATACAAGGTTCTGCAAGGGTTGCGCGCGATGTCGATGTCTGCGCCTACTACACAATGGATGAGTGAACAAGAGTATCGCCAATGCTGGGAGGCCACGAATCTGGAAAAATATTATCAATACTCCTTGTCATCACTCTCCACCCAACCGGCTCAGGGTGCAACCGACGTGCTTCTGGCGCTGCTCAATCAGATCAGCCGTTTGGAAAACGGAGCGGAGTTGCCGGTGCTATACGGCATATTCGGTCATGCAGAGACATTGCTGCCGGTATTCTCGCTGTTAGGGATCGAAGGTACGGTATCTCTCCCACTCGATCCGATGAATTTGTCACAGGAGTGGAGCGATGCCGTTCTGACGCCGTTAGCGGCCAATCTGGAGATTGTATATACTCAAGGTGATTCAGGCGCTTATTACGCCTCTATGCGCCTCAACGGCCGAAATATCTCCCCGGTAAGCGACGGAAGAAAAATAGTACCGATAGCCGAACTGCGCGACTACTGGCTCCACCGCTTATCCTCCCTATTTTAAGGAGTGTCGGGATTCTAACCCCGTGTAGCGGAAGCGGCCTGCAGAGCAGGCATTCAGCAAATACCATAAACCCGGTGTGGCGGAGCATGCCTGCAGAGCAGGCATTCAGCATAGGCACGTATCAGCAAAAATCGAAGATTTTT
>CAMWNR010000013.1 GCA_947175665.1 uncultured Porphyromonadaceae bacterium
ATAAAATTTCATAATATCGTTTAATTTTCATTACTTACTTAGTCTGATTAATCGGGATGTATCTTGATTTAACCTGATTTTTCATGTTTTATCTTGAATTATCCGGATTGGAGGAGATAAGTTGGTTTAAAATTATTTTTATTTTTCTGGCGGTATGCGGGAAGTATAGAGACTTCCCCTTTTCCAGACTTCAAATTTAACTATTTTAATCCGATTTTCAGCACCTTTCGTTATCTTTTTTGTAATATTTATTACACTACATTCATTTTTTTATATTAATTTTGTGTCATATTATGCTCGGTGGAGAAATTTGGCTGCTTGCGACCACCAAAAAAAATGCTAAAACTGCTGTCAGACATCGATATTTATGTCTTTTGACACACCTTTTCGCTTTGAAGAGATATTGAGTTTTAGCATTTCCGGATCTTTCCGCAAATGCTTTTTTTATCTTCCGACTTAATAATTGGGAAAAGTGCCCGCGTTGCGAGCAATGCCTGCATTGTCATAAGTGTGACTATGGCCGGTAATTTTACCGTAACCGTATCTCTTCATGGCAATTTATTTCTGAAGAAAAAAATAAAAAATACTTATTTGATATGAATTATTTATTTACATCCGAATCTGTATCGGAGGGACACCCCGATAAAGTTGCCGATCAGATTTCCGACTCATTGCTCGACGAGTTTTTGGCTCGCGACCCCGAAAGCCATGTCGCTATTGAGACTCTCTGCACTACCGGTCAGGTGGTGGTAGCCGGTGAGGTAACTTCTGAGGCATACGTAGATGTACCCTCTACAATTCGCGAAGTTATCAATGAAATCGGATACAATCGCGGTGCTTATCGCTTTGACGGTGACTCGCTCGGTATCCTCTCTGCCATTCATGAGCAGAGCGCTGATATTAACCGTGGTGTCAATCGTAACGAAGAGGCTGATGATGCCACCGACCTGCAGGGTGCCGGCGACCAGGGTATGATGTTTGGTTATGCAGTGGCTGATTCGGCCGATTATATGCCTTTGACCCTCGACCTCTCTCATCGAATACTTCTCGAACTCGCTGACATACGTCGCGAAAGTGAAAAAATGACTTATTATCGCAAGGGTAAATTATCAACTTATCTTCGTCCGGATGCAAAAAGCCAGGTTACTGTAGAGTATGACGAGAATAACCGCCCGGTCCGCATCCACACTATAGTGGTATCTACTCAGCATGATGATTTCATTCTCCCTCTTGAAGATACTCCCGCTGCTCAGAAACGCGCTGACGAGGAGATGCTTGAAGTTATCCGCAAGGATGTGGCCGAGGTGTTGCTCCCGCGTGTTATTGCTAAATTACCTAAGGAGATTCAGGACCTTTTTGATGATAAGTTGATCCTGCATGTCAATCCCACCGGCAAGTTCGTTATCGGTGGTCCGCACGGTGATACAGGTCTTACCGGACGTAAGATAATTGTTGACACTTACGGCGGCCGCGGCGCACATGGCGGCGGTGCCTTTTCAGGAAAAGATCCCTCCAAGGTAGACCGTTCTGCAGCATACGCCTGTCGTCATATCGCTAAGAATCTTGTGGCAGCCGGTGTGGCCCGTGAGGTTATGGTACAGGTTGCATACGCTATCGGTGTGGCTCGCCCCGTATCGCTCTATATCAATACTTTTGGAACTGCCAACGTACCCCTATCGGATGCAGAAATCGCTGCTAAGGTGGAAGAGATATTCGATATGCGACCCAAAGCCATCGAAGAGCGTCTTAAACTTCGCAACCCGATCTATAAAGAGACCGCTTCTTACGGTCACTTCGGTCGTCAACCCCGCATCGTAACCAAGAGTTTCCACTCCCGTTACGAAAAAGAACCCATCACCCGCGAAGTCGAATTATTCACCTGGGAGAAACTCGACCGGGTAGACCAAATCAAGGAAGCCTTCGGTCTCTGATCCCCCGATTTCCGCTTTGCGTATTGATAACGTGATCTCGCAACATCACAGGCAAGAAATTCCCCGGATCCCGCGTAGCGGGATTTCAGCATAGGCCCGTATCAAAATGAGCATCCCTCATTTTGGTGCGGGTATTATTTATAAAATTCATTTTCTTCTCCCGACAATAAAAAGCAGCGGCCGATTTCGTATGAAATCGGCCGCTGCCTTTGGTTGTCGGGGTGAGGCGACTCGAACGCCCGACCTCTACGTCCCGAACGTAGCACGCTACCAACTGCGCTACACCCCGAGTGCTTATTGCGACTGCAAATTTAATCCATTTTTTTTAATCCTCCAAATTTTTCCATAAAAAAAGGAGGCCTCCCGGCGGAGACCTCCTTATTTTTGAAATATATTCTTAAGTAAGAATCTTATTTAACTACTTTTACTTTCTTACCGTTGATGATGTACAGACCACTTGAGAGATCTACGAGTTTCTCTGCAGGTGCGTTGAGCAGTACTACCTTACCGTCAAGAGTATATACGGTATATGAGTCTGCACCTTCGAGACCTACGATCGCTACTGAACTGGGATCATCTACAATGTAAGTTACTACGATGTCCTTTGAGGGGAATGTAGGATCTACCTCGTCTGCCCACGCATCGAT
This sequence comes from uncultured Porphyromonadaceae bacterium, assembly GCA_947175665.1. GTDB lineage: Bacteria > Bacteroidota > Bacteroidia > Bacteroidales > Muribaculaceae > Lepagella. The sequence goes on from CAMWNR010000013.1 coordinate 2,579, forward strand.
AGCGATAGTATTAGCAGAGATTACCACGCTGTAAGTACCCTTAGTCCACTCAATAGCGCTTGAGGGAGTCCATGTAAGAGTGGCTGTGCCATTCTTAGTCTGCTGAGGCTGTTTTACTGTCGGGTAGTTAGATGCCCATTTGAGCAGTTCGCCATCAGGACCGTAAAGTTTGGCAGGATTCTTCTCATAGTCTACGAGCATGCTTACATCCTCTATAGTGAGAGTAATTGCAGGGAGACCTTCCAGACCAAACAGACTGCCCTCTTCGGGGGATACTGAGTATCCATCTTCTTTTACCGCATCAGCAAGGAGAACATAATTGATCTGACCTGCCATTACAGGGAGAGTCTCTGTTACAAATACACCCTGCGGGATAACGAGTGAGTATTCACCGGGCTGTTTGAACTTATCAGATGCCTGAGAGTCAAACATGATGAGATATCTCTTGGATTCATTCCAGTCGATTACGCCATCACCATCAGCAAAGATATTCGGAGTTGTATCGTGGATACCTGTACCATCTTCAGCGGGTGCACCGGTACCTACCTCAGCAATTACAGCACCGTTATAAAGGAGTTGTACCTTGGCTGAAGATTTAGTATCTACTGATACGTTCTTGCCAACCGAGAGTTCGATTGCAGCCATACCGAAAGGCATACCATACATACCGCCGTAAGTCTGCTTGAGTTCTACCTCATTAGTAGCGGGGAGGAAGAGTTGTACTGCTTCTTCAAATGCTACGGCAGGTACGACTGTATATTCGAGATCAAGTGTGGGAGATTTGCATACAGTCTCAAGGCTGATAAGACCCGCAGGGATATGTACGTAATATGTACGTTCCTCTGTCAGAGCGGGAGTAATGGTGATCTCTGCCTGAATGTTAGACTGACCATAACCGGGATCCACGTCATCACTCATAGTGCGCAATGAGTAATCCTCAAAGTCGAAATCTTCGGGTACTACCATACCGTTTACCTTAAAGTCTACCTGGTAACCGAGAGTAGTAACATCTACATCCTGATAGTCACCGGCATAGATACCTTCTTCGATTTTCTCTTTGACATAAACGAGAGGTTTGAGGCTTGAATTTACCTTTGCAACCATTACGTCGTTGTAGTCTACGTAGATCTTAGAGAGTTCGCCTACTACCTCACCCTGAGCGGGAGACTCGGTAATCTTGAGATTGAGAACATTGAGTTCGTATTCAAAGTCTACGAGGTTGGTAACCGCGGCAGCGTTTGTAATAAGTTCGTTGCCTGCTACAAGAGTCTCCTTGTCGATGATAAACTTGTAGATACCGCGATCGAGATTTGAAAGATCTGTATCTGTAGTGAAGATAACGTTTGAAGTATTAAGGCCTGCAACCTCATCGGGTGAAGCACCTGTATACTCTGCGATTACTGTACCACCTTCTGAAGTCAGAACTGCAGTAGGTTTAGTCTTGGTAGTATAGATGGGTTCGTAAGCCGAGTAGATGATGGTCTGCAACTGAGTGCTGAGCAAGAATGCAGCATCACTGGGGAGGGGTTGGATATCAGCGCTTCCGTTGGTATTCAGTTCGTAAGCCGAGAGAGTACCTTTGTTCATCGGGAAGGGCTGGTAATATGTGCAGAATGCTGCGTTAGGATAGAGGTCATAACCACCGTCACCGTTAGGAATCTTGGCGATAAATACGCCTGCGGGTACCTTGAAGCCGGGGGCATAATTCTTTCTGGTTGCTACTCTATAGGGTTTAGCCAGAGTGAGAGTTACCTTGTTGCCGTCTACAGTCGCAGTCTTTATGGTATAACCTGAAGCCACTGTAGTGTAAGATTCCTGAGTATTGTTGAGAGCACCTGAGGCTGCAGAGAGAATAGCACCACCGTTTGAGAGTTTATTTTCATAACCCTCGGTGAGAGTAATAACAGTACCTTCAGGATAAGTTACGGTAAGAGATTCGAGTTCAGTCATATCCTCGGTACCGGGAGCGGGAGTAGCCACAAGTGCGGTAGAAGTACCTGAGAATGTCGCGGGAGCGGGAGTATATTCTACACCTGCATAGTTACGGGCGATATAAACGGTGATTTCTGTCTCTTTGTTGAGGTAATTGCCGCGACCTACCTGCTGGAAGGCACCTGCGGGAATATGATAGACATATTCACCTGCCTGATTAAAGGCTACACCGTTGTTCTTAAAGAGATTTGCGAATGCGATGCTCTTGCTACCGGCTGCTTTAGCGGCTGCAGTAGTGGTATCACCTGCTTTACAACTTGCCACTACCTTACCATCGAGCGAAAGTGTAATCTCTGCATTTTCATCTACTACCTTAGTGATCACGGGGAATGAGAGAGTAAGACCTGTGATGCTGGTAACAACACCGTTAAACTGAGGAGTTGAACTGTAGATAGGAGCATACTCGATACCTTCAAGATCGTAACCCTTCATATTGATGAGGGAGTTCTTCTTACCGTCTGCGGTCTGAAGCACATTAGCCTTGATCTGCACTGTTGTCGGGCCGGCCTGGCAGAGATCCCAGTTGTTGGCGGTAGCAGTGGTGGATGTACCCTTCTTAAGATATAGTTTTGCAGTACGCTTATCAGCATCGATGCTTGTATAGCCAAACTGGAAATACCACGCAGTGTTAGTGATATCGGGATAGATAGTGAATGCTACGTCATTAGCAGTGATAGCGCTGCCTGCCTTTACAAACTCTACACCCTCTGCAAGCACCATAGTTACCTCTTCGAGATCGGTGATCTTAAGTCCGGGAGTGTCAAGCGCGGGGATGAATGTGATATCACCGGCAGAGATTGCAATAGGATGATAAGGACCTACTACTGTTTCAGCGTTCTGATAATTGAGATCTCCGTTAGAGATTGTCAGAAGTCCTGCCGGTATCACGAGGTTTGAATACTCAAGATTGATAGCCTTGGTAGCCACAGTGATGGCTGCAGGATCATTGGCTGTAAAGGTAACTACATTACCCTCAATGCTTACTGAATAAGTAGTCTCCTTTTTATTTACACCATTTAGGAAGTGTGTAAGATAGGGTGCCTTGGAGTCAAGAGTGCTCGCGGTGATAGTAGTACCCTCGGGGTAAGTGAAGGTAAAGTGAGCCATCTGACTCAATGATGCATCTCCTCCGGCCGCGGGAGAAGTTACATAGTCAAGGGCGGGGAGAATGGTAAATGACCATTGGAGGGCGTTGTTGATATTTTTTGACGCACCTCCCTCACCAAATGCTGTATTGCCTACTAATCCCTCGGGAATCTCTACAGTGTATACACCGGGTTCCTTAAGGGGAGTGGTAGGCTTGATGTAAAGACGTCCGTTAAATCCTGTAGTGGGGACATACACATTCTTGCTTCCCAACTCAAAAGGATATGAGTCTACTGTCTCGCCATCTCTTTTAATTGTAACCACGGCTGCCGGGTCAGCATAGAAGCAATCCAAGCCTGAATCACCAACCGAGAATTCCGCATAGATTTCTGACACACCTACGTTTGATCCGATTTCAGTGCCTGCTGCCGGACTGTAGGCCTTGGGATTAACGTATGAGACGGGAGTTTCGTCTTCATCTTCCTCTGCCTGCACGCTGACTGCAGGTGATGAAAGAGAAACTGCAAAGGCTGTAGTGATACATGCCACTGCACCCAGACTCATAAGTCCTGAGAAAAGTAATGATTTCTTCTTCATACAGTTTTAATTAGAAGTTATTATTGTTGTTTATTTATTTCTTTATCGCTGTCACTGTGCCGTTTATGATGTATACACCGGGGGTAAGTTGTGCCACCTGTCCGGGGGTCGCCGCAGTGTAGAGCACTTGCCCGCCGAGAGTATAGACAGTGTAGGTTTCACTTTTTTTCACGCCCGGCAACATTACTCCTACAGTATCTTCTACTATATAGGTTGCGGTCAACCCGGGGAAGTTAGGAACTGTGCCATCGTTGAGCCATTCGTCATATTCACCCTGGTCGATACCAATCGTCTCGGGGAGAATCTTAAACTCATACTGACCTTGCTGAGTCCAGTCTGTGCGTCGTGTGCCGAATGTAAAACTGAGATATCGTCTGCTCCCGCCTCCGGTCGGAGCATTTGATTTCAACACTTCCCCGTCAGGGAAGGTAAGTGTGGCTACCGCACCGCTACGTACATAGTCTATACTTCGTGCTCCTGTAAAATCTACGCGGATTCCGGCCTTATTATAGCCAAATAATTCTTCGGCGCTCTCGGAGGTTGACCCGGGCGCAGGTGTAACCTTATAACTGAGGTCGCGCGGGGCTTCGGTAGCATCGTAATGATAGGTGAATGCGACTCCTTTGAGCAGTGTGCCGTCTGTTAAGCCGAATGCTCCGTCAGGAATCGAAACGGTATAATAACCGCTCTTTTTATATTTTGCGAGTTCTTCGGTGCTTAGCGCCAGTCCGGCATCTGAATCCTCTTTGCTGGCAAAGAACATAAATAATGTGAATACCGGAGGATTATTTGAAAATTCGTAGTCGTCATACATTACGACACCTTGTATCATCAGGCCTCCGGTAGAGGTACCGGGGGTGAGACTCCGCAACAGGGTCTGCTCACCATCTTTCTCTTCAGAGTAGGATATGGTAACCTTTTGGTCACATTTATTTATCTGAAGATTCTTATCTGTAACACCAAATATCAGCACTCCCATTCCGGTCTGCCCGAAGGGTGTACGTGTTGATAACGGTGTAGCCTCTAAAGATGATGGCGTGTATAGGGTAAGGTACTCTATAACACTATGTTGCTCTCCGACCTCTTGAGATACGGGCTCGGCATGAAACTGAGCGGAATAGTCAGAAGCATATCCGTAGTGTGCTGTACTGAGTGACAGCATCGTAATCCCGAGTATTGAGGTAGATTTTATTCTCATGATCGGTTATGATATTATATAGTTAGATATCTTTTATTATAATCTTATCAATGTGATTTATGAATAGAGTCTTAAATAGAGCAATGCTATGATTGATTTATGCTTTCAAATTATGTCGTTTAACATATTGAAGTCGCAAAAAACTTCTCCACAATTAGACTCGCCTACAAATTTAAGCATTTTTATTATAAAAACTAATTATTTTGAAAAATAATTTTAAAAAATTAAATATTTTTTCTATTTCCAATTTATCAAATAGTAAAAAAAGAGACGCACCTGAGTGCATCTCTTTTGTATACTGTTATCTTTTTGCTCCAATTACTTGGCAATACGTACTGTACGGCCGTTAATTACATATATACCTGCATTGAGCGTGGTAAGTGATTCTGCAGGCGCGTTGAGCAGAAGCGCTTTGCCATCGAGTGTAAATACTGTGTAGTTTTCACTCTTTTCAAGATCTATCGCCCATACTGCAGATGTATCGGAGATGATATAGATAGCCTTAAGTCCGGGGAAGTTCGGTACGAGACCTGCATCGCTCCAATCTTCAGAGAATCCCTGATCGAGACCTACAGCCTCAGCGAGTACTTCAAATACATATTCTCCTTTAGCGCTCCAGTCTACATTGCGCAATCCGAATGTAAATGTAAGCCAGGTTTTGTTGTAACCACCTTTGGGAGTATTGTTTGAAAGCACCTGACCGTCAGGCAATGTAAGTGTTGCACAACGACCATTGTAATCTACAAACTTCGCATCGGAGAATGTAACCTTGATACCTTCGGAGTCTACATCAAACAGTTCGGCAGCCGACTGATATGTGCCGGGCTCGGGTGAGAGAGTATAACCGGTGCCGTATACATCTTCTGAGTCATCGTATGCGTATGTGAGGGTCAGACCTTTAAGTACTGTACCGTCTTCAAGGGCAAAGATACCATCGGGAATTTCGAGTGTGTAGTAGCCGTTGCGACGATAAGTGGGGAATTGAGAGGGATCTACAACTACGCCATTGTTGTCGTATGTTTTCGCCATCAGCATGTACATCATACCCATTCCGGAGAAGTCACCTTCGTCACCATAATCTATCGAGGGCGCAGCGCTGATAAAGAGAAGGCCGCTCTCGCTGTCAAGGGGGTTGATAACATTAAGTACCTCTACTTCGCCATCTTCGGTAGGTTTGTATGAATACAATATCATATCATTACCACCGACGGTCTTGATAGGCTGATTGAGATAGAATGCCAAAACACCCATACCGCTCTGGCCAAATTGAGTTACGGTATTCTTGCGATTTGCTTCGATATCATCAGGTGTGTTTAATATCAATACGTCTGCGAGTTCGCCATATTTTACCTGCGATGCTACTGTATACTGTGCAGTGATAGTGCCTACATTGCCGGTACCGGGTTCATCTTCAAATGTAATACCGGGATTCACACATACTTGCTTGTCATATACGGTAAGTGTATACTCACCTGCCGGCCAACCACCGTCGGGCTCCGCGAAATTAAATACCAGCGATTTGCTATCGATAGTAGGATATTTTACGGTGATATCAACACTACCGTCGGCACTTTTCAGGTTGGCTACATCAGCATCGCAATATGTTACGCTTGATGCTGTGGGAAATTCCAACTCTATGGTAGAGAGCGATTCTACTGTAGAACCTGCTTCTGGGTAGAGTACATATTCATAGTTTTCTTCCTGCGATGAACCGCCCTCTACAGTGATTGCTATGGAGAATGCTGCTACATCTTCCTCTTCTACCTGAAAATAGCCGGCCGGGAAACTTAACACATATTCACCTGCTTTGTCGAATTTGGATTTCTGCTCTTCGGTGAGATAGATACCAAATACACCATCCATACCAAATGCAGGAAAGGCGGGTTCTATGTCAAACACAGGGCTGTTTGCCTCAATAGTAAATAATGTAGTAGGTGCTGACAACGCATTTTCAGCATATACGACAGTCACGGGATCAGATGTTGCGTTCATCTCCATTTCAGACTTAAGATTCCATGCAAATTCATTTACTACTGATGCTACGTTTGAAAGAGTAGTATAGAAATGATCATCGGTAGAACCTTCTGTCAGGTATACAGAGGCCGGAGCCTCACGGGTTCCCAACTGTGCGAAGAAGTCGACATCACCGGCCTGTACTGCCGGAGCCTCAGCATTACCGGCGATAGAAAAAGTAGCGCCGGCAGCACCTGCTGTCAACAAAAGAGCCAATAAAGACTTTGATAGTAAAGATTTTTTCATGCGCTATAAAATTTAGTTATTATTGTATTATAGTAATCATTGCTTTATAGAGATAACTCCGTATATAGTACTGATCCTTACCAGCACATAAGGCATCTATGGATTTGTTGTTGTTATCGTTTAATAGTTGTTAAGTAAGTAATTAAAATTAATGTATATATAAAACTTCAATATTTTTGAGATAATTTCCATGCGGAGGGAAGGAAGATACTTTGTATCTGATTGACCGACAATTGGAAATTAGCCAAAAAGATTAAGTTTTATTACACAAGATATTCATTTCCACTAACTTCCATAATATCGTTTAATTTTCATTACTTACTTATGGCAAGGCGTAAAATTTATAATAATTATCACACCTTATTAACACAAAAAGCGATTATACACATTGCAAAGTTAACAAATATAATTAATTCCCAAAATTTTTATCAAAAAAACTTCACAATCAATACATCTCCCTCCTCCAACCCCTTCTCTCCTTTATTCCTCAGCCCATAATTTTCACCAAAACTTCTGCATATTTTAGCATAAATAAGAGCGTTTTGACCTGCTTAGCCGGATTACGGTATATACCTCATTTGATACCAAACTTCGGCCTCTAATCTATTGAGGATAAGATATGATTAGAACTTCTTTTGATTTTTTATCACTCAACACATATTTTATATCTTGAGAGAAGCGCAACTCATTGTATCTTCCTTTGCTTTCCAACAGATGAGTCAAAGATTCAATTGAAGGTATGCCATTTGAACGATATGAAAATACCATGATACTATTTTGAAACTTTTCAATTAATTGGTTGAATCCTGCCATAATATTATCCTTATCAGTCCAAATGCTATATTCTCGTTTAAGCCTATGATGCTTACTGTTATAATCAATCAGATTTGACCAATTGTCGTAGTTTACCAAACCATTTAGAAAATGGTAAAAATCAGCATAATCAACACCTACGCCTTTTTCATTAATATAGGGAGTGTCTATGTATACTAAATCATAGTCGCTATCTATGGTCAAGGCATCTTTTCTTAATACACGACATTTTTTCCCATTATCAAAAACCGCTCGATTTGCCTCTTCAACAAAGGATCTGAAATGAGTTTCAAATGGAGTATCCCAGGTCTTTTTATTCCCAAAAGATCGTTTTACGTCAATAAGACGGACATACAAATTTTTCCTATGAAATAAATTATAAGGCCTCTTTATTATACAAGATTGAAATAATGCAAACCAAGCAATAGCACGCTTATATTCATTTTCTATCTTTGAAATATTATACCTCACTCTATCCAGCCAATGGTTTTCTTCATCTGTATAATATATATCCTTAAAATTATCTGCTATAAATGTAGGATAGTCAATATTAGGATGGTTGGCTAATATAAAATCCACCTCCGAATGATTTAATAAGGTGGAGTTGTTCTCAATTAAGGCTTTTCCTATAATAGAATTAAAAGGTAATATATCATTGTATGTTACCGACTTGCCTTGATCTTTTAACTTATAGGCCACACACCCGGTACCACCGAAGGCATCTAAGGCTGTATTAAACGGAATGTCTGAAATTTCATTCCAAATCCAATCTACAAATTTTGCCTTACTACCTTGATATCTTGTAGAGGGAAATTTGTTACTTATGGGAATTTCAATTTCCGAAAACAATGAGGGTTGCATTAGTTTAAATTCCTGAATTTCTTATAAGATTCCAAATCGTTATAATATGGTTTAGCAAGTTCTGCTTTCTTAGCCATATCCGGTGTCAGATAATTTATCCAATAATCATCAAAAATTTCTTCACCTAATTCAGAGAAAACACCGTTGCCTGCAATTAAGTCATCTATCAAAGATATTGATCCTATATTCTTGGTATTACCACTTCCAGGTTTATCTGTTGCTATTTTCCATTTTTCTTGAACAAAGAATATTATATCTTTAACGACAGATATAATTTCATCAAGATTATCAAGGGTATATAACTTGAATTCATCGGAAATCTTATCGTTTTCCGTATAAATAAACCCTAATACAATATGTGCTTTATATGAGGAATAGGGATATGTTACATTTTTTAGACTTTGGCGATTGCGGAAATATCCTGTATATGCACCGAGTGTCATTCCATTAATTCGCTTCGCTGTTTTGCGATAACTACTTTTAATATCTACAGCAAATAGATTCCCCTCCTTGTCGATAAAGGTAATATCGGGATAGTAGTTTTGCTCTTTGGTGAGTTCTAACTGAAGTTCATTGTCCTTGGCAAATATATATAAAAGAGGGAAAATATATAGTTCAATAATTTTTGAGATAACCTTTGTATCAGTTGATATAGTGTAAATGTGCTTATATATATCTATAAAACCTTTAACCACCCATTGACCGTCTTGGGTTGAGACAAATGGTGTGAATTCCTTTACAGCATTACTTAATTTTGAGATAAACTCTTCTTTTGTCATAAAGCAAAGATACAAATTATAATTGAAATGCACAAATATATAACGAACTCTTACAATAAGATAATCAAAGTTATCTATAATAAAGCCAATGTGTTATCCGGAAATAAACAGAAAAAGAGGAGTCTCGCGATGAGATTCCTCTTTTCAGTACCCTGAGCCGGGATCGAACCGGCACGGATTGCTCCACTGGTGTTTGAGACCAGCGCGTCTACCTATTCCGCCATCAGGGCTTCCTTAATTGATTGCAAATTTAATATCTTTTTTTCATTCTACCAAATTTTCTGTCAATTCCGGATATTTTCTTTTCTTAGCGGTGATTTCCGCTATCAGTCTTCGTATTCTATCTTGGCTTTTCTGAGCACTCTCCAGCAACCGTCTTCAAATATTGCGGTGCCTGCCGATAGCGTGCGTATCGACGTTGCATCTTCCGTATCTTCTATATCAGCCGCTACGCAACCTCCGGCCAGATAGTGCTGGGGATTTTCCAATCCCATCTCTATCGCAGATGTGCGTTGCAGTACCCTATATGTGCCGGTATAGCCGTCCTGGGTCATAAGCACGTACATCGATTTTCCATCTACCGGTTGTCGATCGGCTCGCACGAAGAGACCTTTGTTGTTTACTCTTCCTAAATAGATTTCATTCGGTTCTGCTGTCTTACGCTGTACCTGTCGATTATCTGCTTCTGACACCTCTCGCTCGATACGTTCGGAGGCTGTCTGAGCGGTACGCCCTGAGGCCACCGATGCAGAAGTTACGGCCGATGCGGCTTTTAATCGCCCTCTAAGTGCCTCTACCTCACGACGCGCTGAGGTAAGATCACTGTTAAGTCGACCATTCTCTTCTCCTAAACGAAGACACTCTTCACGCAGTCCGTGTATCTCGCGATGCAGTCCGGCTATCTCTTCCTCTTTATTTGCGAGCGAGCGGGCATACTTTTCGCGAAGATCTGATTCCGATTTTATACGTGGAGCGACAACCACTGTTTCCTCCTCTTCTATCACCGGCATTACCGCTGCCTCCTTCTTACGATTTAAGCCTCTCTTCGCACCCGTGACGTCATTCTCAGCAGCCTCATCTTCATCTTCTTTAGGACGTTGCTGCATAGTCTTGGAGGCAAAGATCACAAGCCATATCACCACGCCGACGAGCAGAATCAATACTATTACATAGATCCACGTAGAGTTGCTTTCTTTCTTCTCTTCGCTCTTGGATTTAGGTGCGGCATCAGATGTTGCGGCCAGAGAGTCTTCGAGTTGCACGGCATCTTCCATCACCTGCTCTCCTGAAGGCAACACAGGGTTCTGATTTGCCACGTCATCACCTTCGGGGGTAGATGAAGGGAGTTCGGGGGCAGGCATCTCAGCGGTCGCAGTGGGTGCCGCTGCTTCGGGGGCAGGGGCACTCACTTTCATCTCAGAGAGTTTCTTTTTCACCCTACTGCGGGCGATTACGCCATTCTCATCCAGACCCGGAGATTTAAAGAATGTCACTGACCAATATTCCACCAGTTTATCCTTATCCCATGCGGAATAATCCGACGGGGTCTTAACTGCCTTGAAGGCTTTGAGATTCTCCTTCTCTTTAGCCTTTAGGGATTTTTCAAGTTGGTCGAGGGTTGCAGGTTTGATTTCTTCGAGATATCCGGAGCCGTTGTTGGCGTAACGCAGATACCACAGGGCGGTTGTAGCCTTGGCCTGCTCCATCTCCTGAGTGGTCACACCATACATAGGGAGACTGACGGCAACGATTATCATTGCCGTCAGCATACCTGCAAGTCGACTTATGCGTCGGTTTATTTTCATTTTATTCCTCTTCTTCCTTCATATTGTGGAATACATTCTGCACATCCTCGTCGTCTTCAAATTTTTCGAGGAGTTTTTCGAGCGCCTCACGCTGTTCGGGGGTTACCTCTTTATAATCGGTAGGTATGCGCTCAAACTCGGCAGATACTATCTCGGCACCGCTCTCTTCGAGAAATTTCTGGAGATTTGCAAACTGGTCAAATGCACCATAGATGAGCCATTCTTCTTCGTCGGCTTCGAGTTCGGCCTCAAAGTCCATCAGGGCGAGTTCAAATTCGTCATGGTCGGTACCCTCGGCGGGTTTGATGTGAAATACACTCTTGTGGTCGAAGAGGAATGAGAGCGAACCCTGTGTGCCGAGGCTGCCTCCGTGTTTGTTGAAGTATGAGCGCACATTTGCCACTGTACGCTGATTATTGTCGGTAGCGGTTTCTACTACAATAGCGATACCGAAGGGTCCGTATCCTTCATATACAATCTCCTTGTAGTCTGACGCATCTTTATCGGTAGCCTTCTTGATAGCGCGTTCTACGGTATCTTTGGGCATATTGGCAGCCTTGGCGTTCTGCATGAGTACGCGCAGACGGGGGTTCATCTGCGGATCTGCACCACCGGCTTTTACCGCCATTGTTATTTCTTTACCGATACGCGTAAATGTACGCGACATATTGCCCCAACGTTTCAGTTTGCGGGCTTTGCGATATTCAAATGCTCTTCCCATTTTTATTTTTTGGTATGTTTTTTAGTTTCTTTAATTTTCTGATTAACGGAGTTCTGCACCGAGATTACGCTGCAGTTGCTCTATGATCTTCTTCATCACAGCGTCTATCTGCTTATCTTGCAGTGTTTTCTCATCGTCTTGAAGTGTTATAGCCACCGCATACGATTTCTTCCCGGCGGGGAGATTTTTACCCTCGTATACATCAAACAGGCGCACATCGCGCATCATCTTTCCGCCGGCCTTGCGTATTACCTCTTCTACACGCGCAAATGATGTATCCACATCGAGCAAGAGGGCTAAGTCGCGGCGTACCGGCTGTGTCCTGGGCAGCGGTGCATAGAGTACCGTGGTCTTTGATGCGAGACGATAGAGTTCGTTCCAGTTGAGTTCGCAGTATGCTACATCCCCTTCGAGATCGAAGCGCTTCAGTTCGTTGCGGCTTATAAGGCCGAGCGCGCCCAATTCTTTACCTGCCTTGGTCTCGATGAGGAGTCTGGCTGAGAATATGGCATCAGAGTCTTGAGTCATGCGTAGTGATGACAGGCTTATGCCGAGTCTGCGCAACAGATTTTCTACTACCCCTTTAAGGTCGTAGACTGTGGCCGCGGATTCTTTCTGATTCCATCCGCCGGTGCTATAGTTGCCGGTGAGCCAGAGTGCGAGGTGCATCTCTTCTGAATATCCGGCAAGTGCCTGCTCGGGTTTGGCTTCGGCTTTGGCGGCATTGTATTCGTAGACGTTACCGAATTCGTACATACGCAGGTCGGTTGCCTTACGGTTTACGTTGTGCGCTATCGATTCGAGACCTCCATATAGGAGAGTACGGCGCATCAGCGAGAGGTCACTGCTGAGAGGATTGATAATCTTTACTGCTGTCTCTGCAGGATATACCTCGTTGTTTTCGTAATATGAGGCTGCTGTCAAGGAGTTATTAAGGATCTCTACAAATCCCTCGGCAGTAAGCATTTCCGATACTGTCTGAGTGAGTTTGTAACTAAAATCGGTATCACCGCGACGAGAGAGGTTGGCATGCATTTCCGTACCGAACTCTACGTTGTTGTAACCATATACACGCAGTATCTCTTCGACCACATCGCAGGGGCGGGTCACATCTACGCGATATGTAGGCACATGCAGTTTGAGAATATCCGGATTCTCGGTCGGCATTACTCCGAATTCCAATGCTTTCAGTATGCAGAGTATGAGCGGTTCGGGGATATCTTTACCGATAAGTTTACGGCAATAATCAAGTGAAAATTCTACCTCAGAGGGTTCTACGGGGTGCGGATATATATCTACCACGGGACCGCATACCTCACCACCGGCAAGTTCCTGAACCATAATGGCAGCCAGGCGCGCTGCAAACAGGGTGATGTTGGGGTCAGTACCTCGCTCGTATCGGAATGAGGCATCGGTATTTAACCCATGTCGGCGTGCAGTGCGACGCACGCGTGTAGGATTAAACCATGCACTCTCTATAAATATATCGGTCGCCGTCTCGGTAACACCGGATTCCAGACCACCGAATACTCCGGCCATTGCTACCGGGCGCTCGGCATCACAGATCATCATATCTGCGGCCGAGAGGGTACGCTCCACACCATCGAGTGTAGTAAATTTGGTTCCCTCTTCGCATGTGCGCACTACGATCTTACCCCCTTTGAGAGTATTGAGATCAAAGCAGTGCAGGGGCTGACCGAGTCCGAGCAGGATAAAGTTGGTAATATCCACTATATTATTGATCGGGCGCTGCCCTACGGAAATCAGCAGATTGCGTAACCATTCGGGACTCTCCGCAACCTTGACACCGCGGATGGTAATACCTGAGTAGCGGCCACAACCTTCGGTATCCTTTATCTCAACTTCTATGCCACCATCGGGGCGATCTACACAGAATGCGTTCTCGTCGGGCAGATGCACCTCCGGGAGTACTGTATTAGGATCTTTTTCAAATAGTTCACGCCATATATGAGCCTTCAAGTCGCGTGCGCAACCGTAATGAGAGGCGGCATCCACACGGTTAGGAGTAAGTTCTACCTCCAGACAGTAATCACTTTCGACCTTGAAATATTCTGCAGCGGGAGTGCCGGGAGTCACCTCTTCGGCAAGCACCATGATACCGTCATGACTCTCTCCGAGTCCTATTTCATCTTCGGCACAAATCATACCGAATGACTCCACACCTCTGATTTTCGATTTACGTATCTGAAACTCTTTGTCACCATCATAAAGAGTTGTACCTACTGTAGCGACAACCACAGTCTGGCCGGCAGCGACATTAGGCGCACCGCATACTATCTGCACCGGCTCTCCCCCGCCTAAATCTACTGTTGTAATATGCAGATGGTCTGAATCGGGATGATCGATACAGGTAAGAACTTTGCCGATAACGATTCCTCGCAGGCCACCACGTATACTCTCTACCTCTTCTACATTGTCGCATTCAAGACCTAAAGAAGTAAACACTGCTGCCAATTCTTTTGGCGAATAATTGAAATCTATGTAGCGTTTAAGCCACTTATAAGATATATTCATAAGTCTGATTTGTATCGTCCCCGCATATTTACACCGGGGATATCGGGTCTGTATTGGCGGTACATTTTTCCGCTGAATTGCAAAATTAATCATTTTTCAATTCATTTTCAGCACCGCGAGCCGCTTTTTTATAATATTTTTTTTGTAATTTAAAATTTTATTGATGGAAACACGATATTTTTTGTTAAATTTGTGGTGTAGTTAACCCATTTATACTTATGATGGGGTATATTATAAGTATGTTTAGATAATTATATCTAAGTAAGTAATGAAAATACACCACGAAGGCACCAATATACTAATCTTGCTTTTTATCGTACTGGCCGTATTGCAAGTACCGGTATGGCTTTTTTTGCCACCCTGGATTTTGCCGACTATCTGCTCGGCTATCTCTCTGCTGGTATATTCGTTTGTTTTCAATTTCTTCAGATGTCCCAAAAGGGTCTTTCACGGTGATGCCACTGACCTTATTGTGAGTTCGGTCGATGGTAAAATCGTGGCTTTGGAGAAGGTTTTTGAACCTGAGTTTTTAAAATCCGAGGCTATTTTACTCTCGGTATTCATGTCCCCTCTTAACGTACATGCAAACTGGTATCCCACTTCGGGTGTTGTAGAATATGTAAAGCATCATAAGGGGAGGTTTCTATCGGCTTATCTACCTAAGAGCAGTACCGAAAATGAGCGCTCTACCATAGGTATGATGTGTGATAACGGTCAGCGTATTACTATCCGCCAGATTGCCGGAGCAATGGCGCGCAGAATTGTTACTTATGCCGAAACGGGAGAGAAAGCGACCATCGATGAGCATCTCGGCTTCATTAAGTTCGGCTCCCGCGTAGACCTTTATCTCCCTCTTGATTGCGAAATCCTCGTGAGTATGGGTCAGACCACTTCGGGAGGTCTTACTCCTGTGGCCCGACTGAAAAGAGGATAATCTTCCCCGGAGTTTGCAAGAATATTGCAGACTACCTGTATTCATCTGACACTTAAAGAAATGAACTGTATTACGAAAAACATACCCAATAGCGTCACATGCCTTAACCTGCTATGCGGCATCACGGCTATTATTTTCGCTTCCACTCCTTTTGATTATACCGACGCATTACCTCACTGGCAATGGAGCATGATATTTATCGCTTTGGCAAGTGTGGCTGATTTTGCAGATGGCTTTCTCGCCCGCTTGCTCGGTGCCTATTCTGACCTTGGCAAGCAGTTGGATTCTCTATCAGACAATGTGAGTTTCGGTGTGGCTCCCTCTCTGCTGCTGTTTTTTATACTCAAGGCTTATCCGGGCTATCCGGATTGGGCACCGTGGGTGGCACTGACTATCCCGGTGTGCGGTGTCTTGAGATTGGCTAAGTTTAATATCGACTCGCGCCAGAGTGTAGATTTCATAGGTATGCCGATACCGGCCAATGCTATCTTCTGGATCGGATATTGCGCGATGATTGCCCCCTCTATCGAAATAATGGCTACCGGCACCCCGGGGGTAACACTCTCCCCTTGGAGTGACGCTTTGTCAAACCCGTTTATTATAGTTCCGGTGATAGTTGTCGAGGCTTTGATGATGATAAGCCCCCTGAGAATGTTTTCGCTTAAATTCAAATCTTACGGATTAAAAGAGAACGCTCTTAGATATATTTTATTAGTAAGCACTCTGGCGCTTCTTATCATCTTTGGTCTGCCGGGTCTGACAGTAACGATAATACTTTACGTGCTTTTATCGTTATGTTATCGTAAGGCTTGACTTTCGCACCCTCTTTGAGGATGCAAACACTCACTGCCCGTGCGATATTTCATCGTCCTGAAATATTTATAGCAGCGAGCATTTATATCGGTGATAACAAAGTTGGTCTTTTAACTGCAGGTTTAATATCATATTTTTAGCATTTTCTTATGACTTTTGTCGTAATATTACTTATACTTGTACTGATATGGATGATATTCGGAGACCGGATATCTGCATGGTTCAGACGCCGCATGATGGAGTCGGTCGAGGATCGTATACGCCAATCTATGGGTATGCCCTCGCGTAAGGAGGAGCGTCGTCGGGAACAGGAAGCCGCCAAACGTCAGCGACGTAACGATGGCAAATTTCATCGCCCCGATAGTAATAATACTTCTTATGGTCGAAGCAACTCTAATCCTTATCAGGAAGCACCTCACTCTATTTTACCCAAGGAGTATGCTGAAGATGTAGAGTATACGGAATATAAGGAGTTTTCTTCGACTACCACTGTAACTTCTGAGACTAAGAGTGATGGCTCTTCGACTACACGTGTAGTTATCGAGGAGCAGGTAACCGATGTGGAATTTGTTGAAATCAAGGAGAGTTAGCGTTATCTCCCGTATCTTTACTCCTGACCTTTTCTGCTTATCGGTTTGCAATCGGCGACAATTGTCAGGATACACCCTCAACTTAATTATTATGAAAACTCTTTATGTAAGTGATATGGATGGTACGCTGCTTAACAGCAATACCGAATTGTCTGCTGCTTCTATTGAGGCTCTCAACCGCGCCATAGCCTCAGGAGCCCTGTTTACTGTGGCTACCGCACGCACTCCGGCTACTCTTTCGGGTCTCTTACGTAAGGTCGATATGCGCCTGCCGGCAATCGTAATGACGGGTGCTACAACATGGAATCCTGCCGATAATAGTTACAGTAATACTCACCATTTCGCGCCTGAGACAGCACGCGAGGTTCTGCAACTTTATCGTTCTCACCGCCTACCTACTTTTGTCTACACCCTCCGGGATAAGATGATCAATATTTATCATCTCGGCCCTCTGGCGCTTCAGGAAAAGGATTTTATAGTCAACCGTCTGCATTCTCCTTATAAGAAGTTTCATCTCACACCTCTGCAACAACGCCAGTTAGAGTGCTGGCAAGATGAGAATCTGCCTCAGAATATCGACAAAATCTGGGAGGAAAGTTTTCTGAATATTCCGCCCCGCCTATCTGATGCGGTATTATTCTTTGCCATGCAACCGGAATCAATAGGTATTGAAGTAGCACAAAAGTTGCATAATATCCCTCATATTAATCCGGTATATTATTATGATACCATATATCCGGGCAATGTTATGATCGAAGCCTTTCCCGAAGCCGCTACAAAGGCTAAGGCTTTACGCTCCCTTGCCGATACTCTGGGAGTAGATAGGATAGTGGCTTTTGGCGATAATATCAATGATATACCTATGCTTAAGATGGCTGATGTGGCAGTGGCGGTAGATAATGCCATACCGGAGGTCAAGGAGATTGCTGATGTTGTAATCGGGAGCAATAACGATAATGCCGTGGCTGAGTATATTTTACAGGATCATCTGGCATCGGCCGGCTCTCAACAAATATTGGAATTCTGATGCGCAAAATCACCCTATATGATAATCAGCGGTCGGGCAAAGTGATATTTCTTATTATCGCTCTGTTAGCAGTTATCGCTGTGATGCTTATCAGCAATAATCTGGTAAAATCGCTTGCTCAGCAGGAGAAGGAGCGCATGAATGTCTGGGCTAAGGCTACAGAGCGGCTCGCTCAGTCTCAAGGTGATGCGGATTTTGAGTTTTTGCTCACCATTATCGAGCAAAACAATTCCATTCCGGTCTTGGTGTCTGATGAGAATTTTAATATTATCGAGTATCGTAATTTCAATCTGCCTGATAAGAGCGATGAGGCTTCTCCGGGTTTTGAGGAGTTGTCTGAGCGCAATCGGACATACCTGATCAAGCGACTCAAATCGCAGGGTGGCGATACTCCTCTGCATGAGATGGCGCGCAATAATCCGCATTTTATAGAGGTTGTGCTGGCAGAGAATACCTCGCAGTACATATATTATGAGGATTCTATATTGCTTAAACGCCTGAGTTGGTATCCGTATGTGCAATTGGCCGTGATGCTGACGCTTATCATAATTATTTATTTTGCAGTTATTTACACTAAGCGCGCGGAGCAAAATCGTGTCTGGGTCGGTCTATCTAAGGAAACTGCCCACCAACTCGGGACACCCATATCCTCGCTTATGGCCTGGACTCAATATCTTGAGGCTACCGGAGCCGATGCGGAAGTGACCCGTGAGATTGATAAGGATGTACGGAGATTATCGGTGATTGCCGAACGATTTTCCAAGATCGGCTCTATTCCCGAATTAAATCTGGAGTATATCAATGATGTAGTGGGGTCTTCGCTCGATTATATGAAAAACCGTATCTCGGGCAAAGTCTCTATCAATATGCACCTTGATGCGGATGATCATGGCGTGAAACTTTCCAGACCACTGTTTGAGTGGGTCATGGAGAACCTGACAAAAAATGCCGTAGACGCCATGGATGGTGAGGGTAAAATAGATATTACTACCGGCACCGATAAGTCGGGAGTCTTTATTGAGGTTAAGGATACCGGTAAGGGGATACCGCGTAAGAATTTCAAAACGGTGTTTAATCCCGGTTTTACTACTAAAAAACGCGGCTGGGGACTCGGTCTGACCCTCGTTAAACGTATCATTGAGGAGTATCACGGCGGTAGAATTTATGTAAAATCTTCCGAACCGGGACAGGGTACGACTTTCCGCATAGAATTCCCCTCTTTTTAAATGGCACAGGAACTGCAACAAAATCAAAAATTAGGTCAGCATCTGACTCTTAAGCAAATACGATTCGTACGTTTGCTTGAACTCAATGCGCCCGAACTTGACGAAGCGGTAGAAAAAGAACTGGAGGATAATCCTGCACTTGAACCGCTCGACTCTGCAGTCAACCAAGATAAGGACTATAAGGATAATACCCCGTTCTACCTGCGCAGAGCATCCAACTCCTCTCCGGATACTCCTCAATATGATTTCACACCGGCTGATACCTCGGAATCTCTTTACGATTATCTTGAGCGGCAGATCGATGAAAAGACCCTCCCTCCCACCATCGCAGCCACGGCCAAATACATAGTCGGCAACCTCGATTCCAACGGATATCTGCAGCGTCCGTTAGCGGGCATTATTGATGATCTCGCTTTTAATCACGACATTATCATTGATGATAAAACCGCTGATGCTGCATTGAGCGCTGTCCAATCTCTCGACCCTCCCGGTGTGGGTGCCCGCAATCTGCAGCAGACACTTCTGCTGCAGTTATACCGCATGCCGCAGTCTGTGACCCGCAATGACGCTATCGAAATACTGAATGATTATTTTGAACCTTTCTCCATGCGGCATTCCCATAAGATTTTGTCGGGAATGAAAATCACACGCCGGCGCCTTGATGAGGCAAATCAACTTATCCTGACATTAAACCCGAAGCCGGGGGCTTCTTTTGGAGGTCATGCCGAGACTTCGGCCGGTGTTATCATTCCGGACTTTATCATCTCGAGAGATGATAATGACTTCTCTATCACCCTCAATAACCGTATCCCGGAACTGACCATTCAGGAGAGTTTCTCAGAGGCTATGAGAGGTGTGGAGCGTAGAAGAGGGAGACCAAAAAAGGGTACGGAATTCATATCGTCAAGATATAACGATGCTCGCGATTTCATACAGATACTCCGACAGCGACAGCAAACTATGCTGAGCGTTATGACGGCTATTTTACACTGGCAGAAGCAGTATTTTGAATCGGGCGACATATACACTCTGCGCCCCATGATGATACGGGATCTCAGCAACGTCACCGGTCTGGATCCCTCAGTCATATCACGAGCCACTACCAACAAGTATGTCGACACCCCCTGGGGTGCGATAATACCCCTGCGCTCCCTTTTTAGCGATACGGTAAATCAAACTGATGATGAACCCTCAGAAACCAAACAACCCGATGAGAATCAGGAAGATAATACCGCACCGCCCAATACCGTTGATGCGCTAACAAATCGTCAGATAGAAGGATTGATCAGTACTATTGTAGATGAGGAAGACAAGCGACATCCACTGAGTGATGAAAAAATACGCCGCCTATTGGCCGATAAAGGCTACGATATTTCCCGACGCACAATTGCAAAATATCGCGACCGCCAAGGGATACTTGTGGCACGCCTGCGAAAATCCCTCTGATTTTGCATTTTTTTCAAAAAATAATTGGCTATAATGCAATTATTTCCTAACTTTGCAATTCAGAGCGCAGAAGTGCCGCGGTTATTCGTAAACCTCCATTTCAGGCGACTCTTCAAAATTTGTTTCACCAACGATTATTTCCAATAACGTCAAAAATGGCAAATAACGATCAAAATCAAGAGTTGAACGCTATCGACAATCTCAACTCTACTCTCACCTCTGCCGGCGAGACTGTAGCAAACAATAAGAAAATCCTATACTGGGCTTTAGGCATCATCGTAGCAATCGCAGCGTGCGGTGCAGCATATATGTGGCTCTATCAAATCCCTACTACCAAGAATTCACAGGCTGCCTATGATCAGGTTATGGTTAAAGCAGCGGGCAACGATTCTATCGCTACCGCTGAGTATGCCAAAGTCGCTGATAAATATTCACGTACCGATGCCGGTCATCTTGCAGCACTTCAGGCTGCTGTAGGTTATTACGATCTCGGCAAATATAAAGAGTCTATCAAATACATTGATAAGTTCTCAAGCGATGACGATGTTATGAATGCGCAATCAAAAGTGCTTCTGGGTGATGCAAACGTAAACTTAAAGCAATACGACGCTGCTCTTACTGCTTATAACGCTGCCCTCCGCATCGCTTCAGGCAATGACCAGATTGCTCCCGTAGTACTCTGGAAAGAAGCAAATGTATATGATGCGCAGAAGAATTATGCAAAGGCTCTTGAGTGTTACGAGCAGATTAAGAATTCTTATCCCTCTTTCAATCTCGGCAATGGCATGAGCATTGATGCTTACATCGCTCGTGAGCAGGCACGTCTGGGTAAATAAATCATCTCAAGCAAAAACATCCATAAAATAATAAAACACATTTTGCTTATTTTATGAAAGGACCAAGGCTCGCGCGCCGCGGTCCTTTTCTTATTACCCACTCCAACTACCTAATACTTAATCACTAAAACCTAATCACTAACACCTAATCACTAATCCTTAACACCTAATCCCTAACACCTGTATGAATATTTGGCTTAAAATCGTTATGGTAGCCCTTTCCGGCGGTGCCGGGGCAGTACTGCGGTACTTTATCGAGTTATGGCTCAAAAACTCTCCCCTCGGATTTGCGACGTGGGTCATAAACTCTATAGGTTGTTTTCTGATAGGCATTTTCGCCGGGTGGCTGATAAATAGTGAATGCGGATGGAGCGATGAGGTTAAAACCTCATTCTCACTTATCACCATGACCGGTTTCTGCGGTGGTTTTTCCACCTTCTCCAGTTTTACTCTCGACAGCGTAAAGTATTATGAGCAAGGGCATTTCCTGATGTGGCTCATATTTGCCACGATGACCCTATTCGTAGGCCTCTTCGGCTGCGCAATAGGCTACTACTTAGGCAAACACCTATAATCACCAGCCAACCCCGTGCCGCATTAGCGGCACTTCATGTATGCCCGTATCACTCAAGGCTTGTCGCCTTGACTGGTGCGGGTATAAACATTCACAACACACCAATACGGAGAGGAGCGCCGCGACAGCGGTGCTCCTCTCCGTATCCTATAATATATAAAAAAAGCAGACTACTTTCACAAGTTGTCTGCCGCAGTGCGAATCAAATTTATTTCTACAAACCTAACATAAACGATTTATCGTCAATACTGTTTTTTTACACCTTTACTAACCTTATAATCTTTTTTGCCTTTATTAGAATTTACTTAATTAAGATAAGAGTATATCTGAAATCAATCTCGTGTCAGTTCCTTTTCTGACCAGCAATTCTAAGCCGGAATCGCTGTGTTTGATTTCCACATTGCAAATTTACAACACAAATATACTTTTTGCAAGCATTATAAGGTATGTATAAGGTATAATATAAATTATTTAGATAGTAATATATTTATATTCAATTATTTAAAAAATATAAATATAAACCCTAATATAAGTTAAATATAATAATATATAAGTCCATCCACCCGAAAAATCGTACAATTTTTTATCCATTTCTCCGAATAATCTTGATTTTAAGGGAAGATGATTAAATCATTTTCCTATTCCGATTCCTTACCTATACTTTGCACCTGAAAATCAAAATGCTCTCGATCAATAGCGCGGTGACGCATACGATTGCGATACGCATAGACTGTACTTACACTATAATTTAGTATCTGGGCTATGCGTGTAGACTCTTCCACACCTAATCTTACGAATGCATAAATACGCAATTCCGGGGTAAGTTCTTTGGTATTCTTGATCACAATCTGCTCATCGGGACGCAATAATCTGTTTATGCGGTCAATGAAATCGGGATATATCTCCAGAAACGCATTGTCAAAGATCTTGTAAAATTCATCATCATCCTGCTGGGCAAATTTACCGGATTTAATGAGTTGCTGCAATTCTTCTACCTGCCCTGACGCAAGTTTGCGGGTCACAAGTTTATTAAGCGAGTCCAGACGGTTGGCATATATCGAACTTAGCCCGATAAAGTGGCCTATATACGTTTCCTGAAGTTCTGCCGTACGCGCCAATTTCTTACTATATTCTCTACCTCTGCGCACCACCCTCATTAATACTACCACCAGACCTATGGTTATCAGAAGCAGAAAGGTCACTAACAGGAAGTATATCATCAATTCATCGCGCGAGGCGTTGATTTTCTCTCTGTATGCCTCATCAATAAACGGTAATAATGCGGCTATCGATACAGTACGCATTCTCACATTACCGCTCATGGCATCCTCGAGCGCAAAATTGATATAATTGAATGCAAGATTCAACTCCCCCTCATGATATAACCATTCTGCCAATGTCGGTAATGCCAGACCATCTTTTACACAACCTTTGATATCTGAAATTGCCGCTCTGGCCATATATGAGGCGTATTCCGTAGGCTTCCCTTCATTCTTATACACCACTCCAAGTTGGAATGCCGCCATAGCATATAGATTACTCTCTTCGGGCAGATTGTCACAGAGACGTTCGAGTATTTTTTTTGCTTCTGCATATCGGCTGTTACCTACAAGTTTTTCCGCCTGATAAAATTCGCGATAATGATCTGTAGCGGGTAGATATTTGAATAATGAGTCGTCATATTGATAGTATTTGGCCGAATATTCCGAGAAGAATTGCACATCTCCTTCTACATACGCCCGCATATACCCGTAGAGTTTTCTTCCGGCCGACCAATATGCCAATTTCAGCGATGGTGATAGTTGAGCGCTGCGTATCGAGTCAAACTCATTGACCGCACGGGCAAAGATACCGGCTGTACTGAGTGCATTGACGCGGGCAATGCTGCTCTTTATCATCTCTTCGGGCATTTGATTTCGCTTGCTTATATCGTATGCAATCTCGGCATAGTGCAACGAAGAGTCTGCTCTGACCGGTAAATACGCAGATGCTATCTCCGATGCTTTTTCCCAACGACTCATACAGTCTTGACGAGGGATCGAATCATACTGCTTTTTCATCCTCTCTATAGATTCGTCTTTCTCCCTCATATATAGATCTGAGGCCTTGATGGCTTTGTTGAGTTGAGTGAGTTCACGCCCGGGCAGATGCGCCTTGCCACTATTATGACCACAACTGCTGATTACAACGGCTACACAGACCGAAATCAAACTTAATGTGTATAGCGACTTAATACTGTATGAATTTTTCATGCGAGTTACATGGATTTGCGTAGAAGGTTATTGATACTTTTATCGCGCGAGGAGCATATTTATCTACAAATTTACGGTTTTTTTTCGTAATTTTGTAGATAATTTTTATTATTTAGACCATATCCCCTCTGATAAATGGATAAAGACTCACATAATTTACTTCTGATTGTGAATCCGAAAGCGGGTACCGTAAACCGTCATCTCGCCCCGGAGAACTTGCTTGCCGAGGCAGGCAATCTCTCCCATTTATCGGAATCCGGTGTGCGGAATCCTTTTCGCGTGGAGTTGGCCGTGACCGAATATGCCGGACATGCCACCAAACTGGCTGCCGAGGCTGCGGCCGAGGGATATTATGGGGTTGTGGCCTGCGGAGGCGACGGTACTGTCAACGAGACCGCCCGTGGTGTAATCAACACTTCTACTGCTATGGGCATCATCCCGCTCGGCTCAGGCAATGGTCTTGCACGACATCTCGGCATACCTATGACGCTTAACGGAGCCTTTGACACTATCAAGGAGAACCATATAATCTGCGCGGATTATGCTTCGGCCGGCGACAGACCTTTCTTCTGCACCTTTGGAGTAGGATTTGATGCCGAAGTAACCGATAAATTCAATGCTCGTCCGGGTCGCGGACTTAAAAATTATCTGCGTACCGTTTTAGAGGAGTACTTTAGTTATAAAACCGATACTTATACTATTATCGCCAATGGCAAACGCATTACCGAGCAGGCTCTCATTGTAGCCGTATGCAATGCCTCGCAGTATGGCAATAATGCTTATATCGCTCCGCATGCTTCTATCAAGGATGGACTGCTGGATATTACGGTGGTGCATAATGGTTCGCTAATCGAAAATGCCATTTCGGCCGTAGATTTATTATCCGGCATGATAGGCAAATCGGCTTTTTCTACAACTTTTAGAGCCTCCGACATCCGCATTATCCGCAATCATGCCGGACCTGCGCATTTTGACGGCGAACCGGCTAAACTTGACAAGATAATCGACGTACATTGTCATCCCGGTGCCTTAAGGCTATTTGCCACAAGCCGCAAAAACCGCCTGCGACCTATCATGTCGCCAGAGATACCTTTCCTATCCCCTCTGGCGCTGACTATCCGTGACCTCAGACATAAATTGTATAATAAAGTGTTGGGTTCCCGTTAATATTTATAAACCCTGATATATTTATAAGTAATGATATACTCTCTCAGCAATGGCCTGCGGGTGGCGATTGAGTCCACACCCGGTAGCAAGGTTTCTTATATCGGTGTGGCTGTCAATGCCGGTTCGCGAGATGAACCTGACCACTCTCAGGGTCTTGCCCATTTTGTAGAACATACTATTTTTAAAGGCACCTCTTCCAGAAAATCCTGGCATATTTCCAACCGTATGGAGAGCATCGGCGGCGAACTGAATGCCTATACATCTAAAGAGGAGACTCTGATTTATACCAATGCACCGGCGGGACAACCTCAACGCGCCATCGAACTGTTGGGCGACATAATCGCAAATTCCCGCTTCCCGGAGCGTGAACTGGAAAAGGAGAGAGAGGTTGTAATCGATGAGATAAATTCTTATCTTGACTCACCGGCCGATTCTATATTCGATGAGTTTGAGGAGTTGGCTTATGCCGGCTCTGACTTAGCCCATAATATTCTCGGTTCTCCTGACAGCGTCCGGTCGCTTACCTCGGCAGATTGCCGCGCTTTTCTCGACCATAAGTATACCCCTCATAATATGGCTATCTATGTGGCCGACCCGTGGGATCCTGATAAAATAATCAGATTATTAGAGAAATATTTCGGTTGTCTGCACTTCCCCACCTCCGCCTCAGCGCGCATCGCTCCTCCACCTTCTCCGGGATTTGATAAAATTATCGATCGTAAAGGGCATCAGGCTCACACCATCGTAGGCCGACGCATTTTCGGTCGTAATGACCCTCGCAGATTCCCCCTGTTCCTACTCAATAACTATCTGGGAGGTCCGTGCATGAATTCCAGACTCAATCAGGAATTGCGCGAGAAGAGAGGGCTGGTATATACTGTAGACTCTAATGTGGCTTTACTGTCTGACGCGGGCCTAATGCAGATATATTTCGGATGCGATATTGATGATGTCGCCAAATGCCTTAAAGTTGTAGACCGCGAATTGACCGCGCTGGCCGAGTCTACTCTATCACAGCGCTCTTTTGACGCTATTGTCTCACAATATTGCGGCCAACTCCTGGTCAGCAGCGATAATAGGGAAAATATGGCTATGGCTATGGCTAAAAGCATTATCTACTATGATGAGATAAGGGGCATCGAACAGACCACCGAAAGATTACGGTCTGTAACTCGTGAGGATTTAAGAAACGTAGCCGAATTTATCGTCTCATCACCACGATGCAGACTCACCATACATTAATAAATCAGAAGTAAGTAATGAAAATTGCAAATATAGATTTAGGATCAAAGCCGGTTATGCTCGCTCCGATGGAAGATGTGACAGATGAGTCATTTCGCCTTATATGCCGCGAGCAGGGCGCTTCACTGGTGTATACTGAGTTTGTATCGGCAGAAGCCTTGATACGAGACATCAGATCTACTACCCGCAAACTGAATGTATTGCCGGCCGAACGCCCCGTAGCCATTCAGATATATGGCCGTAATGCAGAGGCTATGGT
Source organism: uncultured Porphyromonadaceae bacterium (assembly GCA_947175665.1). Classification (GTDB taxonomy): domain Bacteria; phylum Bacteroidota; class Bacteroidia; order Bacteroidales; family Muribaculaceae; genus Lepagella. Next base: position 29,591 of record CAMWNR010000013.1, read on the forward strand.
AGAGGCCGCCAAAATTGTGGAGCAGGCTCAACCTGATATTCTCGATATAAATTTCGGTTGTCCTGTAAAGAAAGTTGCACACAAAGGTGCCGGAGCAGGTATGCTGCGCGATATACCCAAACTCCTCGACATCACCTCGCGTGTGGTGAAGGCTGTTAACATACCCGTGACTGTAAAAACCAGACTCGGCTGGGATCACGAAAATAAAATTATCACCGATCTTGGCCCTGCCCTGCAGGATTGCGGCATAAAGGCTCTTACCGTACACGGACGTACAAGATCACAAATGTATACCGGAGAGGCTGATTGGACTCTGATAGGTGAATTGAAAAATGATCCGCGTATGGAAATACCGGTTATCGGCAACGGTGATATCACCACCCCTCAAGGCGCTGCAGAGGCCTTCGAAAAATATGGGGTAGACGGCATTATGGTAGGAAGAGCATCCTTCGGTCAGCCCTGGTTATTCCGCGAGATACGCCAATATCTCGACACCGGCAAAATCACACCTACCCCGCTTGAAGAAAAATTTAATCTCCTCATACGCCAGATCACCGAGAGTATTGACCGCATTGATGAATACCGGGGTATTCTTCATATACGTCGCCATCTCGCCGCATCTCCCCTCTTCAAGGGTATACCGGACTTCCGTCAGACAAGAATCAAGATGCTGAGAGTAACCAAATTTGCCGAACTGCTCGACATTCTAAAGCAGACCCGCGATTTATTGCAACTTTCAGCAACCCAATCCGAAAACACTTACGGCTCCGATGATGTTAAATATATGGATAGTAACCTCGAGGCTAAGTAAGTAATTAAAATTAATGTGCATAGAAAACTTCAATATTTTTGAGATAATTTCCATGCAGAGCGAAGGAAGATACTTTGTATCTGACTGAGTAATAATTGGAAATTAGCCAAAAAGATTAAGTTTTATTGCACAAGATATTCTATTACTACTTACTTTTTAATATCGTTTAATTTTCATTACTTACTTATGTAATAAATTTTGATCATTAACATCAGATGATTAATTTTATACCTGCAAACCTTACTATCCGAAAAAACTCATCTCCACTTTTAGCCCATCTACTATGCACAGATTATTATTTTTGATTGCATCTTTTCTGGTGATACTCACTTCGGCCTCAGCGGCACCCAAAGAGAAACACTTCGCATTCTCCACACCTCAGTTTAAGGAACTGAGGGTGCAGGATAATGTAAATGTAATCTACAAGGTCTCTACCGACTCCATAGCACGTGTATCATATACCGCACCCGAAGATTTCGCAGACTCCTTTATTTTCACCAATTCCGGTGGCACCCTCAAAATACAGGTCACTACCGAAGATGTAGGCAAAACCGATCTGCCGACTCTTTATATCACATCTAACCATCTGGAAAGGGTGCACAACTATTCGGATTTTAATATAACGATTGAAAATACCGGCACCGTTCCGGCATTCGAAGCCACCCTGATTGGCAACGGCATGATCAACGTAAATCTCGTAAAAGCAGATAAAATTGATGCCCGGACTACTGCCGGGCGCGGACAGATAATACTCCAGGGCGAATGCCGTAAAGCCAACTTCCGTATCACCGGCTCGGGAACTATTAACGCAGCCGGTCTGGCTATCGATAATCTCGATTGTAAAATACTCGGAGCAGGCTCCATATACTGCCCCACACTTAAAACTCTCACTGTAAAAGGTCTCGGATCAACTAAGATATACTACCCCGGCAACCCGAAAATCAAGCACTCCGGCGGTGGAAAACTGATACATCAATGAATCTAAAACTCCAGACAGCACGCACACTGAAATGGAACACTATAGATCGCCTGCTCACTCAGGTTATCTATGCCATTGTAGGTGTAGTGCTGGCTAACATCCTCTCCAAAGAAGAATTCGGACTCGTAGGGGTTCTCCTTATCTTTCAGGCCTTTGCCACCATTCTGGTCGACTCAGGCTTCGGAGCCGCATTGCTACGCGAAAAAAATCCGACACAGACCGATTACTCCACAGTATTCTGGTTCAATACCATCGTAAGCATCGCCCTATACCTGATCCTTTATCTCTGCGCCCCTTTAATAGCAAAACTCTTTCAAGACGAGACCAGGCTCATACCACTATCAAAGGTAATGTTTCTCGTATTTGTAATCAACGGCCTGGCAATAGTGCAGATAAACAGGCTCATGAAAGAGATGAACGTAAAAATGATAGCCATAAGCAACACCATATCACTGATAGCCGGTGGTATCGCAGGTATATGGTCAGCATTAGCAGGCTTCGGAGCATGGGCGCTCGTATGGCAATCCCTGGTAATGGCAATCATAAAGACAGGTATACTGTGGTGTACCGGCAAATGGCGACCCACCTTAGTATTCAGCACCGCCACAATACGCAAAATACGCGCAGTAGGAATGAGCGTATTCTCCTCCTCACTCCTTAACACAATTTCACTCAATATATACAACTTCGTAATCGGTATATACTACTCGGCTGCATCACTCGGAGTATACACGCAAGCCGACAAATGGTCAAAGATGGGATCGGCATCAATCACCCAGATACTCACATCCAGTTTCGTGCCACTCCTGTCAAAAGTGCAAGACTCAAAACCCGACTTCGACAGATATATACAAAAAACACTGCGCTTCACAACATTCATCCTCCTCCCCGCAATGGCAGGCTGCGCCGTCATAGCCGCACCCCTCTTTCACCTCATGTTTGCCCACAAATGGGACAGCGCCATACCGCTCTTTCAAATACTATCCATTCGCGGTATATTTATCGTATACATCTCACTCTTCTCCAACTACCTGCTCGCATTAGGCAAAGCACGAACCATATTCCGCTCAGAATTCATAAAAGACACCATGATATTTCTGGCCATAGCCGCCACAATCTTCACACGCAACCTGACCATCCTGATAATCGGTCAGGCGACCGCCACCCTCCTCACCTACATCATACTCCTCCCCATCACCCGCAAATCACTGAACATCCCATTCGGCTCCCTAATCCGCCCCACCCTCCCCGACCTGCTAACGGTCGAGTTTACACAACTCCGAGCCCACGAGACCGCGGAACAGAGCGGATGCCGTCGTGGG